>JAWOAU010000007.1:0-98094 GCA_046498385.1 Thermoplasmata archaeon | reverse complement strand
AGAGGTTTACCATAGAGACCACCGCAGAGGTTGAAAGTGTGGTACTGATAAGGACGGACCCTACCATGACCGGGAAAGCGGCTCAAAGGATGAAGGAATACTGCTATCGTGTTTTTGAGCTCTCAGGAGAGTACGACGTACTATCTTTGATACATGCCTCGGATATCACCGAACTCAACGAGAAGGTAGATAATATAAGAGAAACCCCCGGAGTTACGGATACCATCACACTGGTCAAGCTGAACGAGTACTATTGAAAGCGTGTCAAGCTGAAAAAGGCCCTAAAGCTCATGGAAAAACATATATACATGCCCCCTTCTTCTACGGGTTGAACAGATTTTACGGGTTTGTTAGTAAAAATCTAATTCCCGATTTATAACCTGTTAAAATCGTATAAAATCCAAATGGGACAGAGTGTGAAACCATGGAAACTGAAGGAAAAAAAGGAACTACGACCATAGGACTGGTTTGCGATAGTGGCGTCGTTTTGGCCACCGAAAAAAGAGCAACGATGGGAAACTTCATAGCCCACAAAGATACTCAGAAGCTATTTCCCGTAGGCAACAACCTAGGCATGACTATTGCGGGGTTGGTAGCGGACGGACAGATGCTCGCTCGTTACATGGGCGCAGAGATTGAACTTTTTCAACTCAAGAGAGGAAAAGATATAACGGTAAGGGGTGCAGCCACTTTGCTATCCAACATACTTGCCGGGAGGCGGATGCTGCCTTACTTCATAGGAATTCTTCTCGGGGGTGTGGACTCCAAGGGCGGACACGTTTACTCCATGGATATGGCCGGAGGCGCTATACCTGATGATTATGCATCCATCGGTTCCGGTTCACCCTTCGTGTACGGAGTTCTGGAGGACCATTACGAAAAAGGCATGAAACTGGAAGAAGGGATCGACCTTGCGGTGCTCAGCCTCATGGTATCCAGCAGTAGAGATTCCGCATCAGGAGACGGGATAAGAGCTGCGAGCATCACCGAAGACGGGTTCCAAGAGATCGATGAAAAAGACATAGATAAAAGGATGTCCAAGATCAAAAAAGAAAAAGGTCTCAGACTCCCTTGACCAAAACCTTTTATTAACTTTAAAAAGTGAATTCTATGAGTGTTGAAGGCGTTTTAAATGAAGCTAGAAGAGCGATTAACGATGTCATAACCCCCTCTGTACAGATAACTGATATAGAATTTGAAGGCTCGACCATAGTGATATACACCAAGGATTTGGAAGAGTTCACAAAGGGTAACGAAGTAGTTAGGAAGTTAGCCGAGCGGTTGAAAAGGCGTGTTTCGATCAGGCCCGACCCTTCCCTCTTGGATTCCAGCGATATAGCGGAAGAAAAGATACATGAGATAGTACCGGACGATGCCAAGATCACGGACATGTACTTCAAGGAGGATATGGGGGAGGTAACCATAGAGGCGAAGGCCCCTGGAGTCGCTATCGGTAAAAAGGGCAGTGTGCTCAACGAGATAAAAAGAGAGACCGGCTGGGCTCCCGAAGTGGTCAGGACTCCGCCGATACCCTCGAAAACCGTTAAGGATATACGGAGTTACCTCCGCTCTGTCAGGGGGGACCGACGTGAATTCCTTAAACGACTGGGAAGAAAGATAAACAGGGACAAGAGGACGGGTGAAACCTTCGCCAGGATTACCGCATTGGGAGGGTACAGAGAAGTTGGACGCTCGTGTCACCTGCTTCATACCCGAGACAGCAAGATACTGATCGACTGCGGGGCGGATGTTTCCTCAGATGATAACGGTACCCCCTATCTCAATGCTCCAGAACTCATGCCCTTGGACAGCATAGATGCCATCGTGCTGACCCACGCTCATCTAGATCACAGCGGCCTGATACCTGCTCTTTACAAGTACGGTTACGACGGTCCGATTTACTGCACATCTCCCACCAGAGATATGGCCGCCCTTTTACAGCTTGATTACATAAAGGTGGCGGTAAGTGATGCAAGGGACGCACCCTTCAAATCCAGTCATATACGAGAAGCGGTAAAGCATACGATAGCTCTGGAGTACGGCGAAACCACGGATATAGCCCCGGACATAAGACTAACTCTACATAATGCAGGGCACATAATCGGTTCCGCGGTGGCACACCTGCACATAGGAGAAGGAGATTACAACGCTGTCTTCACCGGGGATATAAAGTACGACAAAACATGGCTTTTCAATCAGGCGGTGAACAAGTTTCCAAGGGCGGAAACCGTTGTGATGGAGGCAACATACGGGGGGTACCACGATCTTCAGCCCAGCAGGTTAGACGCCGCCGAGCAGCTAAAGGATATAATGATCCAGCATATCGAGAGAGCCGAAGGCAAGGTGCTGGTACCTGTATTCGCCGTAGGACGCTCTCAAGAAGTGATGCTGGTTATAGAAGAGGCCATGAGAAATGAAGAGATCCCCGAGGCTCCTGTTTACCTGGACGGTATGATCTGGGAAGCCACCGCTATACATACGGCTTATCCGGAATTTTTAAACAATAAATTAAAGAAACGCATATTTCAGGATGATGAGAATCCCTTCATGTCTCCCATCTTCAAGCAGATAGATAGTGTGGACATGCGCAAGCAGATATGCGACAGTTCCGAACCCGCCATGGTTCTAGCAACGGCGGGTATGATGAACGGCGGGCCGGTCCTAGAGTACTTTAAGTCCTGGGGAGATGATCCGGAATCCGGCATCGTCTTCGTGGGATATCAGGCCAGCGGGACGATAGGAGACAGGATACAGAAGGGATACGACCATGTTACTCTCATGGAAAGCGGAAATCCCATCGATATAAATATTAAGTTAAGGGTTCATACCTGCGAAGGTTTCTCCGGCCACAGTGACCGTATACAGCTGCTGCATTACATCAGCGGTATGAGACCTTCTCCAGAAAGAGTGCTCACCTCCCACGGAGAAGAGGGAAAATGTACTAACTTAGCTAGTACGATATACAAAAAATATGGTATAGAGACCAGAACCCCTAAGAATCTTGAAACCGTAAGATTGTATTAAAGGGTCTGCTCGAAATCGTCTACGCTGTACTCGAAATCATCTCTGCTTTCGATCTCTCCTTTGTTGAGTTGAACTTCCCTAGCTAGCAACCAGAATACCAGCGCCAGTGCCTTTCTACCTTTGTTGTTTGTCGGCAGGGCGATATCAACGTTGGACAGCGTATTATTCGTATCTACCAATCCTATTATGGGTATCCCGATGTTGACCGCCTCCCTCAGTGGCTGCCTATCGGCGGAGGGATCCACGGTGATCATAACCTCTGGCTCGATAAAACCGTCTTTTTCAGGGTTCGTTAATGTACCAGGTACGAATCTACCGGCTATACACATGGTCCCCAGTATATCAGAAAACCTCTGTATCGGTCTGTTGCCGTACTGTCTGGCAGATACCAAAAGAATCCTTTCGGGAGGATATCTTGAGAGAAACTTGGCTATCGTGGATATCCGCTGGTTTGTTTTTGTTACATCAAGTACATATAACCCGTCGTTACGCACTTTAAATATGAACGGTTTCATCGACTCACTTTTTTGTTGGGTACCTATATGGACACCAGACGTCAGGTAAGTGTCTTCCGGAACCAACATATTCTCCTCAGCTTCTTCCATGATTATTCCTCTCTGATAACTGATATAGGGATCACACTACGTTCGTACTCTTCCACGGCTATTTCTACGGGGTCCAACAGCTCTCCGGGCACCTCTATCAAAGGCGGAGCTCCCATGGATATCTGCAGCGACCGGGCACCGATGATCCTAGCTTTTTCAAATCGAGTGTGTTTCCTAGTCATGTTCTCTAATCTCTCACCTCAAATAACGCTCCTTTTATAAACCTTTTGCACCACATGGCCCCAAAAGCCTTAAAAACCTTGAACAATATAAAATTAAATATGTTAGCGGAATTCACCATAGTACCTTTGGATAAGGGAGAAAGTCTAAGCGGATACGTATCAGAGATACTGGAAATCGTCGATTCCAGCGGCTTGGAGTACCGGCTGACCCCCATGGGCACCATAGTCGAGGGTGATTGGGACGAAGTCATGTCTCTTGTCAAAGGATGTCATATGCACATGCGCGGATATTCAAAAAGAGTATCCACCAGCGTTAAGGTGGATGACCGAGAAGGGGCGGTGGACCGACTGGAAGGAAAAGTAAGGTCCGTGGAGTCGAAGCTGGGAAAAAAACTAAAAAAGTGATTTCAAAAGTCCAGCAAAGATACTTGTTCCGAGAGGTCCGATACCCGGGAGGCGAGTTTGTCGCCGATCCCAGGCAGCTTGGACAGTTCGCCAGCCGTAGCAGAGAGAACGTCTTCAGGTCTGTGATAACCGGCTTCAAACAGAGTCCGTGCCCTGACCCTGCCGATCTGCCTTAGCTTCATCAGGGGAAGCAGTTCTTCCCTGACTCCGTTCTTGACCCGGATCGTTAGAGTTTTCAACCTTTCCACTTTATTAGGATTGTATAGAGATGATATCCTGGCAGACGAGTGAAGCAGCCATTCAGCTGTCTCAACCCTGTTCCTTATATCCCCGGGGCCGATATCGTATCCTTTGGATATATCGTCTTCCGAGACCTCCTCCATCCAATCTTTCAACATCAGAGCCGTCTTGAAAGCAGAGTAGTAATGCTCCATTTCCCCTTGATCATGGGGTACGTCGAAGAACAAGTCCGCACGTACTTCGGAAAGCCGTGCCTCGAGCTCAGAGAGTTCTTTTTTCTTGATATAGAGTTGATATATGTCCGGGGTCAGACAGACGCTGTGTAGATAAGAAAGAGGGATACCTTTTCGGCCGCTCGACGCAGCCTCTTTTAACGTTATGGCGGAAAAGGGATCTATGTACAAGGATGAAACCAATCTTCCGAATTTGGTGGGTAATATCCTATCATCTAGATACTCTATCATCTCATGTTCCTCCAGGGTATCGAAGAGTTGGTCTATCAAGCCCTCTATGGTCCAAAGGTCGCTGTAGTGTGCGTGGAAAGTCCCTTCCATGAACTCCATAACATCCTCCTTGGTTTTACAGTGGGACGTAGCTACCAAGGCCAAAAGGTGCTTCCTTAAAGAGGTCTCAACCGCCATCCTGGAGTGTATCACCTCACTCTCGCCGAGCAGGTAATTTTCCTTCATGAATTCAACCGCTCTTTCACTTTTTGCCACAAGTATGGCTTCCCCTTTATCGTCGTAGCCGGGGCGTCCCGCCCGCCCGCACATCTGTTTTATCTCCATCACCGGGATAGGATTGTAAAAGCCGTGGAGGGGGTCATAGCGCTTACAGTCCCGGATGATGACACGGCGTGCAGGTAGATTCACCCCTGCGGCCAGGGTGGGCGTAGCCGCTATAAGCTTTATGTCCCTGCTCTTGAAACCTTTTTCAACCAACTTTCTTTGGACATTGCTGAGACCGGCATTGTGAAAGGCGGTCCCCGCTTCCACATATTTGGCCAGCTTTTTTCCTACGGAAGTTGTGCTACGCATCAGTATCTCCTCGGCGATACTCTGCAGTCTCTCTTTTTCCTCGTGGGTCAGGTACTCTTTGACCGTATCTCCCATGTCTCTGGCCGCCGACTCGGTAGAGCGTCTTGTAGATACGAATACGAGACACTGAGCACCTTTCTCCAGAGTAGGCCGGCACAGTTCCCGTACCGGGTCGCCGTCCTTCACTGGAGTGCTTGAGCCGTCGGCATAAATCACCTTTCCATGATAGTATGTCCCTTCCCTCAATTCCACCGGTCTCCACTCACTCTTATGGTGCTCCGCATCAAGCCATTCCGCCAGAGCATCGGAGTTGCGGATGGTTGCGGAAAGTGCGATTATCTGTGCCTCCGGGTTCACCTGCTTGAGCTTGGAGAGCGTAACCTCTAAAGTCGCCCCCCTATCACGGTCGTTTATTAGGTGTACCTCGTCGGCCACCACCAGAGTTATATCCCTCAACCACCCGACGTTGTGCCGCAGCAGAGAGTCCGCCTTTTCCGATGTTGCTACGATAACGTCATTCTGCTCCAGCCTGGGGTCCGGTTCATCGTAATCCCCCATGGACACGGCGACGTTTAACCCTATGCTTTTGAACTTTTGTAGGTCCTCTACCTTTTCCGACGCAAGGGATCGTAGGGGAACGATGTAAAGGGCCTTACCACCCTCCTCTACGACCCTTTTCATGATAGCCAGATACGCCAGTAAAGACTTGCCGCTGGCCGTTGGAAATGCCAGGACAGCATTTTTCCCCCTTAACACGTCGTCAATGCATTCTTCCTGAGGTGGGTACAGTTTTTCGATGCCCCATGATGATATGATCTTCTTTCCTTCCTCCATCACATCTAGCTCATCTATCCGCAGTTCTCACACCTCTTACCACAAAGGCAGTTGATATCGATCATGAACCTTTCTTTAACAAAGATATTTAATATACTTTTCCATAAGACCCCCCACCGAAACTGGTGTTTTACCCAAATGATAAATATCTCAACTGGGGTACATACGTGATGAGCTACAAGAACCAGCATCGACTCAAGGAAAAAAAGGTAGAGAAATTTCATGAGGAATTGATGAGAAAATTGGGTACCAGTTTTTTCAACGAAAAAGACGATGTGGATATCGGGGATTCGGACCACGGTAAGGTACTGCTCATAGGGGGAAAACCAATAGCCACGTTCTTTGATAACGAGGTGTTTCCCACGATCAACGGCCTACTGAAGATCCAGCCTCAGAGGGCCTTCGTAACCGTGGATATGGGTGCGGTAAGATTCGTTTACAACGGCGCGGATATAATGGCTCCAGGGGTAGTCGATGCGGACCTTGAGATAAAAGAGGGGGACTTGATCTGGGTCAGGGATGAGAACCACGGCAAACCCCTGGCGGTAGGTAGAGCCTTGAGCGACGGAAAGACCATGGTGGATTCGTCGAAGGGGAAAGTGGTTAAGACCCTGCACCACCTGGGTGACGGCAAGTATTAACCGAGCTTACTTTTCAGCTTATCGATAACCTTTACCGGAGCGGGGTCCTTTCCGTTCAATGCGGCTAAATAAAGACTTACATAATCCCCAAGATAAACAAGATACATTATACGAGCGAGCTGTGTCTCTCCTTCCGCAAAGACCTCTATTATATCGTCACATCGGGAAAAAGCGAGCTCTTTTGTGATCTCTATTCGCTTGGAGATGCGTTCATGCTCCGAATGCTCTCTCAGTAATATGGGAACGCAGTCGGAGGACCTGCTGTCCCCTGTCCATCCCACGATCTCGTTGTGGTTCATCTCGGGGATGGCACCGAACCACGATAGGATCTCAGCATTCTCGTTGAGCTGGGTGTGCCATCGGTTGGCTACCGCGTTGTATATTGAATGTCCGTATATCACCGGGACCTTGCCGTGTATACGCTGGGCGATGCGTTTAGCTTCGTTTTCAGCCGTGGGTACGGATTTTTTTATCTTATCCTTAAGACTTCTAAGCTCCGTCAGTGTGTCTATTATGGCAACGTCCGGGTCGTAGACCAGTATCTCCGACAGAAACTCCAGAACAGGGACGAACATGAATGCAATAGCCGCCCGGGGCTGATAACCCGAAGGCGCCTTGATGAATACCACTCCCTTGGCGCTGCATATCTCGGCCAATTTACCGTTAGAGCTTATGGCTACCACCTTTGCACCCTTTTTTATACCCTTCTCGGCCACGCTGAGGGTTTCCTCTGTATTACCCGAGTAAGACATAACGAAAAGCAGGGTTTTCTTCGATACGAAGTGTGGGAGGTCATAATCCTTCACCACGTAGATGGGAATGCTGATGCGGTTGGCTAAAAAGCATTTCAACAGGTCTCCTATGATCCCTGAACCTCCCATCCCGGCTACCACTATCTCATCGGGTTTGAAGGGCAAAAGGTTCAGCTCCAGCTCTTCAACTACTTCCTCTATTTGGTCGGGAAATTCTTCTAATACGTCAAAAAGACCCTGGCTGTCTAGTTCTTCGAGCTTATCAAGGTGGTCGAGCATGATCAATCACAACCACCCATATTCGACCTGAGGATAAATAGATTTTCCTGTTTCTACCGTATCTCGACGGTCAGGCAAACCGGTTCAACAACCTCCTCAGGAAGGTTAGTTTTACCCCTGTCTTATCCTCGATAAGCATCAACAGTTCCATATCCTGCTTGGATATACTCCGAGTGACGGAGGCCGTCAGCAGGTAAAGAAAGGTAAGAGAGAGAAAGGCGAGTGGGACCTGGATCACACCAGGGATAGGGGTGATCTTCAGGAACATAACAAACAGCGTTCCGGTTATCACCGTTGATACCACGGGCTTGATATTATTTGGTCCGAAAGAGTGAACTCCGCTCAAGGAATACAATTTGTAGCTCCTTGCAATATTTGCGGATAATACGGATATACCAGTGGCCACCGCCGCACCGATGATGCCGTAAATCGGTATCAATAAAATGTTCAATCCGATGTTCATACCTGCGGCGAGGCAGGTAGCGTACATGAGAAATTTTGTTTTACCATAGGCCGTAAGGGTGGCACCATTGGGTCCCATGAGGTTATTTATAAAATAA
Organism: Thermoplasmata archaeon; assembly: GCA_046498385.1. Classification (GTDB taxonomy): domain Archaea; phylum Thermoplasmatota; class Thermoplasmata; order Halarchaeoplasmatales; family Halarchaeoplasmataceae; genus Halarchaeoplasma. The sequence goes on along the minus strand of JAWOAU010000007.1, from coordinate 89,535 downwards.
AATATAACTAATATCTGGAGAGGGATTATCGCAGGAAGATATTCAGAACCAAATATAAATATAATCTCCTTTGAGTATAAAAACAGTATCATGGCAAAGGGAAGGGTCAAAAAGCAGACCCATTTTGTCAATACGGAAAATATGACATGGTTTTCCTGGAACTTTTTCCTGGCGTAAAGTCCGGATACAAGGGGTGTATAGATAAAGATGGTGATGCTCAACCCCGCGGATATGAAAACGGACAGCGGTTTGGCCACATTGTAGAAACCCACTGCGTCTTCCGTTAGATAAATTCCAATCATCAGAGTATCCGCCCAACCCATGACCTGGTGCATCAAATCGACCAAAACTAAGGGAAGAGAGAAGAGGAGTATCTTTTTACCTATGGACGGTGTGAATGAAAAAGAGCCGGAACTACTCAACAGCGATTTTTGGTTTTTAAGGTAATACAGGTAGGATATCACCGCCATCAACACCACTGCGGTGAACATGGACCACATCACCCCGATCAAGGGTAGTGAAAAGATACCGACCAGGACAGTCAACGATAGGAATGCGGTGTTCCGACCGAAGCTGTAGAATAGTATGTTCTCTTTGGTACGCTGGTGGCCCCTGAAGATGGACAGGATGGACCTGAGGATAACGTAAAAGGGTATGGTGACAGCGGCGATCCTGAGATAATCGACGAATAGTGCATCATCGGAAAATAGAGGGGCGAGCAAAGGCGCGGTCAGGAATAAAAAGGCGCCAAAAAATATACCGCTCATGGCCCCCAATAAAAGTCCCCATCCCTCTACCTCTTTTATCTTTTTTGCCTCGCCGGTGCCGGTGTAGTACCCGATAAAACGGCTTATCCCGTTGGTCAGTCCCAGCATCCCGATATATGCAAAGATAGTCAAAAAGGTCAAAAAAAGGTTGAACTGTCCATAATGGTCGGGGGTATAAAAGCGGGCTATGACTATCCTAGCTAAAAAGTTGAAAAATATACCCAGTATCGTACCGGCGAACAAAATCCCTGCGCCCTTCCCGACTTTACCCAAGGATTTCGTGACCAGTTCCTGATCAAAGGAGGAAACCTCTTCGGTATCCTCCGGGCTGGAAGAATCATTATTATCCTGCTGGTTTTCTTGGGTTTCGATGGAAACACACCGATTTTTGGTTACATTCATCCACGATTTAAATATTTGCATATCCCCGCGACTCCATTCTAAGGTCGGCAGAAATAACTTATAACCCTTACTCCATATCTGGAAATCATCATGGCTGCAAGAACTGTTGTCATCGGGATAGACGGTGTATCCTATGGGATCATACAAGAACTTTCTAGAAAAGGTGACATGCCCAATTTCGCTTCTTTAAAAGATGAGGGAAATTTTTCAAAGATGCGGTCCGCCGTCCCCGAAGTATCCAACGTTAACTGGTCCAGTATAGTCACCGGTAAGAATCCGGGAGAGCATGGGGTATTCGGGTTCACAGAGTTGATCGAGGGAACGTACACCATTTCTTTTCCCGACAGACGTTCGCTTAAAGCCCTGCCCTTCTGGGAGGACAGCAGCAACAGATACGTGATAATCAACGTACCGGCCATGTATCCAGCTCCGGACATAAACGGGATCTTCGTTTCCGGCTTTGTGTCCCTGGACCTCGCAAGGTCCGTATCTCCCGCAAGCGCCCTTCCATTCTTTGAAGAGATAGGTTACAAAATAGACGTTGACTCCTCCAAAGCACAAGAGTCATTGAAAGTTTTCACAAAGGACCTGTTTGAAACGCTTAAAAAGCGGGAAATAGTATGCAACCGTTATCTAAAAAAAAATTGGGATTATTTCATGCTGGTTTTTACGGGCTCGGACCGTTTGGGGCATTTTCTGATAGACGCTTATCACCATACCGACCACGAATATCACCAAGTATTCCTTGATTACTTTAGAGAGATAGATCGGATAATCGGAGATATCGTCATGGAATTAAAAGAGGGGGACCGGTTGGTGATGATCTCCGACCATGGTATGGAGCCCATAAAGCGTAACGTTAACGTTAACTCTCTCCTGGAAGCGGAAGGCTACCTGCAGCTGGGAGATAGGCCGGAACAAAGGTACAACAATATCAAAGAGAAAACAAAGGCTTTCGCACTGGATCCCGGGAGAATATACCTGAACCGTACGGACAGATATCCTAGGGGGGAGGTGGAGTCCGGTGAAGAGGTGGTAGATGAATTAGTGTCTCTATTCAAGGACTTAAGATTCCAGGGGGAAAGGGTGATAAAAAAAATTCACAGAAAGGAGGGCGCCTACCACGGTCCGCACCTGAACACCGCTCCTGATCTGATATTGACTCCTAGCTCGGGCTATAATCTAAAGGGCAGTGTAAAGTACAACTCGCTTTTTGAACAAAATATATTCAAAGGAAAACACACGGAACATGACGCCTTCTTGTATTGTAACGACTTAGCTCTTCCCAAGCATCCTAAGGTGGAGGATGTTAGAAGCATTATCCAAGGTGATCAACATCTCCGATAAGGTTCACAACGCCGATAAAACATGCTGGAACTGTCCCGGAGCCAGGTTTAAAGGCAACGTTGATTTCCGGGGCTGCGGACAATCGAGGAAGGTGGTACCCAAAGGAGGGGATAAACAAGTGGTGATCGAGTGCCGACGGAGGTCCGCCCTAGGCCGTTACGAACCAACTATCACGTTTCAACAGTGCCCCGAGTGGCAAAAGACTGAATACGGATACCTTTTAAAAAATATGAGGGTTATGATCTTCGACCTGGGGGGCTACATAGGTTGGCCCCTGGCCCTCAGACTCGCCGGTTTGGGTTGTGACGTATTCGGTGTTGATGAACCCCGGGATAAAGATGAAACCCTTATCCCGACACTACCCCGTAGGATCGAGTCTGCAAAAGACCTGTTGGGTTTGGATATCAAATTCCAATACATCGAGCCCGGGGATAGAGAAACGCTGAAGGATTTCATGACAGAGGTCGAACCGGAAGTCGTGGTTCATTATCGAAAGGTGACCCCCGATCCTTCGGCCGGTCCTAACAGTTCAGTGGGTGTCCAGTTGAGCCGAGTGACAGATACCACTGGTCTTCTGAAGATGATGAAGGAAGTGGTGCCTACGAGTACATTGATCAAGTTGTGCACGGTAGATGAGTACGAAAACCTCTCTTTGTCTCAAGACGGGGATCACCTTAGATCACCTGATAACTCAGCGGACAGAAGCCGTGAGGAGACCTACGATGTTCAAGAGGCCTGTAAGTCATGGTGGCTGCGTTCCTACGATATAATGCAGGACGTTATATTCGGCATTCATACCACCGAGACATCGTCACATCCTGATCTAACAACTAGACTGGACCATGATTTAGGTTCCATAGTCAACCGATTTGTGATTAAGGCGGTATCGGAAACCCCCCTTACGATATATGGTAAAGGCAATCAAATACGGAGCATAATACCCCTAGAAGACGCCGTAGAGTGTATGGTGCGGTTTATATCGTCACCCCTTGAACCCGGTCAGTACAAGGTCATAAACCATCTGTCCGGATTCTACAAGGTCAAGGAAGTGGCTCAGATGATTGCGGATACGGGTAAAAGGTACGGCCTGGATGTGAACATCCGACACATAGAGAATCCCCACGAAGAAGCTAAAAGACATCTTTTTGAAGTGATCTCAAAGAGCTTGTCCCGGGAGCACGATTTCACAGCAAGAGTGTCTCTAGAAGAGGAGATAGACAGGATGTTCGAAATCCTTACCAAAGAACCCATGGTGAAACATGTCCGAGGTCGAACAGAAGAGGGAGATACCGTGGTGATAGTATCCGGGCTCCCGCGTTCGGGTACGTCTATGATGATGAAGATGCTGGAAAAGGGCGGACTTGAAATATTGACCGACAAGGTCCAAGCCCCGGACCTGGACAATCCCAAAGGGTACTATGAATATGAAAAAGTAAAAAGCCTTCCCGAAGATGATAAATGGATAGAGGAGGCCAGGGGAAAGGTGGTGAAAATACTCGGAGAACTGATCAAACATCTTCCCCGGGGTTATAACTACAAGATTATCTTCATGGAAAGGGACATAGACGAGATTATGGAATCTCAGGAAAAGATGTTAAAACATCGGGGAAAAGACTCCAGCGATGTGTCAAAAGAGGAGTTTAAACAGATATTCCGAGACTACGTCAAGATATTGAAGAATCATATAAACTCCCATCAGGATATGGAAGTTATTTACGTAAGTTACAACGATATTATGAGCCTTCCCAGGTCGGTTATCGAGAGTATATCGGTTTTCTTAGATGGTTCTCTAGACGTTGATGAGATGCTCACCGTGGTGGATGAAGAGCTTTACAGGAACAGAGCTCTATGATCTCACTTCTGCCGCATCAGTATATCCACGAAGTTGACCAGATGAGATGCGATGGAGGGATTGTTGGTATAACCGCACACTTCCAGGTTAGGAGATGCAAGGATTGCCCTTTTACAGTCGCTGATGATGTCCGTAGCTATCAATCTGTCTCTTCGCTCTACCTGAGCCCATGGGAGTACCTTCTCACCGTGCTCGGTGATCACGGTCATAACGACGCCGCGCTTATGTAGGGATTGAAAATCCGCTTCCAGTTCGGACAATATGTTTGAAAATATTGGGGATGAGATTATTATCTCGTTATCGGTACGTTTAAGGAACTCGCTTATCTTCTCAATAACTCTTTCTCTTCCAGAGATGGTATAGATGACCTGAGGTTCACCTTTCTCAGACAGTATTTCGTAGAGGGCGTTCAATCTGCCGAATACGTCGTCAAGCTTTGAAGATAACCTGGCCTTTATCTCTAACGGTTCCGCGGGACGGTATATCCTGGGCCTGCCTTCACTTATGATAACGTACCCCATCTTGTGGAGAGTATCCAGGGACTTATACACCGATGTTCTGGGCAGGTTCACCTCCGATGCGATGGTTTCGGCGTCTGCCACACCGTGTACTACTAGACCGGTGTAGGTCCGTGCCTGATATTCGGTAAGGCCGAATAGTTGTAGCCCTTTGGAAACACGTGAATACTCCTCTCTAAAATCCTCATCACTCTCTTCTAGCTGCATTTGTAGTCCAATGCGCTACAAAATATTTAAGTCTTTGTTCTTTTTGTTTTGAGCGATAATCATGGTAATTCAAGACTCTTTGTTGGATAAAGGGCTTCCAAAAAAAACAGAATCCCTGTGTCCAGAATGTAAAAAGGTTATACCCGCTTCATTGATAGAAGAAAGCGGAAAGGTAGTTATGTACAAAGAGTGTCCGGAGCACGGTAAGTTCAGTAGCGTATACTGGTCCGACGTCGATCTGTTTTTAAAAGCTGAACAATGGGCCTTCGACGGTAAAGGCGTTGAAGACCCTGCAATAACCAACGCAAAAACGTGTCCAGATAACTGCGGGCTGTGTAATCTCCACCTCAGTCACACGTGCTTGGCAAACGTTGACCTTACCAACAGGTGTAACCTGCAGTGCCCTATCTGTTTCGCCAACGCCAACGCCGCCGGCTATGTATACGAGCCGTCCTTTAATCAGATAGTAGGCATGTTAAAGATGCTCAGGGATCAAAAACCCGTGCCCACTACGGCGGTACAGTTCTCAGGAGGAGAACCAACGGTGCACCCCCAGCTTTTTCAAATACTCAAAGCCGCATCCAATATGGGCTTTGCCCAGGTACAGATAGCTACCAACGGGATAAAGTTAGCCGGGAACCCAAACTATGCACAAAAGTGCGTAGACAGTGGCCTGCACACGGTCTATCTTCAGTTCGACGGTTTGAAGGAAGAGAACTACATACAGGCAAGGGGGAAACCACTGCTGAACGTGAAGATGAAAGCCATCGAAAACTGCCGTACCACAAATCCAAAACCGTTGGCTACGGTACTCGTGCCCACCATCATTAAGACCATAAACGACGACCAGGTGGGAGATATATTGAATTTCGCAACGGAGAATCGGGACGTGATAAGAGGTGTTAACTATCAACCAGTGGCCTTCACAGGCCGGATCTCTCAAGAGGAAAGAGAAAAACAGAGGTACACCCTTTCGGACCTGGCTATAGATCTTGAAAAGCAGACCAAGTGTGTCACCCGAGATGATTTTTATCCGGTACCATTCGTTACACCGATCTCCCAGATGATATCCGTGCTCAAAAACGATTCTCAGGTAGCGTTCACCTCCCACCCTCACTGCGGGTTGGCCACCTATTTGATCATAGCCGGTGATGGAAAGGTTACACCTATCACCGAATACCTGGATGTAGAAGGGTTGATGAAAAGGATGCTTGAAAAGGCTGAGGAATGGGACACTTTCTTTCATAAGACCGCTTTCAAGGTCGGCGGCAAGTTGAAAAGTCAGGAGAGTAAAAGAAAAAGTTTGATTAAGAACTTCAACAAGTACTTTGGAGAGTTCCTCACTGACAAAGAACTGCCCGGCGGAGTGACCATAGGAACATTGATGTCCGATGTTCTTGAAAAGGGAAATAAGAGGTCCATAGGAGACTTTGCATGGCGCACCATGTTCGTAGGAGGCATGCACTTCCAAGACGATTACAATTATGATATCGAACGGGTCAAGAGATGTGTTATACACTATGCGGTACCGGACGGTAGAATAATTCCCTTCTGTGCCTACAACGGCGGTCCCACTTATAGAAAGGAGATCGAATCCAAGTTCTCTGTACCCCTAGATGAATGGAGAGATAAGCATGAATAAACCGAAGATAGATGAAGATATATGTATGAGATGCGGTGCCTGTGTCGGTACCTGCCCGATGAATGCCGTGTTTTTAAAGGAATTCACAATAGAGATAAATAAAGACTGCACCGCATGCGGACTCTGCGTTAAAGCATGTCCAGTGGGTGCGATATTATTGGAGGATTAAATATGGCTGAAAAAGATGTTTTAGAATACGACGTACTTGTCATCGGCGCCGGGCCAGCGGGCAGTACCGCTGCTAGATATGCGTCCATGAACGGTGCAAAGACCCTGGTGATCGAGAAGCGGCAGGAAATAGGTTCACCGGTTCGATGCGGAGAAGGTATATCCATTTCCTGGCTTGAAGAATTTGGTATAGAAGATCACAAAAAATGGTCCGTGGCCAAGGTAAAGGGCGCACGCCTTTATTTTCCGGGAGCTAGGATGCTGGAATTAGCCGGAGAATACGATGCCCACGGACTTGGAGTTATCTGTGAGAGGGATGTTTTCGACAAGGAGATGGCAAGGCTGGCTGCAAAGGAGGGTGCGGACTTCATGCTGAAGACCTCTGCGGTATCCCTCATCAAGGAGGAAGGAAAGATATGCGGCGCCGTAGCTCGAAATATGGGTAAGGAATTCAAGATAAAGGCAGATATCGTCATAGGCGCCGACGGTTTTGAATCCCAAGTTGGGAGGTGGGCCGGGATATACAAGTCATCGGTTCCACAGGAAGATATCATGACATGTTTCCAGTACCGGATGACAAATGTTGATTTCGATCCTAACTTTTCTCAATTCCATCTTGGAAAATGCGCACCCGGTGGGTATGCTTGGGTATTTCCCAAGGGAGAAAATATGGCGAACATCGGGTTGGGTATTCAGCTTTCTTTGCTGGATGGTAGCAAAACTCCGAAGGAGTATCTGGACGAGTTCATAGAATCTCACGAGGGGTTCAAAAAAGGAGAACCCATAGATATGGTGGCCGGTGGGGTGTCTGTCGGTCCGCCTCCGAAAAAGGTAACCACCGACGGTTTGATGCTGGTAGGCGACGCCTCAAGGGTGGTCAATCCCATGACCGGTGGCGGCATAGATAACGGTGTCAAGCAGGGTAAGATAGCCGGAGAAGTGGCTGCGGAGTGCATCAAGGAAGGTAGATCTGACGATGAATTCTTACAGAGGTACGAGGAAAGATGGAGGGATCGGCTGGAAAATATCCTATGGCGGAATTACATGGCTAGGGAAAAGTGCATGCAGATCTCGGGAGATATATTTACCAAGCTAATGAACACTCTCTCTAAATTAGACCTGAAAGAAGTTAGCGTAGGTACCATACTGAATGCTATCAAAGAAGAATATCCTGAAATAGTGGAAGAATTCAAGGACATGCTGTAAGGCTAACCAATATCCCTAAATAAGAAGGATTAGTTTACGGAACTATGGTCACACTGGTAACTGGCAGCGCGGGGTTCATAGGATTCCACATCGTTAGATCCCTTTTAGAAGAAGGCGAAGAGATCGTTGGCGTTGACAATGTGAATGAATACTATTCTCCAAAATTGAAGTGGGATAGGACATCTGTACTGCAGGACTATCCCGGCTTTTCTTTCCATCATCTCGACGTATGCCAACACGATACGTTATTAAGCATAGTTAGAAACAAGGGAATACACCGAATATGTCATCTGGCGGCCCAGGCCGGGGTCAGGCATTCAATAGAAGATCCTTTCACGTATCAACGTTCCAACCTAGAGGCTTTTACAAGCATACTCGAGGTCGCTAGACGAGCGGATATCAATAATTTTGTATTTGCATCTTCTTCTAGCGTGTACGGAGGAAACAAAAATATACCGTACAGTACCGATGCGGATATAACAACTCCCATCTCCTTTTATGCCGCTACCAAGGCCGCCAATGAAATTATGGCTCATTCATACCATCATCTTTATGGAATACCGTCCACCGGACTCCGATTTTTTACTGTTTACGGACCCTGGGGAAGGCCGGATATGGCCCTATTCAAGTTCACGGACAGGATAGTAAAGGGTGTTTCCATCGACGTTTACAATCGAGGAGACCTTAGGAGGGACTTTACGTACATAGACGATATAGTAAACGGAGTGATATCCTCTTTAGATACTCCCTTTGATTTTGAGATATTCAATCTGGGAAGCCATCGTCCGGTGGAACTGATGTACTTCATAGATGTGCTGGAGGACGTGTTGGGCAGGAAGGCAAAAAAGAAAATGCTTCCCATGCAGCCGGGAGATGTTAAGGAAACTTATGCGGATATAGATAAATCGAGAGACATGCTCGGCTTTGAACCAAAGGTCTCTATTGAAGAGGGTATCAAAAGGTTCTTATCCTGGTACGGTGACTACTACGGTGTCAAAATACCTTTGGAAAAGTGTGACAGAAATACTTCGTAGGATATAGATCGAAGATCTTCGGCTCGCAGGGGACCAAAGAGGTATAATATCGTTATTATCAGTATGATGACTAAGAATATAATTATGATCCAGCGCATCACATCTACGGTAGTATCTCCAAGATTATTTGCGCCGAAAAGATATGCTATCCCGGCTACCAATAAAAAAATGATTATGGTCCAGCACAAATAGTTATAGATGGGCATTGTTTACTACATAAAGCGGGTGATAAATAATGTTTTCCATCTCATTTTTTTCCAAGGAGCGTGAATTCATCATGGCCCTCCCAATTACCGTGATTGTATTTACCCTGGTTGCCGTGCATGAGTTCCAACATACCGGTTATCCCCGGAAGATCTACTATATTACCGCTCCATTCTTCCAAATCTTTTTCATATCTACTTTCTATATCCTTAACCAAATTGGACATGCCTCTTAAAAGCCTTGATGGTACCCGACCGGATACGAAAACAGCAAGTATCACGTGTTCCCCTTTATGGACCAATACACTTTTGTCGCCGTACTCCATTTTTTTCAATGTGTTTTTTTCCTCACCCCCGAAGGCGTCTCGAATAAAGTTGTTCACCGCTATGAACATACCTGCAAGGATATCTTCCCTACTGTAAGTATTGAAATTGTTGGAGGTATGCTTTATCAATACTCCCGAATCATGTATCAAAAAGATATCTTCTATGGTATATTTGAACTTTGTAACATAAAGTACTCCTCCAACTAATCCTATGGGTATCAAGACAAGTACCCATGGAAATCCAGGGAACCCTTGAGTAGCTGAAGCATCTGCCCCCACGTATACCATTATATCTAAGGTGGTGGAATCTATCTCGTCCTCGAGCTCTATGGTGACCTTGTAAACTCCTTCCTCCTCTTGATTGAAAAACAACTTATAACCAATAACCTCCACGTTAGGGTCATTTACCCTTATCTGTACAGGCCTTCTCCCCGTATCCTGTATGTATTCACTGAGATCCAGGACCCCTTTGTCGTATTGTATGTTTATTTCTCTGGGTACCCCTGACACCCTCTCAGAAAGGGGTTGGATAACGGTGTATCTAACACTGTATGAATAGGAATCGTAAGTTGCGTTGAAAAATACATTCCCAGTCAGGTTTCCCGCGTGTAACCCGCTGAAATCTCTGTAATGACCATCTCGGTTGAGCCGTGCGTTTCCTCCTGCTACATTCCAATCACCTTTAAGGGTTCCTAGAAAACCATATGAATTGTTATAGGCGGATAGATAACCCCTTTCTTCATTCCCGGGGAGTACATATCCTCCCTTGAGCGGTGCTCCCCCTGCCTCTTTTGTTATCTTGATATGGTCCACTCCAGCGGTGGAAAAATTCCAGTACCCTAATTCCATTAAATTCTCGTGAATTCTTGCCACCGCATACCAACCATATCGTGTGTTTGGTTTCAACCCGTTCCATGAAACCGTAGCGATGTCTCCACTTGCAACCTTCTTCATGTTGCCTATCTCAGAATCATCGCTGAGGTCATAAAAATAAACATCAACGTATTCCGCCTCGGAATCGTATATCACGATGGACAGTTTCGGGTTCAGGAGGTGTCCGTCGTCTCCGGATATGGAATCAGTTAGGCCTCTTGATCTCGATACCATGTCTCCGATCTCTTCATTGAGGTCATAGACTACCTCCTGGTACTGTCCCTTAACTGCCACAAAATTGTTGAAAATCCTTGCGAATCCGAATCCGGACTTAAAGGTGACGTTTACAGGATTGCCCCCTACATTCCCCTCGAAGATAAGGGTCAGCGTGTACTGTTGTTCCTGGGAGTAGTTGAAATCAACTGATGCTCTATTCGGTTTTCCCGGTGTTCTTAACAATGAGATATTGTCCAGTGTTTCATCGTTCTGTTTAAGTATGGCTGTTACACTGTTTCCTGGCTTCCCTGCAATTTTTACAGACGTGCTTATCTCGTGGCTGTAATCGGAACCTGTGAATGCGTAAGCTCTGCCGTTCCAATCGCTGGCTAACACGCGCCCGTCCTTGTTTATGGCCGGAGACGAATACACGGTGCTTTCCATATCGTAGGACCATCTCATGTTGCTCTGGACATCTAGTGCGTAGAAATTGCCGTCATATGAACCAAAGTATATCAATCCATCACCGCTTAAAGCAGCCGATGAACTGATCCTGTCGCCTGTCTGGAATATCCACTGAATTTCTCCATCCTTGACTGCATAAAAGTTACCGTTGTGAGAACCGATATATATGGTACCGTCGGCTCCTACGGCAGGTGAAGGGTGTACTCTCGCACCTGTATAGTAGTTCCATCTCAGAGTTCCATCGGGATTCAAGGCATAAAGATTACCATCGTATGATCCGAAGTATATGGTACCGTCCTCGTCCACCGCCGGAGAAGAATATATCTGTCCGTTAGTGGTAAAATTCCACAACTCCGTCCCATTTTCCATATCGATGGCATAAAGATTTTCGTCGCCTGAGCCAACGTATACCGCACCATCATCTCCTATGGCAGGAGATGACCAAAGCCAGGAATCAGAGCTGAACTTCCAGTTCAAGTTTCCCTCCGGGTCAACCGAATAAAGGTTTCCATCATACGAACCCACATACACGTTTCCATCCTCATCTACAGTGGGTGAAGAATATACCTCTCCCTCCGTGGGATAGGTCCATTTCAAAGTTCCGTCCGAGTTCAACGCATAGATGTTATGGTCCCCTGAACCGAAGTAGATAACTTCGTCAAGGGAAATCGCCGGAGATGAAAGTATATCCCCATGGGCGGAGTAGCTCCATCGAAGTGAGCCATTCTCTACATTTAAAGCATATAAATCGTTATTCGGAGAACCAAAGTACGTCACACCTTCGGACCCGATCGCCGGAGATGACCACAACCACATGTCCGTGTGGTATGTCCAATCTATCGTACCGTCCACATGACCCGAGTCGTATGGACTTAAGCGGGTGTTTCTATTGTTGTTGCCAAAAGATGGCCAGGGTCCTTCGGAAAGACTTTCTGTTTCTTCAACTACAGTGGTTAGCGGGGGATCAGCTAAAACAGAACCGAACGTTATGGCGATTAGGATGGTTCCCAAAGTAAGGAACGTCGGCAAATCTCCCCTTTTCCAATGCATTGCATATTAATAACTAAAATGATAGTACTAATTGGTTTTGGTTATTTACCAAAATGCTGATTTTTTATTTTATCTTTTATATTATGCTCTTTTTTCCAATCACCTGGCCCATATTTACCTTTACTGTCTAATATCGAACTCAACATCTCATCTACTCCAGGCAGATGCTCTAGGTCCCCACTCCACTCTTCGATCCTACCTTTGTATCTCTCCTCTATATCCTTCACCAGATTTGACATGCTGTCAAATATCCTGGGAGGTACTTCTCCCGATAAGAACACTGCTAAGATCACGTGCCTTCCCTTATGTACTAAAACTATATGGTCGCCATACTCCATTCTTTTCAAAGTGTCCTTTTCCTCTCCTCCGAAGGCGTCCTCTACAAAGTTATTCACTGCCAGGAACATACCGGCCAGTATATCTTCATCCCTCTTAGCCTTTAAAGTTCTGGTGTGGTGCTTTATCAATACGCCTGAATCATGTATCAAAAATATGTCTTCAACGGTGAATTCCTTCTTTTTTAACCAGTGGAATACCCCCCACAAAATCGCAAAGAGCGGTATCAATAGAAGAGAAAGCAATATCGGCGAGAAGCGCCTATCTTCATCTCTTACTAGTACCTCTATCTCCGTGGTATTCGTATCCATGCCGTCGCTTACCTCCACAGTAACATAATACGTTCCCGCACTATGGTAATGAAAAATCAATTTGTGTCTTACCACCTGAACGTTAGGATCATCAACAAATAACGTTAGTTCATGTGTCTCATTGTCCACATCGGATATGTATTCACCCATATCAAGTATCCAGCTGCGATCCACCATCCCCTCCTGTCTAGGTGTACCCGCGATCATAGGTGGGTTGTTGACAGGAATCACCGTGACCGTTAGGGAATCTTCCATCAGTGCACCGGCCGAGTTTGTGGCCCTGATGGTGATCAGCTCCTGGCCGTTCCAATTCCGAGGGGCGTAAAAATCCACGGAGCTGTTGTCATGTATGACCACTTCAACGTACTCGTTTCCGGAAGAGTAATACATGGTATCGTTCTGCCTATCCCAAAAATGATTGTCAAGATTGAATGCGTTGATAAGTTTTTCATTTTCTCTGAACGCTACATCGTGAAGTGGATACATCAACTCCGGCGGATATATCTCTCCCACAGTTACGGTTGTAACTCTAGAAACGGTATCGATCCCGTCGGATACGAACACCTCCAAGGGCACGGTGTAGTTTTGATATAAGTCATCACTCATCCTTTTTGGGTACCACATATTCAATGTTGTTCCTTCCACTGTCACATACTCCGGGCTACAAGTAGTGATCGTTAGCTCCTGGATTTGGTTATCCCTGTCTGATATGTAATATCTCAGATCAAATGTATACTCCTCTTCATAATATATAACGAACCGTGGTAGTTCCTTGAATTCCGGAGAAAAGTTGACAGGTATGATAGTGATATTTATAGTCTGTTCTATTATAGCACCCATAGGATCTTTGGCCCTGAAGGTCACCCGTTCCACGCCGTGCCAATTCGTATCCGCTCGAACGTCCACCGTATGGTCTCCGTGTATGGTGATGCTCAGGTATGTGTATCCATAACTCATGTAAAGCGGTTCTCCCTCTGGATCTGCAAAATAATCGTCAAGATTGAACACATTTTCTTTAACCTCCCACTGTTTTATCTCTAAGTCGGGCAATCTATTTACCGTTTCGGGAGGGAAATTGGAACTAACTGTCACCGAGATAGCTGTGTAGTCGCTCCCGATGTCATCGGAAACCGTGATTATTACAAGGACTTCCTCGTCCAGCATGCTTTCTGGATATTCGTAGATCACGGTTAAACCCTTTACGGAGGTGTGTTCCTGGTCATCGGTTTTTAATCCAAGTTCATGTTTCCTATCTTCGTCGTAGACAATGTAAGGAGCATAGTTGAACTCGTAGGGCTCGTCAAAACGAACGTATAGGTCCGGACATCGTCTGAATCTAGGAGGGTTATATATATAGGTCACATTTATCCATGCACTCTGTGAAGCTTTGTTGCCTGCGCTGTTTACCAACCAGTATCGGACCTGCATGGAACCGTGTGCCTTTTCTCGGGATAATAAAGTAATTACGTGATTACCAGTTTGATTCTCACCGTATATGCTTATTATAGAAAGGTCAACACCGGTAAGGTACCATCTCATATCCAGATGCGAATCATACTCGTCACTTGCATGTTCCATAAGGTCTATCTCGTAGACTCCAAAATTTTTTTCCAGTTCTATATCAGGTATCTTTCCGGTGATCACCGGGGTGTGTGTATAGATAACCGTTACCCCCAAGGTGTATCGCAGTTCTTCATATTGGGCGGTGACGTTGCATACGCCGATACTCACGGCTGTGAATAGTGTACTCGTTCCATGGTCCTCTTGTATACGACCTACCGCTTGATCGTCAAGTATCCAGCTCACATATACATCCTCCTGATATCCGTAGGTATCATTATAAGCCGCCGCATACATCACGATATCATCATCCGGTCCCAGAGTTATTTCGCCCAGTTCATTCCCTCCGCCGTCGGGCTCATCTCTTATCCGGATAGAATCTATCTCAGGAGGTTCTATGTTGAAAGTTATGCTGTGATATAACATCTCTTCATATACTCCAGTCAACCGAGCTTCGCCGCCGTTGGGGCCAGCGGAAAACAAAGCCTGATCTCCTATCTCGGGATCTATTCGCGCCTCGGCTCCCTCAAAATTATCCACGCTCCACCGTAAGCTGACCACACCATAAAATCCAACGGTCTCGTTGTAACCCGCGCCGTATATGTTGGATTCATATCCGGCGGACACGCTCTTATTATGCACTACGGAATGAGGGTCTCCCGGATCACGAATGAACCGTATCTGATCCACCTCAGGAGGATCCACAACGAAATCAACAGAATCTATATACATATCACCATTTTTCTGATAAACAACTATCCATGTGAGGTTACCTCCGTGATGTCCCACTTCCAACCAGCTGGATTCTGCCAGACTGGGACCGAGTGTGGGATCCATACCGCTTTCATACTCCGCCGTCCACTGGGCCTCAACGGTTTCCACGAACCCAGCGGTCCCGTTGTAGGCCGAGGCATTCCCCCACATCATAGTACCTACGGGTACATTACCTCCCTCAACAGGAGCACCGCCCGGCACATCGGTGATCTCGATACGGTCTATATCCGGAGCCTCGATGGTGACTAGAACACTGTGAGATACTGTTCCTGTGTATATCCCGATCAATTCACTTATCCCACCGGAAGTACCTGCGGAGAAAACCGTGTGAGTACCAGTCACGAACTCCACTTGTGCCTCGGCTCCCTCTGAGTTATCCACGCTCCATTCCAGGGAAACCAGGTCTACTAACCCCACCGTTTCGTTGTAACCCACTCCGTAGATGGTGAATTCATACCCCACGGATACGCTCTTATTTCCCACCACCGAATGAGGGTCATCGGGATCCCGGAGGAAATCGATGTAATCGATCTTCGGTTCGTCCACCGTGAACAGAAGTTGATCCTTCAATCCGTCATAGCTGGCGTTAAGCCATACCTTTCCGGATAAGGTCCCGGCGTTGATGGTATTCTCCTTTCCCGTAGTACCGTTAAGCAAGTGAGCGTCGCCTCCTTCAACCTCCCAATTCCCGTGAACTAGAAAAATAAATCCGGATGTACGGTTGTACGCCGAAAGCTCCACATCCAATGTATAATTGACAGGTACGATGCCACCGTTTATCTCTTCTCCACCGCTGGTTATATTGATGTAATCCAAAGTGGGTGGTTCCACATAGAAATCGACGGAATCGTTGTACCAGTTTTCATCCTCGTAATAGGATACCTTCCATGTGAGGTTCCCCCCGTAGTGCCCCACGTTCAGCCAGCTCGTTTCACCCAAACTCGGACCGATAGATGGGTCCATACCTGTCTCATACTCCACCATCCATTCTCCATCGACCGTGCCGATGTAGCCTGCGGTCTCGTTGTAGGCCGAAGCGTTTCCCCATATCCGATAGCCCACCTGCACCTCTCCGCCGACGAGTGGGACACCACCCGGTGTATCAGTAATGTTGAGGTGATCTACCGTTGGCGTCAGCACCTCGATTCTCACACTATGATGGAACCCTTCGTAACTAAGGTTGAACCAAGCAAGTCCTCCTGTGGAACCGACGTCGATAACGTTGGACTCATTGGTAACGTTTTCCAGTAATTCAGAGTCGGCACCCTCCGCACTCCAATTTCCTTCTACGGTATAAAGGTAGCCAGAGGATTCGTTGTAGACCGAACAGTAACCTCTTATCTGGGTCTCTACGGTTACCGTTCGGTTATCCAATGGCGTTCCTCCGGGGAATTCCGTTATACGTATGTGATCGACCTCGTCGGTTATCACTGTGTATCTCACACCATAGTGGTGTCCGTCATCATCGGTCACATTGAACCAAACATCACCAGGGGTCTCCCCCACATTTATCTCGTTGTGAGGGCCGTATTCTCCCAAGGTAAGAGTGGCATCTCCGCTTGCATCCCAGTTGCCGTAGTAATTATCAACGAATCCATGGGTATAGTTATAGGCCGAGAGGTACCCCCATTCTTTGTAACCCGGCGGAACATATCCCCCCTTCAACACATCACCGTCTATCTCATCGGTTATCATGACGTAATCCACTTCTATAGATTCGGGTGTCTCTACTGCGGCCTCCAACATACCGCGGTCGATATCCTCCCGAAATGCCTGTCCAAAAAAATCTGAGATAGAGAAGAGCAGGACGAGGACCAATAATACCGAAGCTAATTTATTTGCAGGCATAGGCATACACTCATATCCACGGTCGAGGGTGTCTGCGCCGGCCGCAGTTATCTATTTCCTAACATTAAACTGCACGGCGTTCTACTTAAGGCTTTTGAGCATATAATCAATGTACTTTGGCAGTCCGGCAAAATAGAAAATTTAAGAACGGTACCTTTCTAACATCTTTTTGACTAGATCTCTTGGATGATCGTCCTTTCTCTCATCGTATATGTACATCAATAACTTTGCAAATTTCAAAACATTTTCTTCTTTGATGGCGAATATCTCTTCGTCCAGATCAAATTTATCTATCCCGCTTTCTTCAAAGAGCCCGTCACGTATTTTGTATGGAATAGTTCCTATATCCGATGATATGGCTAACAGGGTATCGAGAAGATCCTTTGGGCTGTCTACTTCCCGCTCCAGGACTATATCTTCTATATCCTTTGAGGAAAATTGTAGATTGTCTACCACTTTAGATGCTATATATTTAAACATGTATTCCACGTTTCTACCGGTTTTAGCGGAGGTAAAAAGAACGTGATCAAAGTGTTCATAAACCTCGTCAAGGTCCCTATGAGATATATTCTTATCGTCAAGATCGAATTTGTTAACCGCCAGCAGGATGGGATTATCTTCACTGGAATTTTTTTTGTAAACCGGGATCCAATCCTCCACGAGATAATCCAAAGTATCTTGTCTTGTTATGTCTACAACCGCTATCGCTCCTGTAGAACCTCTGAAAGCACCTCTCTGGACTGACCTGAATCCGGATTCACCCATTATATCCTGAATTATCAGCTTTACGTTCCCCTCCTGAAAAGAAACATCTTTGGTGTATATGTTGGTACCTATGGTTTTGAGGTACTCCTCACCGAACACATTCTTTACATATCTCAGGACTAAGGATGTCTTCCCGACCCCTTGATCCCCTAATAGGTTGACCTTTTTCTTTACTAACACGTTGCTCATTCCAAGGACATATGTATCAACTATCAATTTAAATTTATTCCCTATATACTGTTCTATAGTTACTTGGTTTATACTCATATACATACAAAAAATATATCTAAGATATGCTTTATTTGTGAAATGTGAATGAATCAGATAAGGTACTCTGTATGAAATGTGGTTCCGAGGTGATAGTTAGCGGCGAAAAGTGTCCGATCTGCGGCGAAAACCTTTTCTATAAGAATAAAAGGGAGAGGAGTGAAGAAGAGCTAGCGTTGATGGACAAAGTCAAGACCGCCTACAACCTGGTTTACTGTGCGGAGCACATGGATGTGGATACCAGGCAGACGAACGAGCTGATCGTCTCCGCTAGGGAAGAAATCGATGCGGGAGAGCTGAATACTGCGAGAGATATGATCACCAAAGGGGTGGAGCATATCATCGAGCCTCTGGAGAAGGAATTAAAAAAGGATCTGAGGAAGGTATACAAATTATTAAGGACAAAGGAGGTCTTCGGAGGGGATATATCTCATTCTAAAGAATTTCTAAAGAAAGCAAATGCCGCCCTGGACAGAGAAGAATATGAGAAATGTTTAACTTTGCTTGAACACTTAAAAAAAGACCTGAAATGACCGGCTCATGTTTAAACAACATTCAAATACTACTAAAACCTAATGTGCTAGTGCATTCAATGAACGAAAATCAGATTGTTCTGAGAATGGTGAACCATACTTTACCAAAAAATCTTGAAAGCTGATGTCTTATGGAATATCATTACATATCCTGTCCCAAAGAAGGGGAAAAGCTTCCTAGTGATGCTGTTTTTGTACTTCATGAGTCGCGGTACACCCGTTTCCTTGTGATCAACGCTCCAAATAGTGGACCGGACGGTAGTATGTTTCTCTCGGAGATAGAGGAAAATGTAGACATACTTGCCGTGGATCCTATACCGGAGACGGTTGGTATGCTATGTTATGAGTTTGAACATGTTCACGGCGCAAAGATAGCCCTAGCAGACTTCTATCCCTTTAAAATGCAGTGCTGTGTTCTTGGGGACATAGGCATAAAGAGCAGCAAAGGCCCGAAAAGATACGTCGTAGAGGTATGCGGGCAAGAGTATCCTCTCCTTGAATACGAATTAGATTCCGGAAATTTGTTTGTGTTTCATACCAAAGGTATTTCTCAAGATTTCGAATTCACTGAAGACATGTTAGGCAAAAGTTCCGAGATGTTGGCCAAGGATATAATGGATTTTCACCGCAACCGTGTAGAAGACAGTACAGTCCTAGTCGTTAGATGCTAAAATCCACCGAATTTCACGCTTGTACTTTAACCAGCTTGTATTCTCTAAAGCCCTGCAGTACCCTCATGTATCCTTTTTCCCGTATATCCTTGTTCAATTCCGCATCCCCTGTATCAGCTCTGATCTGTGACAACCTTTTCAGTTTGGTGGGTGTCGCCATGATGTATATGTTGTTTATACCGGCAAGCCGTACCACCTTGGGACTGATCTGCTGATTGCCCCTCCCAAGAAAGAATCCCTGATTGCCGATGACCGATACCGCTATTTTAATCCCCTTGCAGTTTTCAGCCATCCCCAGTATATCATCCTCGGAAACATCCAGTGCGACCACTTTCTTGTTCTTCAGTACATCCACGCCCAGGAGCGTGTATTCCACCTCCAAGACCTTCTGTACCTGGGCGGTGGTTGAGCCCGGACCCAGTACGAAGAGGTGTTCGGGAAAACGCTCCATCTCCTCTATCATGTACGAGGCAAGGTCATACTTCACCTCATCGTCGTCCACGGACCTGTAGCTCTGCTTCCCCATCTGTATGTAATGGGGCTCGTACACCGTCCTTGCTTCGCCGTGGAGCTTTATCTCCCAGTCACCTTCCCGGTATCTGTCCTCGTCGAGGTCCATTATCTCCACCGTGTCTATACCCGCTTCACCGGAAACGAACATGTTGAACAACTCCGTACTGGCCTCCGGGTTTATACCGAAGACCCCGCTGTACATCTTCACACCCGAGGGAATTCCCAGTATGGGTATGTCGGTGTCGACGACATCGAATATATCCCTGGCGGTGCCATCGCCACCGCAGAATACGATGAGATCCACCTTTTCTTCCAAAAATATCTTTGCCATCTTTTTGGTTTCATCCGCCCTTGTTTCCCCGACACCGTCCGGTGATAAAAACACGTTGATTTCATCGTCGGGAAAGTGTTCTTTCAACAGTCCCTCGCCCATGATGCCCCCGGCGGTGAGCCATCGATGGCCGCCTTTCATGTGCTTCAACGCACTCTC
This sequence comes from Thermoplasmata archaeon, assembly GCA_046498385.1. GTDB lineage: Archaea > Thermoplasmatota > Thermoplasmata > Halarchaeoplasmatales > Halarchaeoplasmataceae > Halarchaeoplasma. Next base: position 69,191 of record JAWOAU010000007.1, on the reverse strand, counting down.
TGCCCTATCGGAGGCCACGGGTTCCGCTCCCCTTTCCACCGCCTTCTCATATACTCCGTCGGTTCCCTTGAGACCTACTCTACCACCCATACCTGCGATGGGGTTGACCACGAAGCCAATATTCATGTTACCCCCAACGTACCACAGCCGTGATAAGTTTTTTGGACATGTAAAATTCTCTTCCCTAATGCAGTTGTTTTTTCATACAAACTGTAGTATCCCACCTCATATTCGACAAAGGTAGCATTAGAGCTGTCTTGAAAATTAAATATGAGGTGGACATGGACGATGGGTGAAAACACAAAGGATGTGATACCATCGTCCATATCCAAGACAAAGAGATAAAGAAGAAGTATAAAAAGAGTGACCGTAAGATTGTAAAGGGAAAGCAAAATATTGAGAGTATCAAAGGCCGGAAGAAGAATGTGAAGGCAAAGCATCTACGTGTTTTGTCTTGGTTCAAGATAATGCTCTGGTCTGTCAACATGTATCTTGAAGATACCATGAATGTGGTTACTATCGCGGATATAGTTGGCGTGCATCGAAGTACGGTGTACAATTGGATAAATCGTTACAAAGAAGGGGGAGAAAAAAGTCTCGAATACAAATCACGACGTCCGCACATGATACATCGGATATCACCAGAAACACTTGAAAAGATAATAGATCTATATAGAGAAGGATATGGGTGTCTCAGAATAGGTTATGAACTACAGATAGGACACATGACCGTTTGGCGATATCTTGTGAAACTGGGAGTGCTAAAAAAAGATAGAACTGTTAGGAAAAAATGGAAAAGTTTCCAAAGAAAATATGCCAATTCATTGTGGCAAATGGATCTCACGTGCATCGATAGTGAAAAGAATGTATGGGCCTTCGTAGTCATCGACGACCATTCCAGATTCGTACCTGTCTTTAAGGTAATCTATGGTAATCCAACGATTGAGGATATAATTCCAGCGTTGAACGAAGCTTTTCTTAAATACGGAACACCGAGGCAAATACTTACTGATAGAGGTACGCAATTTCATTCCGTAAGGAGCGGCGTTTCTACCTTCGACATGTGGCTCCACGAATTATGTGTCAAACATATACTCGCTTCGAGGAAGCATCCCCAAACCAATGGCAAGGTAGAACGAGTGATCAGAACATTCAAAGAAGAATGCCTAATGAAAGAAAACTGGACTGTAGAGACAGTTCAAAATGTGATAGATTGCTACAAGGACTACTATAATTTCCATAGACTGCATATGGCTTTCGAGTACTACAAATGCTATGGAAGAGAAATCCAGAAGAGGATATTTTTCGTCCCTTACCTGCGATTTGCTACACACGGGAGATAAACAATGATATTAACACGGGAGATAAACAATGATATTAAATACAAAAGATAACATCTCGATTCATCGCCTGTCGAAAATGTCATGGGATACTACATTTTTTCATACAAACCAAAAACATTATCGTCTAGAATCAATGAAGTTTACTAAAAGAATATTCTAGACGTGTTCGTCGGATAGTTTAAACGGAGAGAAAAAAAGAAAAACAGTGAAAATAAGTAGACAATGGAAGTACTCTAACAACTTTGGAAAACGCTTCGTCACCGCCGTCTGCCCTGTTCTAGAATCTCAAGAAACAAATAAGTGTCGAAGAAAATCCGGGATTGTTCTTATGGTCTATGCTACTCATATGACATCCATCTTTGTTAGGGATGGATCGACCAAAAATACTAAATGAATATGGACCTTTTAAGAAATCGATGTGGAGCCCTGAAAAAGAAAAAGAATTTATCGAGTCGACAGATGCTGTCGTTTGGGCAGCGATAAGTTGTAATGAGTGCGATTATCGGTACGAAGCTTTCTTTAAAAAATCTGTCCCTAGTAAGTGTCCAAAATGTGACGGTAATTTGAGTAGCACCACACCACAAGGTAGAAACTCACCCCTTTCCGCTTACACAGAAAAATATGCATCGGACGTATTGGAAGAGGCTTTAAAGAATGCGGGATTTGATGATTTAGAAGTAAAGAGAAATGTTATTTGTGATGAATTGGATCTAACTTCTCGGTCCGCCGCCGATATCGCGATTGTTGAAAGGGGAGAAATTGGTCGTATTTATAAACCAAACCAAATCAAGGTGGTCTTTGAAGTTAAAATGTCTGTGATTTGGAATTGGGAATTAAACGAAAAGGGAGAAAGTGCAATAGAGGCAGATTATGACAAGCATAAAGGGCGAGGTTCAATATATCGAACAGACAGTATCTTGAAAGCTATCGGTAAAGGGGCAATTTTTAGAAGTCATTTTGAATCTTGTGGTATCCCTTATATTGTAGTTGGTAATAGCCCCACTCCAGCTAGTTATCTAGATAAGGTAGATGGCTCTGTAAGAGTAGGTATAGTTCAAAGATTTATTTCACTGACTCCCGAACCATTGATTACCGATAAATCGGAATCTAAGGTAAGAAATCCTAAAGAAAGCCTTGGAAAAGGATTTTTAAGGATCGATTCACAAGAAGAATTAAGCAGTTTTATTGAAGATTTATTAAAAGATGAGAGGATTTTTATCGGTTCGATGCTTAAGAAGTCAAAACTAGGCAAAAATATTAAATCCTTAGATTTAAATAAGGATTACAGTGATATAGGAGAAGATTTCTTTAAAAAATTATACGAAATGGATGCGGTATAAAATGTCAAAAAATAATCATGCAGGAACATCGACCAGTTCTTTTGGTGTTACAAGCAGAAGAAATCACGATTCTAGTAAATTCTACGATAGTAATCTTTATAATGGGAAGAGGATAAACGATAAAGTAAAATATGTAGAGAATGAGATACCTGAAAAAAACTTGAATAAACTATTTTGTAAGAGCAGCGAGGACATGAGCGAGCTACCGGATAACTCTGTTCATCTCATGGTAACATCCCCACCGTACAATGCGTGCAAGGAATACGACGAAGACCTGACACTGGATGAATATCTTTATCTTCTGAAGACTATTCTTTCTGAAACTTTCAGGGTTTTGGTCCCGGGAGGAAGAGTGTGTATTAACATAGCAAACTTGGGCAGAAAACCGTATATCCCTTTACACTCACATATCATAAGGATAATGGATGACATCGGTTTTTTGATGAGAGGAGAAATAATCTGGGATAAAGGCGTTGGTGGTGGTACTGCATGGGGTAGCTGGAAGTCTGCCGCTAACCCAGTTTTACGTGATCAGCACGAGTATATACTGGTGTTTTGTAAACAAACATTTACACGAAAAAAACCCATAAACAGAGAAAACACAATCTCAAAAAAAGAATTCTTAGATTACACAAAAAGCATCTGGCACTTTTCACCGGAATCAGCCAAAAAGATAGGTCACCCCGCACCCTTCCCGGAAGAGCTGCCTTACAGGTTTATACAGTTATTTACATACAAGAACGAGGTAGTGCTAGATCCATTCATCGGTGCTGGAACAACCGCTTTGTCCGCTCTTAAAACCCACAGGAAGTTCGTTGGATACGACATTAAAGAAGAATATGTTGAAATTGCAGAAGAAAGGATCAAGGAATATTTAAGCCAAACTACACTAAAAGATGATTTTGGTGTGAAGTGAACAAAAAAGTGAGGTTTCATTACGTATTGTACAGTAAATCTAAAATCCCGATACAAATGTTCGTTGGAAACGTTAGTTATATTACCCACTAGGTGTTATCCTTGAACATGGAAATAAGCGAGATATTCTATTCAATCCAGGGTGAGGGTCGGGAGATAGGTCGTCCAACTGTCTTTATAAGGACCGCCGGCTGTAACATGCGGTGCGAATGGTGCGACACTTCTTACGCATGGACCAGGGGGGATGCCATGGGGGTAAATGAGATAATGAAAAAGGTAGACGAATATCCCGTAAAACGGTTCTGCATCACCGGAGGCGAACCCCTGCTTCAAAAGGATACAATAGGTCTGGTTGAAAGATTGAAAACCGAGGGAGAAGTATCCTTGGAGACCAACGGGTCTTTAGATATCACCCCTTTTATTTCCGAGGGTGTCATGATATCCATGGATTATAAAACACCCTCTTCCGGAATGAGCTCAAAGGTACGGAGGAAAAATTTAGATTTGCTTGGGAGAAAAGACCAATTAAAGTTCGTCATAGCCAATTTCGACGATTACGATTTTGCGCTTAATGTGATTGAAGAAAAAGAAATCCATGCAGAGATAGTGTTTCAACCTGAGGGAGGTACACAGTTAAAGATGCTAGCGGACCGGGTAATCAAGGACGGAGTCGATGTAGGGGTACTCCCTCAGCTTCACAAGCTCATATGGGGTGAAAAAGAGGTGTTTAGATCGGTTCGCCCTTGAGGTAAACACTTCTTTCGTCCACGATCTCTACCTCTACCCACTTTCCCAGTAAGTCATCCCTGATCTTGTCGATGACCACCACTTTGTAGTTATCCATGCGGCCTGTAAGTGTATCGTTCTTCCCCTCTTTTAAAACCAGCATCCGGGTTTTTGTACCCACGAATTTACGGTTATTATCTTTATTGTTTCTCTCATGGATCCCGGTGAGCGTCTTGGAGCGTTTTTTCTTATCCCTAGAGTGGATTCTTTTATCCATGCTGTCAGCGGCGGTACCCGGTCTGGAACTGAATCGAGTGATATTGGTTATGTCCGGTTTTATCTTTTTCAGAACCGAAGCGGTCCTCTTAAAATCCTCCTCACTCTCTCCGGGAAATCCCACGATCACATCGGTTGAGATGGTAACGTCCGGCAGACGCTTTCGAATATTGATTATCAGGTCCTCCCAATCCTGGACCGTGTAACCTCTGTTCATCGATCTTAATATCCTGTTTGATCCGGACTGTAGCGGCAGATGAAAAAAGCGATAGTAGTGTGAATCGCTCATAACCTCTAGTAGTTCATCTTCGATGGACAGTGCGGTATTGGGATTCATCATCCCCAACCGGATCCGATGTTCTCCTCCGTGCATCTCCAGTTTCTTCATCAACTTTATCAGGTCCGTACCTATATCAAGGCCATATGAGGCGTTATCCTGGGACGTGACCCGCACCTCTTTGACCCCGGTTTTCAACAGGTTCTCGAACCTTTGTTCGATGGATGATACGCTGCGGCTTTTTAGTGCCCCCCTTGCCAGTTTGGTTATACAGTATGTACAGCTACCCGTACAACCGGTGGAGATGGGCACGATTCCCACAAGGGAGGGTTTGGGGGTGAAGGACATATCAATTTCCCCCGGTTCAACTAATTTTAAATCCGAGCACCGTTCAAGTTTGCTCTTACCCGTGCTCGCCAGGCACCCGGTGACCAATACCACGTCGCAGTACTTTTTCAGCTCTGCGATACGTCTTTTCATCCTCTCTTCAGTTTTTTTTATCACCACGCAGGTCCCTATGACCGCCGTGTCCGCATGGGCGGGATCACTTACTTCAATATGCCCTTCACCAGCCATTTTCTCCGCTAGCATGGTGGTTTCACCTTGATTCATGGTGCATCCATAGGCCTCTACGTAGTACTTCATTTGTTCTTCTTTGGGCGTCGGTTGTATTTTAGTTTATTCCTTTTCGGATGACATCATTTATCGATGACTTTCTCTTTCCACCATCCTTTTTTGTAAAGAAAATAGGCTATTATTCCCGCTCCCACGTTGCTGAAAGCTATCGCCATCCATGCACCGGTGGAATTCAAGGATATCACAAAAGCGAAGAGCAGGATCATGGGTATTCTCAGCCCCCAAAGCCGTGTAGCACTGAGGACGAACTGCTGGCTGGTGTGCCCCGAACCGTTCAATGCTCCGGAAACCGCCTCGTAGATTGCAAAAAAGGGTGCCCCTATGGCCAGTATGGCAAGGTACATTGCTCCTATCTCTATCACCATGGGCTCACTGGGTATGAAAAATGCCACTATCTGGTATCTGAATACTACCAGAACTAAAGAGATTATACTCATCAAGGTTATCATCAAAATCATGGCCTTGCCCCCGATCTTTTCCGCCCTCCCTTCTTTATCGGCACCTAGGGATTGACCGACCATTGTACTTATGGCCATCATCATACCCGAGAGCACCACGAAGGTGATGTTGGTTATCCTACCGCCTATACCGTAGGCCGCAAGTACCTCTTCTTGATGGGGTAGCATAGCCAGGAGTCCGGTCAGCACAACGAATCCCACCGCCTCTTCCATACGTGCTAGTGTTGCAGGGGTACCTATGACAATGAATTTTTTTATCTTCGTAAAATCCGGCTTGAGGTGGGATAGTCTTAGCTTGATACCTACTTTCCCGGTATAAAGCAAGTACACGGCAATACACATCCCTACGGATCTAGAGGTGACCGACGCGACGGCCGCACCACGTATACCCATGTGGGGAAATGGTCCTAATCCAAATATCAGTATGGGGTCCAAAAGGATGTTGATAAGTACGGAAACCGCCATCACCAACGTTGGTGTGATGGTATCTCCCCAGGCCCTCAGTGAAAAAGAAAAGGCGGCAAAGGTTAGAAGTACCGGGAAACCCAGGAATATGATCTGAAGGTATTCCTTTGCGTAGGGCACCATGGCCCCATCGTTGGTAAGGAAATTCAAAAAATCCTCTGCTACAAAATATCCCACCACACCTAGTACGATGGAAAGAACGATGAACAGGAAAAAAATCTGGCCGGTATCATGATAGGCTTCTTCATACTGTTTTGCCCCTGTATGCTGAGATATCATTGCAAGGGCGGATATGCCGAGGCCGATCTCGATGGAAAGCAGGAGGAATATGAAGGGCCAGGATATACTAACGGCACCTACTGAAAGAGTATTCTCAGGAGATGGGAGACGGCCCAACCATAGGGTATCTACAAGGTTATATGCGGTCTGGAGCAGAGATGCCACTATCATGGGCCATGCAAGTTTGAATAGTACGGGATAGATGCCGCCCTGGATTATCTCGTTTTTACCGGGTCTTCCCATGCGTGATTTTAGATACTGGTATAGGTCATGCACTTTCATCTATGGATCCACCGTCGCTTTTGTTTCAAGATCTTACCTGGTATGGATTCCCGACGAAGGTTATGAGATATAATAGTTTCGGAGTGAACTAAAAATCTAGCATCATTTCTTCTTAAAACGCTTTAACAATTTCTCTACCCTAGCCCCCGGTTCCTTCTCTATAATCTTTTCTCTCCACCAACCCATCCTATAGATCCAAAGTGCCAATAATCCTGCGCCTATGTTGCTGAACGTGATAGCGATCCACGCGCCTGTGGAATTTAGCATAAGTCCGAAGGAAAATGAAAGGATCATAGGGATCCTCAGGCACCAGAGGCGGGTTACGCTAAGGCTGAACTGCTGAACGGTATGACCCGAACCGAACAGTGCGCCGGATACGGATTCATAGAAGGCCGAAAAGGGAGCTCCGATGGCAAGTATGGCTAGATACATAGCGCCTATTTTTATGACCTTAGGTTCACCTGGGATAAAAAATGTCATGATTTGCTGCCTAAATACTATAAATACTACAGAGGTTGTCAGTAAGAAAAACAGCATAAATACCATGGTCTTTTTGACTACCTCCTCCGCACGGGCCCTTTTGTTCGCTCCGAGGGCCTGACCTATCATGGTACCCGTGGCTAACATGGAACCCATGAGTACGATAAAGGTGATATTGATCACACGACTGCCGATGCCGTAGGCCGCCAACACCTCTTCCTGATAAGGCATCATGGCGAGTAATCCGGTGATAATTACGAACCCGAAGGCCTCCTCCGTACGTGCGATGGCTGCCGGGATGCCGATTTTAAGGATCTTTTTTATCCTTGAAAAATCCGGCTTCAGTTGTGCCAGGTTTAATTTGATACCCACTCGACCACCGAACATAAGGTACACCGCTATAAACATGCCGACGTACCTACCGATTATGGTCCCCAAAGCTGCACCTCTTATGCCCATTTGAGGAAAGGGACCTAGCCCGAATATCAATAGGGGATCCAAGAGTATATTGAGCAGGACGGATACGGCCATAACCTTGGTGGGAGTCAATGTATCACCCCATGCTCTTAGAGAGAACGAGAAGGCGGTAAAGATCAAAAGACCCGGGAAACCAAGGTATAGAATTTTAAGGTATGCCGCGGCATAGGGTACCATTTCACCATCGCCAGTCAAAAGGTTGAGGAAATCTTCGGTTACAAAGTATGCAACGGCGGCTATGACCACCGAAAGGACCATGAACAGAAAAAAAAGCTGACCCGTGTATTTCCTGGCTTCGTCGTAATCCTTTGCACCGGTATGCTGGGATATCAATGCTATGGCGGCAAGTCCGAGTCCGATCTCGATGGAAAGCAGGAGGAATATGAAAGGCCATGCTAAGCTCACCGCACCTACCGAGAGAGTATTTTCAGGAGAAGAAAGCCTCCCTAACCATACGGTATCCACGAGGTTGTAAGTAGTGTTGAGTAAGGTGGTTAACATCATTGGCCATGCAAGTTTAAATAAAACGGGATATACGTTACCTTCAATTATTTCTTTCTTAGTGGGTTGGCTAAAACGAGATTTTAGCTTCCGATACGTGTTTTGAACTTTCATATGGCCTACCACTTTGATTTAATTTTTGTTATTTATACTTTTGCATCTCATTATATTTATCTAGGTATTTGATTTTTGGAAAAAGGGTCTTTGTCGATTATTTTCTTTTTCCACCATCCCAACCTGTAAACTACATATGCTATAGTACCGGATATCACATTGCTTAGGGCGATGGCTAACCAGGCTCCAGTGGAATTTAATCCTATTACAAATGCCAATATGATAAGTAACGGAATGCGTAGGGCCCATAAACGTGTTATGCTGATACCTAACTGCTGTTTTGTGTGACCCGAACCATTCAGGGTGGCAGAGACCGCCTCAAATATGGCAAAAAAAGGTGCTCCTATGGCCAATATCAAGAGGAATTCACCGCCCATCTGGACCACTTCGGGACGGTCTTTGATGAAAAATCCGAATAAAGAAAATCTGAAAGCCACAAGAAACAAAGCTATCCCAGACATCAAAACCATCATGATCAGCATGCCTTTTTTAGCGGCCTCATCCGCCCGGTCCGTCTTTTCCGCTCCTAGGGACTGTCCTACTACGGTGGTCAGGGCCATCCCAAGACCCCACATGACCACAAAGCTTATGCCTAGTATCCTCCCGCCTATGCCGTAGGCGGCAACAACTGTTGTGTGCATAGGTAGATAAGTCAACGCCGCTGCGAATATCAGAAATTCACTGGAATCCATAGCCCGAGCGATGGTGGCGGGAATCCCTATCTGGAAGAACTTTTTTATTCGATACCAATCTGGTTTCAAATGACTCAAATTGATCCACAGGCCCACCTTACGGTGATAGAGAAGATGTACAGCTATAAGCAGACACATTGTCCGGGATAACGTGGTGGCAACGGCGGCGCCCCGTATGCCCATAGCAGGTACAGGTCCTGCACCAAATATGAATACGGGGTCCAGGATTATATTGGCGAAAATGCCCACCCCCATGACCACTGTAGGTGTTATGGTATCTCCCCAAGCCCGGAGACTGAAGGTAAAAGCGGCGAATGTTATGAGAGCCGGGAATCCGAGGAAGATTATTCGAATGTATGCAGCGGCGGGTCCCACCATAGGACTTCCGGACTCAGTTATTAAAGCGAGAAACGGTTCCGCTATTAAAAAGCCCACGCCACCCAGTAATATGGAAAAGAGAATAAATATGAAATACATCTGTCCCGCATCTTTTCGGGCTTCCCCGTATCTTTTAGCTCCCGTATTTTGTGATATCAACGCTATACCTGCGATTCCCAGGCCCATCTCGATGGCTACCATCAACATTACAAAGGGCCAGGCTAAACTCAATGCCCCTACGGCCAGTTCGTTATGGGGTGCCGGTAGTCTTCCCAACCACATCGTATCTATCAGGTTATAAGTTGTTTGGAGCAGTGAAGATAGCATCATTGGCCAACCCAGTTTGAACAAGACCGGGATTATATTTCCGCTGATTATCTCTTCTTTGTCGGGTCGTCCCATCTTTGACTTTAAAAATAAATACGTCTCCTGCAGTTCCATTTATTCGTCCACCGTATTTTTTATATTTTTCATTATTCGCTCCAAATACTCCAAATATCTTTCTTTTTCCTCCCGGTCGAAACCTTTGAATAAAATCTCATCCAATCCTTCTTCGATCTCAGTTATGATATCTTCGATCTCCTTTTTTTTCTCGGTAAGGTATATTTTCTTAACTCGTCTATCCTCCCGATCCCTTTCCATCCTTAGATATCCTTCCTGTTCCAGTTTGTTTACCATCTTGGATGTGGTGGATTTGGAGATGGAGATGTCCTGGCATATCTCCTTCTGGGAAACACCGTCACCCTTTTTTAGAAGGCGTATCAGGAAGGGGAATTCGCCCCTGCTGAAACCGTAGGGCTCAATTTTTTTTCTGAGATGTATTATAAGCCTTCGGTGGATAATTGAGTGCAACTTAAGTGCAGAATTTTTCTCGGACATATGGTTTCGAATGAAACTAAAACTATATAACGGTTTCGGTGGAAACTATGTCCCATCCAGCACGTTATTTATGTTCCTGTCAACCCTTGAAACATACCTGTTCTCCCTGGGAACATGTTCGTGTAAAACCGTGTCGTAACGTTTCTTTAAGCGATTTATCTTTTTAACTAACCTATTTAGGTTTGGGGCCCTTACGGAGTATTGTCCCTTTAACTGCCTGACCAATAGTTGACTATCGGAATAGTGCACCGTTTTTTTAACACGGTACATGCTCCCCCTTTCCAAAGCCCATATAAGTGCACGATACTCGGCCTCATTGTTTGTGGCCCGACCTATGAATTTTGCATCTTCCTCAAGCAAGGCATCAAGATCCTCGGAATATATCGAAAAACCCATGGCAGCCGATCCGGGGTTTCCTTTACTGGCGCCGTCTGTTGCTAGGGATATCTGCTCATTTGTTCTCATGATAGTTTTCGTCATTCTTTTTAGCTATTTGACCTTTGGCATCCATCAATGGTCCTATTTTTAGCTGTGAGCCGCATCAAAAACTAAAAAAATAGATAAACCCACGAAAAAGTTTAAATGCTATGAGGTTTAGATGCTTTTACAAAATACAAGGAGGTGAAACTCGTATGGAAGGAACAGTAAAGTTTTTCAGCAACATGAAAAACTACGGATTCATCGAACCTGACGATGGCGGCGAGGACTTATTCGTTCATCGTAGTGAAATCAGTTCACCTACGCTCAACGAGGGTGATAGGGTAGAATTCGAAATCGAAGAAAGTGAAAAAGGACCAAGAGCCGTTAACGTAAAGACGATTTGATCTGCACGTAGCCCCTTTTACATTCCTGAAATCCGTTAGGGTTGTGAAACCCCGATTTTTTTCTACATTCCTTTTTTTGTGGTTATCTTTTTATATCATTTGTTTGTTAGCCACGTTATATAGATGTAAGAGTGCTAATAGAGTATGGTTCAACACTTCTCTACCAGTACGTTTTTACATGCTAGCGAGCGAGGGTAATAAAATTACCTTTTTCCGCTCCTAAGCGGGCAATCACCGGAACCTGTTCCGGTTTGCCCTCAGAAATCGTAAAACCCCTTCTTGCGGGGGTAGCCAAGCATGGCCAAAGGCGCAGGACTTAAGATCCTGTCACGTAGGTGTCCGAGGGTTCAAATCCCTTCCCCCGCATTATTTTATTTGCAATGAAATAAAAGTGGGAAAGTTGTATACAAATTGGCGTTAATATCCCTTCCCACGCATTATTTTATTTATAATGAAATAAAAGTGGGAAGGCTGTATGCAAATTGGCGTTAAATTCCCTTCCCACGCATTTGAAGGAAGGCGGTTGCCTTCCGAAGTAAAGGGGGACACCAGTCCCCTGCATTTTCCTTATTCTCGAATGAACATGAGAAAATGGAAAATGAGCAGAATCTCTGATTCTGTAGCATTCATTTTTTCTTTGAGTTTGCGAAAAGAAAAATGAAGAGCAGGAATGAGCTCCTGAAGATATTTCGGGAACCAAATTCCCGATGTCACAGGTAAGCTTTGATTCATCTCGAAGTGAGAGAGGGACGTTAGTCAGGTAGCATTTATCATACTTCTTGAGCAAAGGGTTTACTAGTAAAAAATATAAAGAAATTAAAAAAAAAGGGTTATTAAGGGTTTTTAGAGGTCCGCGAAGAAATCGTCCTCTTCCACATCTCCGCCCAGTGGCTCACCGCATTCCGGACACTCTTCTGATGAACTATCTACGGTTGCGGCACATATCGGACATTCCACAGTCTCACCTATAAAGATGTCTTCTTCCTCTTCGTCATCCGCAGGTTCCAGTTCTTCTCCGCATTCCGGGCACTCCATGGACGATATGGGTATGACCGCACCACATGTGGGACATATACCTTCTTCTACATCTTCGTCCAGTAGATCTTCATCCGTGTCTTCGAAGTCCTCCTCGAAATCTTCGGACGGTTTACCACTCATGGACATAACTCCGCCTATCCCTGTAACTACTATTCCACCGATTAACCCCATGAAGAAATGATATGAGAAATAGGGATCACCCGTGTATATCTCTTGAGGATACTCACCTATCATCGGGAGTTCGTTTGGTCCTGCTATCTTAAGGGCTACGACAGCAAGAATCATCACAATCCCTAGAGCCATGATTATCACACCGTAATTTGGCCCACCGCTAGCCTCAGCCTCTGCTGCTTCTTCTATATCGTCAAATATTCCTTTTTCACTCATTTGTTAGCCCTCCTTTAAGGACTTGTCTTATTGTCTACAAATGTCCATAGTAGTATATAAATCTAATGGCCCGTTACTATTCGATTTTTGTTTCGATCTCTCCACCAGATATCATGCACAAAAATTCCGCATCGGCAGTCCCTTTATTCATGTATTTGTGTTTTACTCCTGGAGGGATGTATATCGAATCACCCGCAGAAACATCGTATTCGTTTGATCCCATGATCAGTTTTACCTCGCCTTTTAGGTAATACTGTATATGTTCCGTATGAGGATGACTGTGGAGCTTCATGTCCGCCCCGGGTGCCAGGGTAAATTTTCGCATGTATATCCTGTCGGAACCTTCCTCTTGGGATATGAGCCACTGTATCTCAATACCTTCCGCATTCGGTACCGATTCTTTGACCACTTTTTCGCTATCCTTTACCGTACCAGCTTCTTTCATGATCATCATGAACCGTCAAGTCATATATAAATCAGACGAAATCGCTGCGGGAATAACTATATTAATCAACATCCCATTACTAGTTTCTATGAAAGCTTATGATGACTTATTGAATATTTCTTCGGAACTGCGAAACATAGAAAGAAACCTATCATTACTAGCTTGGGATGAACGTACCTACATGCCCCCGGAGGCGATACCGGCTCGCTCGGGGATGAGATCGGTCCTTTACAAGTATCATCACGAGTTGTTGACATCCGATAAACTGAAGAGATGCATAAAAGAACTCAACATATCTAAAAATCTAGAACAGTTAAACAGCTCTCAAAAAGCTAATCTGAGAGAGATGACCAGGGCCTTCGAAAGAAAGTATAACGTGCCAAACAAACTGATCCAGAAGATCGCAAAGGCCGCAACCGAAGCTCAATCCGTCTGGAAGAGTGCCAGGGAAAAATCCGATTTTAACATGTTCCTTCCTCACCTTGAAAAAAACGTGGAGCTGAGGAAGGAGTTCGCGGGTTACATAGAGTATGAAAATGAACCCTACGATGCTTTACTGGATGAATTCGATCCCGGCTCCACGGCTAAATGGATCGAAAAGGTATTCGGTCCGATGAAAAAGAAGCTATCCCATATAGTGGATAAGATAGCATCTACGGACATAGTTCCGGGTCAGGGCGTCTTTGATGGAAAAGAATTTCCCGTCAAATCTCAGATGTCCGTCTGCGAGAAACTAGCAAAAAATATAGGTTTTGATTTCAACAAGGGTCGACTGGACTCCTCCGTTCACCCCTTCACCGTAGGCATGGATTACGACGTCAGGATAACCAATCGGTACAATCCCAAGAACATATCTTCCATATACAGCTTGCTCCACGAATCGGGGCATGGTATGTACGAACAGAACATAGGTCCCGACCTGTTGGGAACCCCTATCGGACAGTACATATCCATGGGATTCCACGAATCCCAATCCAGGACCTGGGAGAACTTCGTGGGAAGGAGCAGACCTTTCATGGATCACCTGTATCCGATGATCACCAAAGAATTCCCGTCGATGAAGGAGAATTCACCGGAAGATATCTATCAGGCAGTTAACAGGGTCGAGCCGTCCTTGATAAGGGTGGAGGCCGACGAGGTTACTTATAACCTGCATATAGCCCTGCGCTACGATATAGAGTTGGGATTGTTCAGAGACGAGATCGAACCTAATGAAACCGAGGTGGTTTGGCAGAACAAGATGGATGAATACCTAGGTATATCACCTCCCACGGCGGCCGAAGGGGTCCTGCAGGACGTACACTGGTCCACCGGACAATTCGGTTACTTCCCCAGCTATACTTTAGGAAATCTTTACGCGGCCCAGTTGTTCAACACTATCCGCAATGACATCTCCACCCTGGACGACTCTATCTCTAAGGGAGACTTCCAACCCCTCGGCGAATGGCTGAAAAGCAACATATATTGCCATGGAAAGCGATATTTGGCACCGGAGATGCTCGAGAGGCTGACTGGAGAACCATTGACCGAAAAGCATCTGATAGATTATATAAAGGAAAAATACTCACCTATCTACGGGATATCTCTTTGAGCAACACCCCGTTATTGGTGAAATACTGCACCATGGTCTTGGGGGAAATTATCGGATCCTCTCAAGTTTGCCAACATGCGGCCTTAATATATCGATATGCTTTTGTTCTTCAGCCATCAATCTCTTAAAGATATCGAAAAACTCGTTTGAATTCTCTCCAGTCCATATCTCTTCGATGAACTCTCGGGAGGTGTGTTTATGTATCTTAGAGTAAAGATCCAAGGCCAATCGGTCGTTCTTTATCATCTCTGTCAGGACCTCTTCGTCCATCTTTTGTCTTCTTGAACTACCCTCTTCCCGTTTTCTGACACCTTTTTTGATATCCTCCAATTCTATACCCTCGATACTATTGATTATCTTGTTGAGCATTATCTTGTGTTTTTCCGAATCATGGGGTAATCGGAATATCACGTCTCTATACTGTTCGTGCAGAGTGGAGAATCCTTCCCAATAGGCCATCTGTTCAAATTCGTCCTCGATCCAGTAGGTTCTCTGTAACAGTGATTCCAACTCTTCTATATCCTCTATAAATATATCATCGAGTTCAGTCATGTTATCAATATTAACCCTATTCTATAAGTAATTTTTTAGCCATTTGATGAAAAGCCACTGGTGGGAGTCGAACCCACGACCTATTCCTTACCAAGGAATCGCTATGCCTCTAAGCCACAGTGGCGGTGTGGTTATGCTTAGTCTATTGGGATTCAGTATTAATCTTTTTCTATCCTTAACCGGTCGTAGTTCCACCGGTTTTTGACCTCCCTCACTTTCTTCTCGTAGATTTCCTCTGCTAGATCCCCCTCCGCCAGCTTTGTATCCAGATGCTCCAGTTCGTTTTCGGCCCGAGATATCATTGTTTCCCGGTACTTATCTCCAATATTGTCTAGAGCGTTTCGTAGCTGCCTACATTCCTTTGTAAGTTCGTATATTATCTTAGGGCGCCCGTCGGGTGGAAAGATGGCGTTACGTTCCACCAAACCCCAATCATGCAGTTCCAGGAGATGCTTGTCCACACCCTGTCGTGTCATCTCCAGCTTCTTTGCTAAATCCTCTGGATGATCGTATCCCTTACTCATGAGTTCTATGATGGTACATCTCGTTGGAGACGAGAACAAACTCAGCATCTCTTCCGTGAACTTTTTCATCCCAAAGCAATCCGATAACAGATATATCAACTTTTTCAACCTTTGAGTTGAAGTTATCCACATCGAATTTGCAGTTATCTAATAATATCTTCAAGATAGTATATATACTATGAATGCTTTATCTATGACATGCAACAACAAAGAGGTGCGTAAAAATGGAAGAAAAAATCCTAAGGAAATTGGAAGAAAGGCTCGCCAACGGTGAGATATCCGAAGAGACCTACAAAGCGATCAAGGCTAGATATGAAAAGCAGGAAAGGATGACACAGGAAGAGTTCGAAGATGAGTTTGAAGATGAAGACGAGATACCGGTGGAAGTGGAAGGTAAGAAAGAAAAAGTATCCATGTCCGGATCCTCCAAGTCGTCAAATGTGGACTGTGTGTATTTCAGTTCTTCAGGCTCGTCTAAAATCGAGGGATATTTGAAAGCGGAAGAAGCAAAGATATCCGGCGCTACAAAAATAGAAGGCGATGCGTATCTGGGCGAGGTCAGTTCCCGGGGAAGTTTGAAGGTAGAGGGGATCACCCAAGCAGACAGTATGTCCCTTTCCGGTGCTTGCAAATTCCAAGGAAAGGTAACGGCAAAGCGGATAAAATGTAAAGGGGCGTCTAAGTTTGAATCCGACGTAAAGGTGGATGATTTCATCTCGTCCGGTGCAATGAAGATGGAGAAAGAGGTGGCCGCAAAAACATTTTCATCCAGCGGTGCCTTCAAGATAGAAGGTACGTTGAAGGCTAGAGAGATCATGCTATCTCTTGGCGGAGACAGTCATGTGACACATATCAAAGGCGGAGACATAATGGTTGAAAGCGGAGGAAAGGGACTCTTTTCCATGTTCAAAAAGGGCAAACTGACCGCTGAGACAATAACAGGGGATAAAATATACCTGGAGAACACCCGGGCAAAGAAGGTAGAAGGAAACGACGTAAAGATCGGACCAGGGTGTGCTATCAGTTTGGTACGGGGGAAAAACATCAAGATACACGGGTCTGCCAGTGTAGATAAAAGAGAAAGGCTATAATCCCCTGGTACGTTCGTACCACTTTCGAACCTCGTAATCCGAAACCCTTTTCTTTTTCTTTTTTTCTTTGTATATAAGATCGTGGTCGTAGGCCCAACGTTTGACGGCTTTAAGGTATTTTTTGTCCCCTTGAAAATCTTGAATTGAAAGTATACCTGAAGAAGTCTTTCCCTTGAAGGCGGCGACCATTTCTACTCCGTGGAATACCACGTAGCAGGAGGAAAGGTCGAACCGTTCTTTGATTCTATCCCTCAGATACAGGTTCAAACGGTCCTTTGGACCGATCACGAACTCACCACCGACCTTTACGTTACCTACCTTGTCCAAGCCTTCAGCTATCATCCAATGTATTGATTCGTCATCTTTTTTGAAGAAACCCTTCACAAGATATCCTTCTTCAACCAGGTCCGCTAGCGCTTCTCGTATCACCGCCATCCTTATACTTGAACCGATGTAAGAGGATAAGTCCTCTGCCGTAAAGTATCCAAATGACTGTAAGCACCATAAAACTACTTTCTTTAGGGCCTGTATCTGGTCCATACCGTTATCAGGTACCGCCGCATACATACCGTCGTAGTTTTTGCAGACAACGCTCCCGTTGTAAATGGTGTCCAAGGATTTTTTGGTACGCCCTTCACTGTACGGAGATCTAATCGTCACAAGCCTCTTGGACAACGGTCCTTCACTTTCAACTATATGAAGAACCTCTTCCATAACATGATCCATATCTATTGACTTTGCCGCTCGGTAGACCGAGGCGTCTTCCATATAACAGTAGAGCAGGTACGGCGGTATCATCTTTCCCTGTACCACTTCTCCTCTACGGTGCATCCACTGCAGGTTCGAACGTCCGGGTATTCTTTCGGTTATTTCCCCGTCGGATCTGGCCCCTCTCAGTTCTTTAACCGTCTCACCGGCACCGTCCAATGGATTCCCGGCAAGATGCTGTTTGTACATCAAATAGGCCAAAAGCTCTTTTTCCTCAAATACCTTTGAAACAACGTTTCCCTTTACCAGCATCCCCTGGATCTCAACGTAGCCCTTCTGCAAAAAGACCTCTCGATATCCATCACCCAATTCTTTGGAAGCTATATTATTGAAGTAACGAACCCTGAGTACGTCGAAGCCCTGAAGTTTATAGTACTTCATCATCTCGTCTACTTCATCTAGGAGCTCTCCGAGCAGAGATGGATCCTCAAGGTCGATGTGTCTAAACTCTATACAACCGCTCATCTCCCATATCTCCAATCCTCCTATCACCTTTCCTCTCTTTATGATCGGATATATCCAATCGTCGCCGTATCTGGCGTATATTTCCGCCCAGAGCGGACCTGCGTATTGGTCGTTTTTAGATAGTATCCGCAGCCTTTTCAGCTCGGACGGGCCGGCTTTTTTCAACGGCTCTAGTTCATATGACATAAGGTAGAGTTCTCTCTTTGAAGGGCCGACACGTACCCGCATGGCCTCGTGATTCCTAACCATAGATGATAAAACGGTTTCCACCTCACGACGGAAGAATCCCGTCATGTAACGCAGGTCTGAAATGGAGGTGGGTCCGTGTGCTTTAAGCAGCCTTTCCACCAATTTTCTGCGGGCTTCTTCACGAGGTAAAAACCGTATATTTATCGATTTGTATACGTTTTTAGAAGACCATCCTTCGTCCCCGGTAAATTCACGCATAACATATAGATTGGAATCGAGCTTTTTTATGATCTCCTTGACACGATAGGCCGGAAGTTCGGAAATTTTCTTTAACTCTCGGATCGTGTTGCCTTGTCCCGATTCTATTACTTTCAAAATTCCTTGCTCCTCTTGATCCAATTCCTCGGTCCTGTAGGCACCCACCAACATGGGTAGATCGTCCTTCAGAACGTATCTCACCTTACCCCTGAGAAAGCGCCCTTCCAGTATCTCAGCGTTATTCCGCATCTCCTCCCAAGATTCAATTTGAAAGTTCCGTACACGCATGTGGACCTCATACGGGCTGCTGGCCTCTACAAAAAATTCAAAGTACTCTCTTATGGTATCGAACTTATCGAACATCTTTTCCGCCCGGTACAATAGTATTTTATCTTCGGAAACGTGTTCTTTTCCCGGAAATTTTAGGTCATGGTAGTCCTCGTAGAGCATGTACTGCATCCCTTCGCCGATAACTAGTTTCCCTGACACAAGTCGGCCGGATTCAACCAGGTTGTTGAGTGCATTCATGACTCTGTCTTCGGGCATCGCCAAGGCGAAGGCTATCTCCTCTATCTCCCTAGGCGCATCGTATTCCAGGTAATCCAATATATACTCCTCCACCTTCTCCATATCAATATCCAGCATCGGGAGGAGACCGTATCTGAACTTTCCCTCTCCATCCATATCTCTCCGGTTCACCAGCCTCCTTCTCTCCATATCCCTTATCATATTAGAGATGTCACCAAGCTTCATATCCGTCTCATGGTACAGCTCCCTCGAGCTAATGTAATCCTCCTTCAATACATCGATGAGAGGGGCCGACCCGGAGGGAGGTTCACCCTGGTTTAAACATAAAAGGTGATCTTTGATCCTATCTGAGCTTACCCATCGATGGGTGTCGCCCATCCAGACGGACTGTATCTCTTCATCTCTCAGCAGTTCTTTTGCCCATCTGCGCACCTCTTGGTGGGTGCGCTCCGTGTAAAGGTAAACGTTCTTTCCCCTTTCGTTGAATACGTGCACCGGTCCAAGTTCTCTGATAACATCCAACAACCCTTCTTTATTACCGAACGAAGGTCTTTTTTCAAAGAAATGATCGTCAACGATTTCTCTTTTGAATTGAAAACTCTCTATTTCCTCCTTAGGTATCACCTTTTCGAGCACCTTTTGATGGAACTGCCTTAGCAAACTGCTCCGGTCGTCCATCATGACCACGTCCGATATACCTATCATCACCACGTTGTGGGCGAAGGGAGAGGGTGTATCGGCGTAGGACGAAACGACCATGTCCATTGAGTTATTTTCCACTGCCCTCAACACTTCTCGGGCATGTTTCAGATCCAGTACCTGATAAAGTATCTCGTTGTAAGTTTCCTTGGTTATGGGGAAATCATCGTATCCGTGGAGTGTATCTAGTATGGTCTCTGCCCGGCGTTTCTGCTTTGCAACGGAGATATCCTTGCCCTTGTAGTTCCGAAGCACCATGAAGGCCCTACCGGCACAATGCCGGAACCTTTGTTTGAAAAGCTCGGTGTTTCTGATACCCCTTTTAAGGATATTACCTATATTATCTTCTCTAACGAGGTCCTTCAACCCTTCTAGGGATACTTTCTTTTTTGTGGTGACCATGAAACAATCGTCGGTGATCGCTACCCGTGTGCTGCAGTTATACTTTCGTGATATGGCGTATGCGTATGCCCGGGAGAGTGCGTCGTTGACCCTCCGGCCGAAACAGGCGTGGAATATTATGTTGTACCTTTGTTTTTCGTCTACATAACCCTCTACGACTATACGCTGGTCCGTAGGAAGTACCTCGCCGAACCCCATCTGCTCTTTGAAATAGCTGACTATGGTCCGGGCGGAGCCCTGGTCTATACGATATTCCTTCATCAACCACGAAATTACCTCAGGGTCTTGGTCTCTTAGGCGAGTATATAAATTCCTCCTGAATTCACCTATGGCCATAGATAGGTCGAAGCTTCTAGGCAACATTTCGCCGGTCCAGCTGGGGACCGTGGGTTTCTTTCCAACGGCATCCCCCACGAACACTTTGGTACCCTTGGTATGTATGAATTCGTAGGACTTTCCACCGAGTATGAACACGTCGCCGGTGGTGAGCCTCTCCACGAACTTTTCCGATAGTTTACCCAGGGGCACACCTTTATCCGAGTACACCCTGAAACTGGAGTCCGAGGGGATGGTACCGATGTTGAGGTAGTATATCATCTGTATACCCCCCTTCTTACCGAAGACACCTTCCTCCTTGTTGTACCATACCTTAGAATAGACGTTCTTCAAGGCGGAGCCGCTGAGATAGTTAAGCACTCCGTTGAAATCATCACGTTCAAGCTCCTTGAAGCAGTAGGACCTTTTCACGAGTCTGTAAGCTTCTTCCACATCCCACCTCTTTTCGATGCTCATACCCACCAATGTCTGGGCCAATACGTCCAGATTGTTCTTTGGGATATTTACCCGGTCTATCTCATGTAGGTATGCCTGTCTCGTGAGCACAGTGCATTCTACCAGATCGTCCTTCTCGAAGACTATCATACGTCCCTTGGAGGTCTCTCCTACACCGTGGCCCGCCCTTCCCACTCGCTGAAGTCCCTTGGCGACAGATTTGGGTGAACCTACCTGCATCACCAGGTCTATAAAACCTACATCTATACCGAGTTCCAGGGATGTGGACGAAACTGCGGCATCCAGTTCTCCATCCTTTAGATCATCTTCCACCGTTATGCGGGTTTCCTTGCTTAAACTACCGTGGTGGGCCGCGATATCTTCTATCTCCCTCTCTTTGAGTTTGAAAGCCACGCTCTCCGCGCCGCTCCTGGTGTTGGTGAAAATAAGGGTGGTCCGGTGTTTTTCTACCTCCTTCTTCAAGAGGTCGTACATCCTGGCGTTGACCACCTCGTAGGGCAGTACCGTCATATCGTCCACCGGGGAGATCACAGAGAGGTCCATATGCTTCTCGGTCATGACCTCGATTATGTTGACATCTCTGGGCTCTTCGTCTTCATCCCCTCCTAAAAATTCGGCTATCTCTGTTATAGGTGCCTGGGTGGCGGAAAGTCCGATGCGGGTCATCCGTCCCTTGACCAACTCTTCCAGCCTTTCTACGTTGAGAGAGAGAAAGGAACCCCGCTTAGAAGAGCAGATGTCGTGTATCTCGTCCATTATGAAATACTGGACTCCGTCGAAACTTTTCCTGAACTTGGGCGACGACAGGACCAGTGCTAGGCTCTCTGGAGTGGTTATTAGTATATGCGGGGGCTTGTTAACCATCTTTCTCCGAGCTGCCTGGGAAGTATCGCCCGAGCGTATCGCCGTGTTTATCTCCGATATCTTCATCCCCCTTTTTTCTGCTAAACTCCGTATCTCCTCCAATGGTCTTTCTAGGTTCTTGTGGATGTCGTTTGCAAGGGCCTTTAAGGGTGAAACATAAACACAGTAAATCCTTTCCTCCAGCGCCCCTTTCTTATCCAGCTTGAACAACTCGTTTATTATGGACAGAAAGGCAGTTAGGGTCTTCCCCGAGCCGGTGGGTGATGAGACCAGTACGTTCTCTCGTTGGTGTATAAGTGGTATGGCGAATCCTTGGGGTTCTGTGAGATAGTCAAATTTCTCATCGAACCATTGGGCGATCAAGGGTTCCATGAGTGAAAGAACCTCTTTTTTTTCTTTCCTCTCGGATGCACGTATAATCATCTGTTTTTTCCTCGTCGGTACATAGAATATTACCCTACGGACAAGCTGTTAATGAATATTTCGCATCTCTATGAAACCAGATGAGCGAAGAAACGGCGTGACTTTCAGAAATCTTCAAATATACCCCTCCGATATAGTACACTAAGGTGTATCAAATGGAAATCGACATGTCAAAATTACGTTTTGGTTCGGAACTGATAAAGAAAGGCTTTGCCAAGATGCAGAAAGGCGGAGTTATAATGGACGTTACCAACGCTGAAGAGGCCCGTATCGCAGAGGATGCAGGTGCGGTTGCTGTGATGGCTCTAGAAAGAGTCCCTGCGGATATCCGTGATACCGGAGGAGTGGCCCGGATGTCGGATCCAAAGAAAATAAGGGAAATACTAACGAGGGTAGATATACCCGTCATGGCGAAGTGCAGGATAGGGCATTTTGTCGAAGCACAGATACTGGAAAGCCTGGGAGTAGACATGGTGGATGAATCGGAAGTGCTCACACCTGGGGACCCCTTTTATCATGTGGACAAAAGCTTGTTCAAGGTACCCTTCGTGTGTGGCTGTCGGAACTTGGGTGAGGCGTTGAGAAGGATAGACGAAGGAGCGGCCATGATGCGTACCAAAGGTGAAGCCGGAACCGGCAATATCATCGAGGCGGTCAGGCACCAGCGGACGGTCCAGGGTGCCATTCATGAACTGAGAAAGAAAGATAAGCACGAACTTAGGGACGCCGCTAAACTTTACGGAGTCCCATTGGAGCTGGTTGAAAACGTTGCCGAGCTGCAGCGTTTACCAGTAGTCAATTTCGCCGCAGGCGGTATCGCCACACCGGCGGATGCGGCGCTGATGATGCAGATGGGCAGCGACGGAGTCTTCGTAGGCAGCGGCATATTTAAGTCTGAGAACCCACCCCTTATGGCGGAGGCAATAGTTAAAGCCGTGATCCACTATGACGATCCCGAGATGTTGGCAGATATCTCCCATGGTCTTGGAGACGCTATGCCCGGCAAAAACATTGATGATATCCCGGAATCCGAGATGTTGCAGGAAAGAGGCTGGTGAACTTCACAGGTTAGATCTACTCCAACCGCCGTCCACAGGTACCGCTACTCCGGTGATATAGGATGAACGTTTGGAACACAAGAAAGCCACAACTTCCCCTAACTCGTTTGGTTGTCCGATCCTTTCAAGAGGTATGTTTCTAGCGAAGTTATCCAATCCTTCCTGATAATCCTTGATATCTCCCCTTTCTATGGATTGGTTTATAAGCTGTTTTATTCGTTCGGTCTCCGTAAAACCGGGAAGAACAGCATTTACCCGTATCTCCGGAGCCAATTCTTTAGATAACGTTTTCATCAATCCTAAAACCCCCATCCTGACTGAATTGGAAAGAACGAGGTTATCTATGGACTCTTTAACGGAGATGGAGGTTATGTTAACTATGGTCCCCTCACCGTTCCTCAAATACTTTTCCACCTCCTGGGTCAAACGCACAACACTCATTAACAACGAATCGAAGGCGCTGTACCATTCTTCTTCCTGGGTATTCATGAATTTCTTGCTGGGAGGTCCGCCAACGCAGGTTACTAGATGATCTATGGTTCCGAATTCTTCCGCCGTGCTTTCGACCAGATGAACTATATCTTCATCTCTACTAACATCCCCACAGATACCTATCACTTTTCCCTTCGCTGTTTTCTCCAACTTTTCCACCGCATGCTCCAGCCTTTGCGGATCCCTACCGTTTATCACAACGTCAACACCCTCCAGAGAGAGTGCCTTTGCGGAAGCGTATCCTAACCCCCCGCTGGACGCCGTTACCAGAGCTGTGTTTCCTTTGATTCCCAGATCCATTATACCACCATATTTCCACCATGATTATCCTAATCTTACTTTAATCTTACTCCCCTACAAATCCTCCCAAAATAAAAAATATCACCGAATGCATACCATCATAGGTGAAACAAATATGGACCATCCGAATTACGAAATAATAGAGCATAAGGATATCCCCGAAGTCAGTGTCCTAGTAGCAGGTTTTCCCGGAATAGGACTGATAGGTGGTATCGCCTCTGAACAGCTGATAAACACCCTCTCATTGGAGCAAGTTGCATCCGTCAGCTGCGACGAATTTCCTCCCACCACGGTTATTTTTGATGGAGTACCCAGAAGACCGGTCAGGTTTTTTGCAGGGAAGGGTTTCTTGCTGGTAAAATCGGATATGGTCATCCCACCTCATCTCGCCAACAGTCTGGCAAAACAGATAATCGATTGGAGCGTTGATAACAATATCAAAGAGGTGATAATCTTTGACGGTATACCCAAATCCAAGGAGAACGGAAACGATAATAAGATATGGGGTGTGATAAGCACTCATTCCGCCGCTGGTCACGCTGAAAAACTGGATATAGATGTAATAAAAAGAGGAGCAATATCCGGCGTTTCCAGTTCTCTCTTACTCTACGCTCATGAGAACAAGATTGAAGCGGTCGCTATGCTCGCTGAAGGGTCGACGAATATGCCGGATCCAAGAAGTGCCGCCACTCTGTTGGATAAGTTTGCAGATTATATGGAGATCGATATCGACACATCTAAACTTATAGAGAGCGCCGAAGAGCTTGAGGAAGAATACGCACGCCTGGTCGAACAGACCAAAAAAGCCCAGAGCGATATGGACCTCAAAGGAGCACAGCCCCCTCTATACGGTTGATAAAGCACACCCTACCAAAACGCTTAAACTCGACATATGCATTACTATATCGGTAATTATGTTGAAAGTGGATTTGGAAGAGGTGGCCGAAAAGGTGGTTAACAAATGCATGCTGGTGAAGGAAGGAGAGGTTATCCTGGTCAACGGCGGAATTCACAACTTCGAACTGGTTGAGGACCTTGCTGTAAATGTACGAAAACTAGGGGCGTTCCCTGTTGTAATGGCCAAAACGGATCGTTTAGAACAAAGAACCGTCGACGAAGTAGATATTGAATACTTAAAACGCACTCCGGAATACTACCTAAGATGGCTTGAGGATATAGATGGGATCATAAGCATAGATTCAAGCAAGGATCCCAGGAAAATGGCCGCCTTACCGGAGGTAAAAGTCGGAGCAGCTAGGAGCGGAAAAAGGCCTATAAACAACAAATTCCAGGAAGAGAAGATACGCTGGACCGGTATAGGTTATCCCACGAAAGAAAAGGCCGACATGTACGGCATAGACTACGAAGAATTTTGGAACATGTTTTGGAGAGCGGTAGATACCGATTACGACCTCCTCCGCGAGAATGGCGAAAAATTGGCTGAAAAGCTGAATTCAGGAAATAAGGTACACATCACCTCAGATAACGGTACGGATCTGAAGTTTTCTATCAAGGACCGCCACATACTGGTAGATGACGGCATAGTTTCTCCCGAAGACGTAGCCCGAGGGGATATCGGTAACAACCTGCCCTGCGGAGAAGTATTCTGCGCACCTGTTGAAAGTTCCGCCAACGGAGAAGCATATTTTGACCTGGCTTTTTACAGGGGCAACAAAATCAAGGGAATACATGCGGTATTTAAAAACGGCAAACTTGTTGAAGCCAGTGCTGAAGAGAACGAAGAAGTGTTCAATGAAGTGATCGAGAACTCACAGGGGGATAAGGACATCATAGGCGAATTCGGCATAGGTATAAACCCTGAGGTTACAAAGGCCATAGGATACACCATCACCGATGAAAAAATCATAGGCAGCATACACATCGCGATCGGAGAAAACCGTATGTTCGGCGGTAAGAACGAGTCAACTTTGCACTGGGACCTGGTCATGCTGGACCCCTCCTTTGAAGTTGACGGAGTTCAAGTTATGCAGAAGGGGGAACATTTGATTTGAGTCCTAAAGAAAGCAGCAGGATAAAAACACACATAATTAACCTCGACAACCAGATGTCCGGAGGTATACCCGAGGGGCACATCGTGTTGATAAGTGGTAATCCCGGCACCTATAAATCATCCCTAGCTTACAATATTTTATACCACAACGCCCTTAAAGAAGAACGGAAAGGGCTGTATATATCCTTTCAGCAGAATAGAGAAAGTTTGCAGGATCAGTTCGAAAGCCTCAATATGCCTCACGAATGGGTTCAAGAGAAAATAACCATCGTTGACGTGTGTTACTTACGGGACACAATGAAAAAGAACCCAAAAAATTGGATGGATGTGTTCAAAGACTATGTGAAAAGAATAAGATCCACTACTAAATACGAACTGTTGGTTGTTGATTCGTTAACTACATTAGAATTGATATCAGGTGTATCGAATCGAAGGGAAGATCTGTTCCATCTTTTTGAGTGGCTGCGGGATTTTGAAGATTTGACCTCCCTACTCATCGTTGAAAAACCTCTTACCGACGAAAGTCTCCGGGAAGAAGAATTCCTTGCCGACGGTATAATCTACTTGACCAAAGAAAGGGTAGGTAGGGTAGAAAGCCGCCGATACCTTTCAATAGATAAGATGAGAGCAACCAAGCACAACACATCTTTCTTTACCCTCCTTTTCGACGGAAGCAGACTCCAGGTTACCAGGGTTATATCTGAGTGAGTCAGGAAAGACTTTTCACGTGGTCTAAGAAACTTTCAGCAGCCTTTCCGCGATGACTTATTTTGTTCTTTTCAGATGTGTCCATCTCTGCAAAGGCTGTATCGCAGCCCGACGGGATGAAGATCGGGTCGTATCCGAAACCCTGGGTTCCACGTTCCTTGTAAGATATGCTGCCTCTGCAGGTACCCTTGAATAGTTTCTTCCCATGGTCTAGCAAACCGATTATGCATTGAAAATATGCCTCTCGATTTTCTTCTTGCTCCATTAACTTCAATATCCCACTGCAGCCCAAGGTGTCCATAACGTAGGCGGAATATACTCCTGGAAAGCCGTTGAGAGCTCGGACAAAAAGACCACTGTCGTCGATTATCAACGGCGCATACTCTTCAAGTTCATCTAAAGCGTGTAACACAACGAATTCAAGACTGTCCGTTTGTATCTCATGATAGTCAACATTTTTCATTGATACCCGGAATTGTCCTGATAATTCTTTTTGAAATTCTCTGAACTTGCCCCGATTGGATGTGATAACATTCAGATTCCTCACGAATACCGCCCCCGGGACTCTATATCCTTTGTGCGGGCGATCACTTCATCCCCCTCCGGATAGGCTCTAACATAGCCATCGAGTACCTTTTCATACATGTCCAAGGCATCTTCGTGTACGCTGACCAAGGCTTCCTTTAAAAGATGAAGGTCTACACCTTTTTCTTCGACATCCGCCTGAAAGTTTCCGAGGCTGAAGTCGATAAAACAGTATCGGCGGTCCTGGTTTGAGTAAAGTATGTTCGAGGTGGTGAGGTCTCCGTGACATATGTTCGCGGCGTGCATTTTTCCGATATATTTTCCCACCTCTCTCATATCTACGTTACCTCCGTTTTCCACACAACCCATGACTCGCCGCCCTGGGAACCATTCCATCACTATTGTTTGCTTTTCAGGTACCACGTCGTATATCACTGGTGTGGGCACTCCGGCTTTGCGGGCTTTGCTCATCAACCGGGCTTCCTTTTTTGTCCTAGAATGCCGTAAAACCTCGTCTAACCTTCTATGTCGATATCCTTTGACGATCCTTTTTTTGATTATTAACTCACGCTCTTTCCAAACCCCCCTCAATATTTGTGCCTCTGCTCCGTTGGCTATAAGCTGTTTTTCTATCAAAGGGTACATGGCTATGCTAAACAAAACTAAGATAATAATTTTTTCACGAAAAATAGCCAAAATATATATCCTACCTTGTAAATTCCACTAAAACGAGGTCTATTCATGTCCAGAAAAAACAGAACTGATTTTGAGCTGCGAAAGACAAGAATCACAAAAAATTATCTCCAGAATCCTCTAGGCTCCGTACTCATCGAAACCGGTAAAACCAAGGTTATCTGTACCGTTATGTGTGAAGAGAGTGTCCCGCCGTGGCTGGAAGGGAATGAAAAAGAGAAGGGATGGCTGACCGCTAGATACGGCATGCTACCGGGCAGCGGTGACTCGAGGATACGCCGAGAGACCAAAGGTGTAAGAGGTAGGACAAAGGAGATCCAGAGACTGATAGGTCGTTCTTTAAGGGCATCCTTGGACCTGGAGGTACTAGGATCAAGGACACTTTGGGTGGACTGCGACGTGATACAAGCCGACGGAGGTACCAGAACCGCTTCTATCACCGGATCTTGGGTGGCGTTGTTCATGGCATGTCAACGGCTCCTTGAAAACGCAGTGATCAGCGATTCCCCGGTTATAAGACAAGTGGCCGCCACAAGCGTTGGTCTGGTTGATGACAAAATATTATTGGACATATGCTTCGAGGAGGATTCCGCAGCTACCGTAGACATGAACGTCGTTATGGATACCGAAGGCGACTTCGTGGAGATCCAAAGCACAGGAGAGGAAGGCGTATTTACACGTGAAGAGCACGATTCCATGCTGGACTTGGCTTCCCAAGGGATCCAAGAGTTGCTCAAGGTGCAGCGAACGGTATTAGGAATATAAATATAAATGTCAATAGATGGGGAAAGTTAAAATATCTTTAAGTTATCTCAGAGTCTATGGATACAAGTGTTGGGCTAATACTGATCGTTCTGGGTATAGCTCTGCTCATACTTGAGGCCACCGAACCCGGGTTCTTTATCGCAATACCGGCGGGTGTGTTGTTCGTCCTCGGTGTGATCTCTGTTATATACCCAAGTATATTATTTACATGGTGGACCCCGATGATAGTTGCAGCCGTAGTGATACCGATGATGATCGTATCCATGAAATTTTACCAGGGTATATCACCTCCTTCCAAACCCACTACCACTATGGGTTCTTCACTGGTCGGAGAAGTTGGAAAGGTGATGGTTAGGGTGGTCCCGGATGAGATATCCGGTAAGGTAAAACTCAAAAATCAAATATGGAGCGCCACATCCCAGGTGCCCATACCCCAAGGTAGCAAAGTAGTGGTCACCAAAAGCGAAGGGGTCGTAGTTTGGGTAAAAAAATTAAAAGAGAGTGAGGAAACATGATAGGATGGATAATACTGATAGTAGTTGGAATAATATTGTTGACCGTTGTCGCCGGAAGAACGGCTTTTTGGATAATACAGCCCTACGAGCAGGGTATATATATCAAGCTAGGTAACTTCCAGGGAGTTCTCAATCCCGGTGTAAACATAGTATACCCGTTTATATCCCAGGTAATAAAGATGGACCTGAGAACACAGGTTCTAGACGTCCCCCGTCAGGAAGTTATTACCAAGGACAACTCACCAACCAACGTCGACGCCATAATTTACATCAAAGTGGTGGACGTCAAAAAGGCCTTCTTCGAGGTCACCAATCATAAGGCGGCAACCATCAATCTGGCACAAACAACCCTGCGTTCCGTTATCGGTGATATGGAACTTGATGAGATATTGTACAACCGGGAGCGAATCAATACCCATCTCAGACAGGTGCTGGACGAGGCAACAGACGGATGGGGAGTCCGTGTGGAGGCGGTAGAGATAAGAGAGGTCGACCCCAGAGGCATCGTCAAACAAGCTATGGAGGAACAAACCGCTGCGGAAAGACAGAGGAGGGCCGCCATCTTGAAGGCCGACGGACAGAAAAGATCGGCCATCTTGAAGGCCGAAGGTAATCGAAGGTCGAGGATCCTCAACGCTGAAGGTATAAGACAAAGTAAAATACTGGAGGCCGAAGGTTCAAGGACCGCTAAGATACTGCAAGCACAAGGTGAATCACAACGGTTGAGAGTACTTTCTCTTGGAGCAGGTATGCTGGATGAAAAAGCACTTACTTACCTTTCTTTGGACACACTAAAGGATATGTCCGAGGGAGAGGCTACCAAGATCATATTCCCATTCGAGATATCTCGACTGGTTGAAGGTGCTTCGGAGTATCTGGGAGCTTCAAGAACCGTGGAGGCGAAACAACCCGTCGATATATCCGAACTCGAGAAAATAGTCGGTAGAGCTGAGGACGTGCTCGGTGAAATTCCAGGAAGAGAACAGATGAAGAATGAGATCAAACAGATTGAGAGAGATGCAAAAGGTTCGGAATGGGATGATCGGGAAAGAATAAAGAAAGAGGCCGAGAAAGGTGCCCGTGAAGTTTTAGAAGAGGTAAAGGGTGAAATCGGTGACCTTAAAATCGGAAAGCCTGAAGAGGAAGAAGAAGACTGAATCATCACACTTGCATTATTGACCAAAAGTTTATCTAATTCAAAATCGGTATACATAAGAGGAACGTATGAAACAAGAGGTAAAGGTCATCCGAGACATCGACTTGATTAAGTTATGCGTTGAAGATACTCGTAGTAAGATTTTGTCTCTTTTACGCGTGCGGGATATGTCTATCTCCCAGTTAGCCGAAGCTCTTGATAAAGACCAGTCTACAATATATCGCCACCTTAAAAAACTTGAGAAAGTGGGTTACGTAGAGGTGAGTGGTGAACGAAAGGTCCACCATATCCCCGAAAAGATGTACGGACGTACCGCGACTATATTCATATTTTCACCATCTGACGGCCCCCTCGGAAAAGAAGATACTATCAATAGTTGGGAGATACAGCATAATTTCAACGCCGAACGAATAATTAAATCCATGACTGCTTTGGGATATGATATAGAAGTATCAGAGGAGCATATAGAAAATCTATCCTCTTTCTTTTTCAAGTTGGATGAAATGACCGATGAAGTTATCGAGCGGTCCCAGGATAAGTTATCTAATATCAATCACCCTACTTTCCTTCGCTTAAAATTACTTATATTCATACTGGAGATCATGGGCAACGAGACTCGCTACGAGGAGGCAAAAAACATATTGGATATGTTTTGCAAATAGTTGAAGCCTTAATCCTCTTGAAATACGAGTGCTCCAATATATCCGCAGTCTCTGCAGTGATACTTGTATCCAGTGATAAATCCCGCTTCGGGAACTATGTTTTTCCCCTCACATTTGGGACAGATTAGCTGTTTACTGCTCATGTTGATGGTTATCTGTCCCCTGGCTGTAACAGTATGGCTCACGGTAGGGCACGGCCAACTCCCCTTCCTGACTCAAGCCAGGGGTATGTTCGATCCCGGGGTTGTTCCCTGATCATAACTGGGTGTCACACCCTGGGTTCACAGGGGGACCCATCGGAACCTGACCCGGTCCTTGCATCGTAGTTCACAGTGCTGGGGTACTCACCACGACCTTCATGACCGGGCGGTACTATCAGTGTATTACTGCCTATATTAAATCTTCGAGCAAACGAATAGAAAAGATCCATCAAAGCACGTTTTTACTTCGCATCTTCTGGAGTGATTGAGTTAACCTTCAAACTTTTGCGGTTTGGCCATTTTCCGGCCTTTTGTACGACTATCACATCTTCGCGAACCCGTACAAGTACTTCTTCCCCTATCTCCAAACCCGCTGCCTCAAGTTCGTCCTCGTTAAGGCTTAGATGTGCATTGTGGAATTTTCCATCTTGTCCTTTGGACCCACTAGGATTCAATTTCTTTTTTCTGACCATGGGTATCTTGTACTATCAACATCATAAACTATTATTTAAATCTAATCTATGATTTAGAGTAAGAGTCGTATGATGAAGTATATGCCGATCATGAACGCATATGCAGGGATCAAAATTTTCCAGATCTTGTTTGGTAGCACTCGAAGTATGTATGGAGCTAACACGGACGCAAAGAAGGATCCTGTGAACATGGACGGTAAAAGTAGAAAGTCTATCCTGCTACCGGGGTCAAGTAACGCAAGGGCAAAGAATGATGTCGCGCCCACGGTGGATACTATGCCTTCGGTGGTCTGGGTGAGAGCTGCGGCGGTTTTTTCATAGATGCCGGACAGTATGTTACCCATGACCAAAACCGGACCGTAACCCCCCCCACCGACACCTTTGTTGAAACCGGCTATGGCTGCGAAGGTAACGATGAATTTTGGCCTGTAAGTGTACTTTTTACTCCCTTCTTTAACACGAACGAGGCCGAGGAACCCCATGACTATCACCAATATCGCAATATACACGCTTAAAACAAAGTCTGGTGGTTGGATCACATAATGTACCAAAAATACAGAACTAGCTATCATTATGGACCCGACTACGGCGGTGAAAAGCACAGTTTTCGTCTCATCGTTAAACGGTCTTTTAAAAGAATAATGCACATTTTCGAACTCGTGATGGAACCAACCCGATACCAAACCGGACATGGCAGCCACTATGACTAGAGATGGGATCACCTGATACGAACTGAATCCCATCATCAGTAATAAGGGTGCGGAGACCGTGCCTAAGCCTTGCCCCGCCGAGCTATCCACTAGATCGAAAACAAATATGATGACTATTACAGCGAAAAAAATTTCCATCAGATACACCGCCTAAATATTGGTATACTTTCATCTCCTCTGATCTGGAATCGTTCCTTTATTCTTTTATCCTCCCCCATCACAAGAACAGATACATGATCCCCATGGACAGGCCGTAAAAGCCAAAGGCTACGGCCAGTTTCTTTATCTTCTCCCTTTCTACTTTCATCCTTTCGGACAAGGTTTTCTCATCGTTCCAGAACATCGCACTAGCTCCCATTTCCGTTCTATATTCCATATTTTCATTTTCCATATGTATCCCATATATATCTTTTAAATATGTATTTTAGATTATTGAAATATCCTTTGTATATCTTATACATATCATATAAGATATGTTTTTCGACCATTATAAAGTTTGTGGATACCTTTTGAACGCCTCTTGTAATTAATTATTTATATGTTACCACTCTTTTAAGGCTGGGCAAGATGTATAGAATCAGAAGGCTCATGTTAGATAACTTGGAAGACGATCGAATCCAGATTGTAATAGGTTTAACACTGTTCAGCCTGTTCGTAATTCTATCTTTTTTCTTCACGTCCGAACCAAAAATATTCTACGGCATGGCAATATTGTTCCTTGCAGTATACCTTTGGTTATTTACGCCTATATCATACATATTCACCACATTTCTAATAATATCCATGTCCGTACTTCTAGACATAGTTCCCTCTGAAAATGCTTTTCTTGGCTTTGCATCATCGACTATATTCTTTTTGATAGGAGCATTTATAATCGCTTTAACCGTTGAAAAACATGGCTTACACAAACGGATCGCCCTAAAAATTCTCAATTATTTTGGAGAAACTCCCAAACGTTTTATTCATGGTATAGTGCTTATAGGTACTTTTCTAGCCATGCTCATGCCGGAACACGGCGTTACCGCTTTGTTTCTACCGATATTGATGAGTATATTCGCTCTGTCCGAAAAATCATCGATAATGGAAACAAATTTCGTTAAGGCAAGCCTTCTTGCCCTTTGTTACGGTGCAAGCGTGGGGAGCATGGGGACTTTACTCGGTGGTGCAAGAAACCCCCTAGCCATCGCAATATATTATCAGCAAACAGGTCAACAAAT
Source organism: Thermoplasmata archaeon (assembly GCA_046498385.1). Taxonomy (GTDB): domain Archaea; phylum Thermoplasmatota; class Thermoplasmata; order Halarchaeoplasmatales; family Halarchaeoplasmataceae; genus Halarchaeoplasma. Next base: position 35,348 of record JAWOAU010000007.1, on the reverse strand, counting down.
ATCATTCACACAGTGGTTCATAGCAGCCATCCCTCTAGTTTTGATAATGAGTACCATGGTATACCTAGTTCTCACCAAGCTGTTTGATTTAGAGGATATAGATATGAAGAACATAAAAAGAAAGATTAGTCAGGACATCACCGAAATGGGGCCCATGTCCATGGGTGAGGCTAAATCATTAGGATTCCTGGTTTCCGCCTTCATACTTTGGGCCGTGCTTGGACAGGGTCTGGGGATGGGGCTGGTGGCCGTCCTTATAACCTCCTTCATAGCCATGTCGAAAACAATAACTTGGGAGGATGTCGAAAAAAGGCTTCCATGGGGGGTGATCTTCCTCTACGGCGGTGCGATATCATTATCATTAATATTACCTGAGGCAGGTACTCTCGCTTTCATATCTGAAGAGATCCTTACTTTCGTAGGCAATAATCCATTTCTTGTTCTAGCCGTATTTGCAGCATTGGCGGTGTTTCTATCGAATGTTATGAGTAACGCGGCTACTACCGCGGTTATACTACCTATGGCCCTTGTTGCAATGGTTGCTATAGGTTTCTCGGCAGTGATCCCAGTCTATACTATAGCCATGGTAAGTGCCTTTGCCTTTATGCTTCCAGTTGGTACTCCTGGCGCGGCTATGGTATATAATACTGGGTACATAGACATCAAAGAATTCGTTAAAGCCGGTCTGATACTAAATATTATAGGCCTTGCTACCTTCTTGACCATAGGTCTTGCATGGTGGAGGTTACTCGGATTGTGGTAAAATGAGTGAGAAAAAAGGAAAAACTTTGCTGATAGCTAGCTACAAGCGCAGATATTCAGAAGACGCTGTGGAACGGATCAAGAAGATAATACGAGAAATGCAGCCAGAGCGTATCGTAATCATAAAGTTAGTAGAAGAGAGACCTACAAAGGAACTAGTTGATGCGGCAGTAGGCATGGAGGAGAAGAGTTCCATGCAGGAAACCGTTAAAAATGAAAAGAAGTTTCGAGCAGATGAGCTGGCTGCAGATCTATTTGAAAAGATCAAAGGATTCGATATACCGGTTGAAGTTAGCTTCAGGATGGGAGATAATATTTCAGATGAGATCATGGAAGAATTTCAACGACAAGAGGCAAACCTGCTAATAATACACGATAAAAAGAAAGGAGCACTGGATAAGTTGTTCGGGTCCTGCACCACTGAAGAGATATTGAACAAGATGGATAAAAAAAAGCTTATCAAACTTTGATACAAAGATTACAAAGACTTTCTGCGCTGTTAAAGTACCGTGTGAAACGAAATTTTTAGAGAATGGCATACCTTAGCCGACCCGCTATATTTATTAACAGTCGTGTAAATTGAAAGGTGAATACATGAATATTATAACGGAAACGTTACTTTGGACCGGCACCATCGTTCTTTTAATCGGTTATATCGGCAAGTGGCAAAAACATCATCTTCGAGTTTTAGGGTATTTGCTGCTGGGTTTGTTTTGGGTGGCACAATCACCGCACTTCTTTTCAATGGGTGACGTGGTGAACGCCGGCTTGTGCCTGATCGCACTTCCCCTTTTCTCCTACTTCGCGTACCAGGAGGTTCTATCCCATCGATGGGCCGAGGACCCGGGGCTGATGAGATTCTTGGCAGCTAGTGTATCCGTTTCCATGCTAATATACTACGGTATTCAGCGGGTACCTGTAGCCGCAGGGATGTTAACCAGAATAGTTGCGGACCATACTAACTTTATTTTGAATCTTATGGGATACGAGTTCATCCTAGGGTCCATAGATTACGCGGCTAATCCTTTGTTTTACAGGATAAACCACGAACAGATAGGTGTGTCCATTAGAGGTTCCGGGATCCGGATAATATTTGCTTGCACGGCGATTCAAACATTGGCCCCCGCAGGTGCACTGATCACCTTCACCACTGCGGAAGTAAAGAGAAAGGTGAAAAGCTTACTATTGGTACTTCCCACTATCTACGTGGCCAATCTATTTAGGAACGTTATGGTGGTATATCTGACCTACGAGGGTATCACCTCCTTCCACACCGCACACAACACCATCGCTAAGGCGGGTTCTATGATCGTACTGATAATACTGATGCTAACGGTTTTCGAGATAATGCCTGAATTCTACGACAACATAATAGGCATAATTTCTTTACCAAAGAGAGAAAAACTATCCGCCGGAAACAACCGAAAGGACCTTTAACGTATCCCCATTTTTTAACTGCTCATCCAGAGGGACCGGTTTACCGTCTTTGACAACGATCACCGCATCCAGATGGTGGTTCAAATCCCTTACCACATCGGACACACGGCTTTCCGGAGGTACGGTTACATTCCCAACCCCTTTCACTTCTATTTTCATATCAATTCTCATCAGATATACCCGATATAAAAATATATCTAATGATAGAGTCCATCCAGATATTCTTTTATTTTCTCTACTGCTGTCTCTCTCTTTGCAGGATAACTTTCTACCCTGGCCCTAACACGTATAGTGTTATCACCGTTAGAAAGAACTACTGTCCCAAGATAAGCCTGGCTCTTATCGATCCTAAAGAAGAAGTTGCAGTCGTCGTCTATGCGACGCTCCACTTCTCTAAGCAGACTTTCAACTGTTTCTTTGGGGAGATTCTTGAACACCTCGTCCATCTCCCGGTTTCGAGAGAGCTTACCTTTGATTATCAAGATGGGATTCCCGTGATAACCTTCCGCTTTTTCTTCCCCCCAATCTACCTCGTTTAATGTGACGACATGCAGTGCCTCCTTTACCTTTGAAGGGTCTTCGGTGGCATGACAGTAGGTAAGAAACTCCATGTAATGGAAGGTCATATTTACAGTCAGTATTGACAAATTATAAATATCCTACTGTTGTGTACGGTGCTAAATATGGTGAGAACATGGATTGGGGAATGAAAAACCGCATGTCACAGTTGATACAGCCAGATGGCAGATGTCTGTTTCTGCCTATAGACCACGGGTACTTCCAGGGACCTACCACGAAACTGGAAAAACCCGGCAGAACCGTAGAGCCGTTGATGGAGTACGCCGACGCACTTTTCGTAACCCGGGGTGGTCTCAGGAACTGCATACCCGCCGCCAACACGAAGCCGATAATTCTTCGTGTATCTGGAGGACCCAGTGTGATCGGTGAGGATCTAGCCAACGAAGAGCTAACTACATCTATAGAGGAGATCTTAAGATTGAATGCCACCGCTGTTGGGATATCCATCTTCGTAGGAAGTGAATACGAAACTCAAACCGTCACTAACTTAGCCAACCTTGTTGATGAATGTGAAAACTATGGGATTCCCGTTATGGCGGTAACCGCAGTCGGTAAGGAATTAAAGAAAAGGGATGCAAGATATCTAGGCCTTGCATCAAGGATCGCCGCAGAGATCGGCGCCCGTGTGGTTAAAACATACTGGTGTGAGAATTTCGATAAGGTTGTAGAAGGATGCCCAGTACCCGTTGTCATGGCAGGAGGGCCAAGAGTCGACAGTGATAAAGAGGTATTCGACTTTGTGTACGATGGGATCAGTAAAGGTGCCGCCGGAATCAACCTAGGTAGGAATGTCTGGAAGAACAAATACCCGGTGCCCATGATACGTGCCCTCAGAAGCATCATCCACGAAGGTTATACCGCCGCCGAAGCCAACGACCTGTTCGAAGAGCTGAAAAGCGAGTAGAACATGCGGGTAGCCATTTACTACAGTAACGACGATGTACGAATAGAAGAGATGCCAATACCGTCCATAGGTTCGAAAGAGATGCTGGTTAAAGTACATGCCAGCGGCATCTGCGGCAGCGATGTTATGGAGTGGTACAGGATCAAAAAGGCACCTCGGGTACTTGGACATGAGATAACAGGGGAGATAGTGAAGGTGGGAGATGATATAGAAGGGTACGATATCGGTGACCGAGTATTCGTATCTCATCATGTCCCCTGTGGATCCTGTAAATATTGTGAAGACGATCATACTTCAGTTTGTGACACACTACGTTCAACAAACTTCGATCCCGGTGGATTCGCCGAGTACCTGCGGGTACCCGAAATAAACGTGGAAAAAGGTGTGTACGAACTTCCCACCAACATGAATTATTCAGAAGGTGTATTTGTAGAACCCTTGGCATGTGTTGTGCGTGGACAGAAATTTCTAGACGTGGGCTCAGATGATACCGTGCTGGTCATCGGCAGTGGATTATCCGGGATGCTGCACATAAAACTTGCACTTGCCAAGGGTGTGAAAAGAGTGATCGCCACGGACATATCCCAGTACAGACTAGAAACCGCTAAAAGAATAGGTGCTAAAACTGCTTTAAAAGCTGAAGATGTCACACCACCTAACATAAGGAAGGCAAACGACGGATGTTTGCCGGAAAGAGTCATAGTGAGCGTAGGTGTATCTTCGGCCATGGAACAGGCGTTCAAAACCGTTGACAAAGGCGGACGTATTCTTCTCTTTGCACCCCTGAAACCGGATGAGATGCTGCCTATGCCTGTGTGGGATTTGTGGAAAGACGAAGTGAGTATAACAACTTCCTATGCCGCCAGCGGTGATGATATTCAGGAGGCGATAGAGCTCATTTCAAGTGGCAAGGTCAAAGTTGACGATATGATAAGCCACAAACTGCCGTTGGAGGAAGCTCAGGAAGGTTTCAAACTAACTGCAAAGGGCGAGGATTCGCTCAAAGTGATCATCAAGCCGCATATGTGATATTCACCCAACAAATACCGGTCGTTGTGATAGCATTCGTGGAAGTGGGAGTCCACGGAAAGGAAGTCCTGCCTGTCTATGGTTGAGTTCTTTCTTCAATTCTTTAACGTCCATAGAGACCTGCTCTCCGCTTTCACGCACTCTTACGGAGAGCTTATTACTCTCGACTTCTCTGGAACCGATTATCACTATATATGGAATCCATTCCTTCTCAGCTTCACGTACCTTTCTTCCCACGGTTCTATTGGTATCATCTATATCCACCCGAACTACGTCGAATTCGTCGGCCAAATTCTCAACAAAATCCATTTGGTCCTCGGAAACCGGTAACAGCCTAAGCTGTGTAGGTGCAAGCCAATAAGGGAAAGACGGCTTCACGCCTCTAGCGGCATCTTCAGCGGCCTTTTCCAGCAGTGTGAACATGACCCGCTCTATTCCTCCGCTGGGAGAGAGATGCAGAATATAGGGATGCTTTTCTTTACCACCCTCGTCTACGTAGGTTATACCGTACCTTGCGGCGTTTTCCACATCTATCTGATCAGTCACGAGTGCGCTCGCTCTGCCCGAGGGATCAATATAATTAAACTCGTATTTTAGCACGAAATAAAAGAACTGGTCCTCCCATATCTCAACCAAGGCGGGTTTTCCATAGGTTTTTACCAGGTCTATCAGATGCCCTCTGTGCTCTTCAAAAAAGTCTCGGGTACACCTTATGCCAAGCTCTAATCCGGATGGCATTTCAACACCGATACCTTTCAGGATGGACATGGCAAGTTTCATCCTGACAAGCATCTCTTTTTTAGCCTCGTTCATATCCCTACACATCGCATGGGAATCGGGCATGGTGAAGGCTCGCTGTCTTCTCAAGCCGCTTATCTCTCCCCTCTGTTCCACCCTGAAAGAGTAGCGGGTTAGCTCGTATATTCGTAGAGGGAGATTTTTGTAGGATATGGTCATGTCCTTAGCCATTAGAAATTGTCCGAAACATGCTGCAAATCTTAAAAAAACGTTCTTATCTGGGGTCTCGATGGAATATTGCCTCGCCGGAAACCTGTCCAGATAACTCTTCAAAGTTGGGTGGTCCATGTCGTACATTATTGGAGACTCTATCTCCATAGCACCGTATTCACGGGTCATCTGGCTGACGTAATCTTCCAGCAGTCCCTTCATCATTCGACCTTTTGGATAATATCTCAGGTTCCCCGGATCCGAACCAGGTTCATAGTCGACTAACTCATGACCGTGCATGAGCTTTATGTGAGGAGGCTCTTTTCCGCCAGTTCGTTTTCCCCCTGACTCATAAACTATGAACTGCTCTAGTTTTTCTTTTTCGTTAAAATCGTATCCTTGGATTCTTTTTCTTACATCCAACTCATTGAAAGTGCCGTCAGGATCGAGTATTCCCCAGGTGGATTCCAGGTCCTCTTCGGCGGTTAATGCCTTTGATTTGATCTCCCGGGTACCTCCCTCTGCGGTGATCTCCTTGGATAATTCCGATAAAGGATGGCCTTTGCAGCTCAACTTGAACGCTTTATACCAACCGAAGGGTGAACGGTGAACGGTGTAACTTTCGGATAGGATTGTCTCCATCTCCTTCAGTACTTCCACGGCGGTGTCAGGAGATGATAGTTCAGGGCTGAGATGTGCATAAGGATACAGCATTATTTTTTCAACACCCAGTTGCTCCGCCACCTTTTCGATCTCAGCCACGCCTTTGTCCGCAACTTTCTTTTCTCTACCTTCATCGTTTTTTTCAACTGTAGTAAAAATCGAAAGGCACTCCTCCATCCGACCTTGTTTCATACTCTCAGATATATCTTCAGCCACCGGTGTATTCTTCTTTACTTCGTACTCCAAATAATCAGAGTGTATCAACAATATCTTCATGGAAACACCTGCATACCATAGTTTATTAGGTTGGGCATTATCAACTCAATTAAAACCATTCCGAAAAGGGTTCCCAGCAAAAAGGCTATGATGTATAAGCCTCCTGATTTTTCTTCCTTCTCCTGAAACCGATTCATCCTGTCTTCCCAATCCAATAGAGTTACTACATCCTTGAGTTCTGATGTCATATTATTCCTCTCTCTTTTCTGAAGTTGCAAGGAGTATCAATCCAGTGCAGCTTACACAAGCACGGATTTCCGTATCCCAGCACTCTTCTTTACACACCCAACGTCCGCAGAATCCACACTGAATTATCTTCTTTTTCTCCGTGGTATCCTTGCAAAGGTCGCAAATGTAACCTTCTAGGGAATCCATAGGCTCTTCAGGCGGCTCCCCTGGTTCCCTTACTTTCTTTATCTTTTTCATGACCTTTTCAAAGGAATCTCTAGAACGCATGTATTCTTAGTATTTATACAAGGATAAAAGACTTTTCGTTAATATAGTCAATGACTCGGTTGTTTGTTTTCTTATAGAGCCATTGGCTTCTGGCCTGAAACTGATAGTTTTCATCGTACATTTGGAATTGCTAGCGACAATTCCGAAACGAGAGATGGAACTGGTAACTTAGTTCAAAAAATTACGAGTTCCACTATAAATATCAATTTGACCCAACAAATATTAAGTACGTGAAAAGATAAAGTATAGAGTGTTCATGTGTGCTTACAACAAAAAAGATGGGTTCTACCGCCGTGCAAAGAGAGAAGGTTATCGCTCTCGAGCGGTCTACAAATTAAAGCAGATAGACGATAAGTTCAGCATATTCAAACCGGATTTTACCGTTCTCGACCTGGGTGCTGCGCCCGGAGGTTGGAGTCAATATGCAGTTGAGGTTGTTGGAGACGGAAATGTTATGGCCGTCGATATAGTGGGCATGAGGGATATAGAGGGTGTCGAACAGTATAGGGCCGACGTCACAAAGGAGAGGGAAGTCCGGCGTATAATTTTGATCGCCGGAGAGGTAGACGTAATAATCTCAGATATGGCACCTAACATCAGCGGTAACTACAGTTTAGACCAGGCGCGTTCGGTCTACCTCGCTCGTTCGGCACTTCAGGTATGTCACTGGGCGCTGAAAGAGAACGGAAGTTTTGTAGTCAAGGTATTCCAGGGAGAAGACTTCGAAGACCTGCTTAAAGATGTAAAGAAGCATTTCAAATTCGTTAAATGCCATTCGCCCAAAGCCTCTAGAAACACTAGTTCTGAGATGTATATCATTGGGAAAGGTTATTTAGATTCTAAACAAAAAGATTAATAGGAACGGATAGCTTATTGCTTCTGGTCATCATGAAAACATATATCAAACTGGTGTTTCACAGTGATGGAGAAAAGCCGTCTGAAGTCGTAGACATACTCTATGGGCTTGGTTTCGAGCCACAGAAGGGAGATTATGATATGGTTTACAAGTGGAACAACGAAGCAACGGTATCGGATGCCATATGGTTCGCGGATAAAGTCCACGCATCTTTAAAGGGACTCGGTGTTTCTTTTTCTATAGATACTGAGTGAATCATATAAAAAAATAAAATTAGTGAATAGGTTTTGAAGATATGGATTAGAAGCCGTACTTTTCACACTTCTCGTCAACATCCTCTTGTATCTTTTTTATGTGCTCCTCAGAAAGGTGTCTGAAACGCCTCTGAGGCTTCAAGTATTCTTCCACGGGCTTCCTCTTCTTCGGTTTCTGGGTAATCTTAAGATTGCATATGTCACCATCTTCAGCTTCCCAAAGAACGAACACGCCTGTCTCTACCGCTAGTCTAGCGATCTCGATTGTATCATCACTGCCGTGCCTCCAACCGGTCGGACAGGGTGCGAATACGTGTAGGAAAGCCGGACCTTCAGTCTCTATAGCTTTCTTTACCTTCTTCTTCAGGTCGTTTATGTATGCTATAGAAGCGGTAGCCGTGTATGGTATCCCATGTGCCGCACAGATGGCTGCTATGGGTTTCTTCGGCCTGTTTTCACCGATACTGAGTTTACCCGCCGGTGAAGTCGTTGTGCTTGCTCCGTAGGGTGTCGAACTGCATCTCTGGATCCCCGTGTTCATGTAGGCTTCGTTGTCTAAACATACGTAAGTAATATCGTGTCCCCTTTCCAACATACCTGATAGTGCTTGGAAACCTATGTCGAAGGTTCCGCCGTCACCGCCGAAGGCGATCACGTTTATACCTTCTTTTTTATCTAGTTCCTTGAGGGCGACTTCAACACCGGCTGCCACGCTTGCTGAGTTTTCAAAAGCCGCGTGAATGAGTGGTATCTTCCAGGCGGTTTCCGGATATCCGGTGGATATCACTTCAAGGCATCCCGTACATATGGTTGCTATGGTGTTAGGCCCGGCGGCCTTGAGTATCTGTCTCACCGCAGTACCTTCTCCACATCCGGCACAGGCTCGGTGTCCCGACGCAAATAATTCCAAATCTTGTTCCGTCATATTATCACTCCAATACATCCTTGTTAACATTCATCCATTCGATGCTCTGGTTTACCTCTCCTGCATCAACCGCTTGCTTGGTCTTTTCGTATATCTCCTCGAAGTTCTTCACGAAGACTTCTCTTCCACCGAGACCGACGATGAAGTTTTTCATTATCGGTCTATTCTTGTGGTTGGCGAAGGAGGCCGCCAGGTCGGAGTACACGGCTCCGAAACCCCCTGGAGATATGTTTCTGTCGATTACCGCAACACCTCTTACATCGGTAAGGACATTGGTTAACTCTTGAATGGGAAAAGGTCTGAATACCGTCAGCTTGATGAGCCCCACTTTTTTCCCTTCGCTCCTGAGCTTTTTGATCGACTCCCTTGCTGTCCCTGTCATGGAGCCCATGGTCAGCAGAATTATATCAGCATCTTCACAGTCATAGGTTGTTATCTTGTTATACTTTCTACCGAATCTATCTTCGAACTCTTCGAAAACCTCGTCGATGACCTTTCTACTGATGTCTATGGCATCTACCTGTGCCTGCTTGAATTCCTGATAATACTCAGGGGTACCGAATGAACCGAAGGTTGCCGGTTCTTTGGGGTCTAGTGTGCCTTGAGGAGACCTGTAGGACGGTAAGAAATCGTCCACATCTTCTTGAGCAGGTACCATTACACCTTCGATAGTATGCGTAAGCACGAAGGCGTCTATACCCACCATCACAGGTAGCAGTACTCTTTCATCTTCACCGATCCGGAAGGCGTTTATCACTAGATCCAGTCCTTCCTGGTTATTCTCCGCATAGAACTGCAGCCAACCGGAATCCCGTGATGCCATAGTGTCCTGATGATCACACCATATGTTGATCGGTGCCGAAAGTGCCCTATTACCAACAGCCATTACTATGGGTAAACGCATACCCGATGCAACGAAAAGCATCTCATGCATCAATGCGACGCCTTGAGAAGCCGATGCGGTACACACACGTGCTCCAGTAGCCGAAGCCCCGATACATGCACTCATTGCCGAATGTTCACTCTCTACGTTGATCATAGAAGCGTCCAGTTCCCCATCCGCCACGAATTCAGACATCTTTTCCGGGAACAGTGTGGATGGTGTTATGGGATAAGCAGGTATCACGTTTGGCCTGCACAGCTTAGCACCCATGGCTGTTGCCATGTTTCCCTTTATGGTCATCGCTTTTTGTTCACCCATATTATCACTTTTCCTCCTTGACCATGACTATTGCTTTCACAGGGCATTCATTAGCACATATGCCGCACCCTTTACAGTAATCCAAATCAATTTTTATTCCCTCATCAGTCTTTTTGATAGCTCCGTCTGGACAGTAATCGTAGCACTTATAACACGAAATGCATTTATCAAGGTCTACCTCCGGACACATTGTCCTCCAACTGCCAGTTTTATACTCTTTCGAACTACCATGTTTCTTGTTTATCGCGCCTATAGTTATCTTGACAGCCATGTTCTCAAACTCCTTTTACTTCTTCATAAGCCTCTTTAGAGGCCTTCCTGTTGTTTTCTATTTTTACCGGAACGTTATCCGCTATAGCCTCAAAGATCGATTCTAACTCTACATTACCGACCACTCTGGAGTATGCACCCAATATAGATGTATTTACTATGGGATTAGTCTCGGTCCCTAATCCGTTGTCTACAGCTATTTGAGTTGCGTCGACAGTGTAAACTTCGGCACCGCCAAAATCGAAGGCCGAAGGTTCCTTTGCACTATTCAAAATTATCTTTCCGTCGGGTTTCAGTCCTTTGGTAACATCTACGACATCAAGAAGACTAGTGTCCAGAACCACCACTACATCGGGCTCATATATCTGGGTCTTTATGTCTATAGGCTTTTCGTCTATCCTTGTGAAGGCTGCTACAGGGGCGCCTCTGCGCTCTACCCCAAATATGGGGAAGGCCTGAACGTCCTTTCCTTCCCTAAACGCCGCATCTGCCAGGGTGTTGGCGGCGGTTACCGCCCCTTGTCCTCCACGTCCGTGGAACCTCACTTCGTACATGATTTCCTCTCCATTCTCTTCGGAGGACATTAAAGTGAGTAATAAATCTTTTGATTAAACATCCTCCATTATCTCACCGGGAAGTAATCCGTTCCTAGTACGTTGGGTACCGGTACTTAACCCATTAATTTTAAATCCGCGTCGATGTTATTGGCAAACCATGACTTACAGTTACATATCGAAAATCAAATGGAGTTCGAAAGAGAACGTTCACGGTACCTTGGAACTGGATTGCGGTTATTCCTTTGACTTCCATAAGCCTAGTGAGTTCGGCGGGAAAGATGAATTGATGAACCCCGAAGATGCTTTCGTAGGGGCGGTTGCTATGTGCTACTCCATCACCTTCCAAGAGATGTGCAGAAAGATGAGACTAGATATAGAGGATTTCGAACTTCATACAGAAGGCATACTGGAAAAGGTAAACGACAAAATGATGATCACAAAGATCATATTATCGCCGAAGGTTAAATCCCGCAACGATAACAATAAAATACAAAAGGCACTGAGATTGGCAGAAAAAAATTGTTTGATAACGAGGAGTATAAACTCCGATATCGTTTTAAAAAATTAAAAAAGAAAGGGTTTTGGGGTGGGTTCAGAATATGTCGTCGTCATCGATTTCTTCGTCATCCTCTTTATAGAGCGGTTCATCCTCCAAATCTTGTTCGAAGGGCTCCGCCTCGGAAACCGCACCAGACTTTTTACCCTTTGTAGTCATAGCAACAATACCAAGAAGCAATCCAAGAATACCAACCACCAACGCGATCATTGCCATGGAAGCCGCTGAACTTATTTCGGCATCCTGATCTGCATCCAATTCTTCCTGCATCTCTCGGTGTGTCTGAAGTTGGCTGCTGACTGCAGTGATCTCGCTTTCCAGATCTATTTCAAGGGACTCTAGGTCTCCGGTTAGATTGTTTATGACTGTCTCCAATGCAGTTATCTCATCCTGCAGGTGGCTGATATTGTTGTCCTGATCATCTAACTGTTCCTGTTGTTGATCCATCTCGTCTTGTGCCGCCTGAAGGTCCGCCCTAAGTGATTCCAATTGGGTGTTAAGGCCGTTTATCTGACTCTGTAGGTTCGAGATAGCTGCGTTCATGTCGTTGTGAAGGGCGTTTATCTGGTTTTCCAGATCTACTATATCACCCATCTGTTCCTGTAAACTTGCATTCAATTCTGCAATCTGGCCTTCAAGGTCATCGATGGAATCTGAGATCAGATTTTCGATTGCATCGATATCCGAGCGAACATCATCTATCTGCGTCTGGAGGTCGTCGATATTATCGTATATATCCGGTATATCCGGCATATACAGTGCGTAAACGGAAACATATCCTGGTATTCCCGTTTCACCGATAGCAGTCACGTGGAACGCATTGAATCCATTGACTAAGTTTACATCGTATTCGAACTCACCAGTGGTAGCATTTACATCCACAGCTATTCCATTGATTTCTACGGTGGCCGATGGTTCAGTCACACCTTGAATGACGAAACTCTCTTCGAAGGTGATTCCTCCGCTGTCACTCGTTATCTCCACAGGGGTCACGGATGTGTCCACGATAAATGACACTGTATCCGACGCAGTTGCATTGGGTCCTACCGCCTCAACTGTCACTTCGTAAGCACCGTAGGGCAGGTCGATGAAGTTGTGACTACGTTCCAGTTTGAATATCGAATCACCGTTATCGAGGTACAAATTATAGTATTCAACTTCTCCAGAACTTTGCCATTGGACTGTCACACTATCCGTGTTGAATCTATGACCGTCTTCAGGTGATGTTATCTCAACGGTTAAATTCGCTGGAATAGGTTCTTGTCGCGGCAGCACTGCAACCTCATCATATAGATCATGGATGTCTATCGCACGGACCCTGTACCACCAGAAAATGTTATCATGGGAACCGGCATATAAGTCCATGACAGAGTATGCTTCTGATCCATCCGCATTTACGGTATCGATTATGTGCCAAGGACCAGTATCAGATACGGCCCGTTCAACTTCGTAGTAGGAAACACTGTTCCTGCCTACACCGTCATCCGGGCTCCTATCCCACTTCACGAGATTATGGGTGTCTCCTTCGACTTGTTCTACCGAGCGTATCTCGCTCACCCTGTGCCTGTCCGTTGGCTCAGGGGTAGTATGCCTGAAGCCGATATATTGAGATGTTATATAGGTGTTATCAGGTAGTGAACTAGCCATCCATTTATCGTTGTGATAAATAGTGAATACTCCATGTTCATCCCTTTCAACGGCCAACGTGTTCCAGTCCGTATTCATATCCCATGTAACGGAAATCAACGGGCTTGCAGGGTTTGTACCGTTGTCAAACCGCCATAGGTTCATAGCACCTTCTCCGCCTCCTACATCCCCGGTTACTATAACATAGTACCCGCTGAATTGGGATGATCCCGGATCAGGCGTATCTTGAATTAAATAGAACCTCATGGCCTGTATGTCACTTCCTACCATATCTGTCCTTACAAACTGGAAGTCCCATTCCCATCTGCCGTATGCTTGTGTTGATGGAGTTGATATGCTTCCTATTCCTTCCAGCCATCTCACTCCGTCCTTCTGTTCGATTGACCAACCCCCGTCAAATACCGTCCACTCGGGATTTGTGGTGTAATCTCCATCCTGGAAATCGTCTACGACATGGGCGGCTTGTCCAAGATAATTGGTCACACCCAGGTCTGTGGGAGATGCAGGGGGAGTTCCGATTATATCTATTTGCCTGCTGGTATGGGGCCTTGAGTTGGCAGCCGTATCACGCACAATCGCCCTTACGCGGGCAGTTGTGGTCGGTCTGTCAGGTATCGCCCATGAGTAGGTTCCTACAGCAGGCAAACCGGTTGCGATAACATCCCATGTGTCACCTTCATCCAGGGTATAGAACAAGTCCACACCGTCTCCGGGTATTGGTACCGATCCCGATGATGCTTCCCATGTAATGTTTTCCACGTCACCATATTTCCATGTTTCTCCACCCTCGGGAGAAGTCAATGTAATGGAGAGTTCGGTTGGTTCTATGGCATTGCTCATGAACAGTGCATAATCCTGGTTAGCTTCTCCATCATTGTTTGCATCCTCTGGAACGTTAGTACCGATTACGCGTACGGTATATTCTCCCGGCACTAGTTCATCTGGGTCTATGTACACGTTCAGAACATTATTGACATCGTCCCATCCGTCATCGTTCTGATCAAATTCAGGCATAGCATCGGTATCAGCAGAGGTGAAGGAACGGGTACTGATGTTGTTCTCATCCACCGGGAAGGCATTGCCTCTGTAATAGGTCGTTCCGTCAGGTGCTATTACCTCCAGGTCAAGATTGTTTTTGAGAGTCAAATTATCTCCGCTAAGTGCATATTTATCAGACCACACCAGGGATGCCTTTAGGGGTACGAGGTCATCTTCCCATGTAATGGTGTATTCGTGCTCATCTCCGGTGGTTATCAATTCCGTCTGATCTTCGAACATGTATTCTACCGGTGCGTCAACAAGGGCTGGCAAGTTCACCATTCCCCAACCTTCATCACGGTTGGGTATGGGTCCGGTGTTGCCGTTTTCGTCATCCATATCATAGGCGGTGTTGATTAGCATAGCTTTAACCATCGCCGGGCTGGGTTTTATACCATATAAATTTTCATACCATCCCACTACAACTGCAGTAGCTCCCGCAACTGCAGGATTAGACATGGATGTACCGCTCATGGTGGCGTATCCTCCTGTAGGCATGGTGGATGATATTCCGTGTCCTGGTGCCACTATATCCGGTTTCACACGATTGTCAACTGTCCAGCCTCTTGAGCTGAAGCCGACCATCATATCTGGATTGGAAACACCCGCATCAAGATTGAAATTATGAGTCGCTCCCACTGTGATAACGTTCTTGGCCGTTGCGGGGGCACCGATGGTAATTTCAGCGGGTCCATCATTACCTGCGGAAGTGGTGATCACCATGGGCTGGTTACCCGCAGTATCATTATCGGCATCACGGACTGCCATATCGAATTCGGAAGAAGACGAGGGATATGTACCTTCTACGGCTCCACCCCAAGAATTCGTATGTACATAGGCATCCGCCAGCTGTTTGGGTATTCGAACTATCTTATAGTAATCCGAACCACCGATCCATTCAGCATCTTCACCGAATATCTTAGCACTGTATAGCTCAGAGCCGTATGCCAGACCCTGTCCCTTATAATAAGGAGCAAATTCCATTTCCTCTTCAGTACCGCCATGGGTATCTCCAGCTGCGGAACCAGCGCAGTGTGTTCCGTGTCCGTGATTATCGACCCAATAGTTGGGATCATCACCCCAACCATGACCGCCGATCACACGGCCGGTGAAATCCTCATGACCAGTATTGCCTACTGTCCCGTTTCCAAGACCAGTATCCGCCACGGCGATCACTACACCTTCACCGGAAAGCCCGAATTTCTGATTCACATAGGCTCCGTAGTCACCGTAAGCACGGTAGGGTGTGAAAGGATCATCATCGTCATCAAGTTTCCAAAGACCGCCGCCGATTATCTGGCTAGCCATCTCGTCGTGAAGCTGGGGTTCTACGTAGTTATCGATATAATACACATCATTAAGCTGTGCTAGTTCCGTTAGGGAATCCATACTGTCCACATAAAGGTGCATGGTCCCGCCCAGGGGTCCTTGTGAATAAGATAAGATATCACCGATATCTCCTATGGCTTCGACGGTGTCCATATCTGTTCCTGGTAGTAAACTGAGACTCACGATGCCCGAAGTCAGGCTTCTCGCTAGCTTGAAGCCGGGTTGGTATATGCCTACCCAGTCAACAAAATACATATCTTCAACTTCACTAGCAACCTCGGGGGTCATTCGGACCTCATAAGCGTAGTTTGGAGCGTAGTTTATGATATCCACACCCATTGATTCCAAAGAACTTCTCCACTCTGGGTGTACGGGGCCGAGTGTGTGTACTATATGGAGTCCAGCGACTCCTTCTTCATAGTTATCTATCATCAGTTCTTCTTCAAATTCTGGATATCCTCCATTTATATCAAACTGATGTTGTTTTATCGTCATCTCCGTTCTACCAGGTAGCTCTTCGACCGAAATACCCAAGTCCTCAAGGCTGGTCCTCTGCCGTTGATCTATACGTACTAGGGCTTGTCTAGGATATGTCTCTAGTATCTCAACACCCGTGGTCTCAAGATCGCTTTTCAACTCAACCATAACTATCTTTTTTTCAGTCTCAGCATTGACTACCACGGCGACAGATACAACCGAGATAATCAACACGAAAGACAGGAACAAAGATAGCAGTCTTGTCTTCTTTTTTACATTCATTTTTATTCCCTCTTATTGTTTTTTGGTAAAAGGAGCAACCACACAGGGATATATAATATTTTTGAGGATGAATTATCGATTTGAATCCTCGATATTCAGAAAAACAGATTCGACTCTTTCTCTCACATCTTTATAATGAACCAGGGTATGTAACAAAAGTATTTTTTTCAATGCCAGACAATCCAGATAGGTCACATCGTCATGGTCTTTGATTTCCTCAATCTTCTCGAGGCACATATCGTCCAACTCTGAAAACAATTTGTGAATTTTCTTTTCGATATCTTCGGAGTTGTCATTGTATCCTAACATCTTTAGATAATCGATAATCCTTCTAGTCTGATTTTCACTCCAAGTCAACTTCAAATCGTTTCTGCCGTTACCGTTCAGGTATCCACAGCCGGGAACAAACAACCTTGCGGTCCTCCCGTAAACGTATTCCGAACTGTGACTTTTCCATTTAACTCCCGAAACTTTAACGAAATGGTTTTCTTCAAGCTTTTTAATATGTCTGTATATAGTGGTGGGATGTTTATTTAGCCGAACGGCCAGTTTTACTACAGTCATATCCCTTTCGGATAATATACGCAGTATCTCCGTCCTTGTGGGTTCCAGAGATATACTAACAATTTCAGGGCTCCTTATAACCCTTACCTCATCTCTCATTGGCATTATAATATACTATTCTGCTTAAAACCTTTCGAAGGATTTGCATGGCGGTACAATTAGCCTTCGAAATCTTCTATGACTTCTCCGGATTCTCTTTCTATTATCTTTTTTATTTCCCCGTTAGCTTCGTTGAGTTTTTTAGTGCAGAGTTCGATCAACTTCATCCCCCTCTCATACAGATCAAGGGTTTCTTCCAAAGACACCTTCTCCCTTTCAAGTCGATTGTTTATCTCTTCAAGTTCCAACATGTACTCTTCAAATCCTTTGTTCTTTACTTTTTCATTTTCCATTTTTTCACCTCTTTTACCTCGGCCGAAACCGATCCGTCCTTCATTTTAATGTTCAAAATGTCTCCGGTCTTTATCCTACGGATCGAATTTGTCACTTTATCGTTACTGTCAAGTACGACGGAGTAACCTCTCTTCATGGTCAATACCGGGCCCATGGCCTTCAGCTTCTCGCTCTGAAGTTTCAAATCATTTTCCAATGCTTCTAACTTTCTTTCGACGTTTTCCTGCAGCCGTGATAAACTGTCATCCAATCTTTGCTCGTGCTCCTCTAAAAACCTTTCAGGATGGGTAAATACTAGACATTCAGTTATCCTTTTTAGTCTGTTCTTACCCTCCGCAACGACATTTTTCAACGACGATAGTATTCGTTTTTTCTCATCCTTCATTTTGTTTTTGAGTCTATTTTTGTCAGGTACGACAAGCTCGGCGGCGGCGGAAGGAGTCGGTGCTCTTTTATCGGCAACGAAGTCAGATATAAGTACGTCGGTTTCATGACCTACGGCGGAAACAACTGGTGTTTTGGCCTGGAATATCGCCCTAGCCACCACCTCCTCATTGAAACTCCAAAGGTCCTCTATGGAGCCTCCTCCACGTCCTACTACCATCACATCTATGTCCTGTCGGTCGATCAACTTTATTGCTTTAGCTATACTCTCGGGGGAACCCTTTCCCTGAACGGATGTGGAGGATATCAACACGCTAACGTTAGGATACCTTCGGTGTAATATATTAAGGATGTCCCTTAAAGCTGCTCCATCCGATGAGGTCACTATTCCTACCCGTTTTGGCAAAAAAGGCAGTGGTTTTTTGTATTCCGGAGAAAAAAACCCTTCCCGATCTAATTTCTTTTTGAGTTTCTCGTAAGCCTGGTACAGTTTTCCGATACCATCGGGCACCATCTCTTGAATAACAAATTGATATTTTCCTTTAGGATGGTAAAAACCTACATCACCTTTACAGATCACCTCCTGGCCCTCGGTGGGTTTGAAATCCATCTCCTTGTTTGCATTGTAGAACATGACACAGCTCAGTTCGCTGTCCTTGTCCTTTAAACTAAAGTACATGTGTCGATTGTGATAGTGGGTAAAGTTTGATATTTCACCCTTCACCCATATATTACGGAGCGTGGGCTCACTTTTAAGTACGCTTTCCACATACTTGTTCAGTGAGGAAACCGAATGTATGTCCAGTTCTTTTTCCGGTGAATTCTTTATCATGTTCCTTCGCTGGTGAAAGGAATGTATTCACCCTATATAAATATCTACATGGGGGTGATAGCCGAAAGTAAACCTCAAGGCTAATATACCGTTTAATCAATTCAAGGACATGGTTTCGAAGGCGGCTATCACAGGCACACCTGGGGTCGGAAAGACCTCTGTTTCTCAAATATTAAAAAAAGAGGGGTTCCGTATACTCGACCTCAACAAATTCATCCACGACAAAGGGTTGAGTAGGGAAAGGGACCCCTGCCGAGATACTTACATGGTGGATATAGATGAAATGATAGACTTATACTCCACCGCTCCGTATCACGATATAGTTGAAGGTCACCTTTCCCACCATCTGGAACTACCGATCACCATCGTTCTCCGCTGTTCTCCGCAGCAGTTGAAAAAAAGAATGAAAAGCAAGGGATGGAGTGAGAAAAAGAAGAAGGAGAACCTGGAGTCCGAGATGCTAGACGTTATTTTGATCGAAGCCTTGGAAAAAGATACGGAGGTGTACGAGATAGACACATCTTACATGAACCCGGAAGATGTATCTCAAAGTGTTATCGATGTTCTGGGAGGGAAAACATGTCCATATGAACCGGGAAATGTTGATTGGTCGGAATTTATAGTGCAAAACTGACCCTTTGAAATCCGAGGACCACATTCCACAATATCGATCATTCTTCCACATTAAGGGAAATACAGGGAATCGATCCGTTTTGAAGGATCACTCATCAAAAATGTAAAGGTATTCTCCGTAACCTTCTTCCTTTAGATCTTCCTTAGGTATGAATCTCAGGGCCGCCGAATTCATACAGTAGCGTTTCCCATTCGGAAGTAGTCCGTCGTTGAAAAGGTGACCTAGGTGGGATTGAGCATGTTTGCTCTTCACCTCGGTCCTCCGGTCCAAGAGTCCCTTTTCTTTTTGGGTAACGATATTGGCCTGTTCAAGCGGCTTTGTGAAGCTCGGCCATCCAGACCTTGAATCGAATTTATCCTTGGAACTGAACAGAACTTCTCCCGAAACCAGGTCCACGTAGATACCCTCGCGTTTGTTGTCCCAGTACTCATTTCTGAATGCTGGTTCGGTTCCCTTGTTTTGGGTCACCTCGTACTGTTTAGGATTGAGCTTCTTTTTCAAGTCTCCATCCGACGGTTTTTTGAATGTTTTCATCAGTCATCAACCCTCTTTAAGTCACAAACCTCAATAGTTGACATATTTCTGTGATCTCTATGTCCGGTATTTTTCTCCTCTAGCACATCTCTTTGATGATTTATCCAACAGGTGCGCATCCCTACACTGCTCACTCCCTATCTTATCCAATGTATGGAGATATATCCTCTCATCCGACTTACGGTAACCTATATCTTCGGAAAAAATCATCACCTCTGAGCAATCCAATGATTTTAAAGTTCTCAACTTCTCTAATTTTACTAATCCTCTTCCAGCTCCTGGGACAAAGTCCAAGCGGCGTTTTCTATCGCCTTTTCAATTGCATCGATATCTTTTTTCTTTTTGTATCTAACCACGATGCAGTGATCATCATCCACGTGATTGATGGCCATGAACCCTCCGAAATCTTCTAGTAGAATTTTTTTTGGGAACTTCTCGTTCAGTATTTTGTTAGTTTGTACGGAAGCACCGTATATCGTTGCCACTAGGGTACCAAAGCTATTTACCATAGATTTTTTAATATCTCCAAAACCGACTATGACCTCGCCTTTTTTGCTTATCAAGTAACACAGATCTACTTCGCTTTCCTCTTTGAGCCTTCTTAACGTATTGTACATTATCGGTCTTGGCATTCGTTACACCCCTATATGCACAGTTTATCATGCACTGAATGATGAACGAGGAGTATGTTCGAGCTATATATTATTTTTCCATCTCCCTGTATTTACCATTTTTAATATTCTCTTTAAATGAATATATTAAAACCGCCATCATAGTTACCGGTAGCATAACAGATGCACTTAGCCATGGGATGCCGTATCCCTCTCCTAAATAAACTCGCCCTTCCGAATCCATTTCTATGTTTTCATATTCCTCTGAAATCTGGAAACCAGGGTTACCTCCTGTGTAACTGTATGAAACATAGTGATAGTAGTCGCTTAGATGACTTCCGTTTCCATCGTCCACATAGGAGGTTATTCTCATGGCATCTCGAGCAAAGAATTGTTTGTTGACCGTGTCTATGTTCACCCAACCAGTATCCCCCGTTTCCGAAACATACTGCAGTCGAACCCATCCGTGACCCCCCCATTGATTACTCAGCCGGTCATATAATACTCCTAGTTCGATCCAGGAGGGGATCCCTATCGCTCTAGCCAATGATATATACAGGAATGACCACTCGTCACAATCACCTCTCTGGGTTTCCAACGTCCATATGGCATGTTTCGGGAGTTCACTCATCCCTCCCGGC
The DNA here is from genome assembly GCA_046498385.1 of Thermoplasmata archaeon. Lineage (GTDB taxonomy): Archaea > Thermoplasmatota > Thermoplasmata > Halarchaeoplasmatales > Halarchaeoplasmataceae > Halarchaeoplasma. The sequence continues at coordinate 14,309 of JAWOAU010000007.1, read as the reverse complement.
TCATAATTCATATTTCTCTGCATCCAGTCATATATGCTTTGTGCTTTACCGTACAGTGTCGCCTCATTTTTTGTGATGGCCTCGGCCAAGCCACGTATCTCTGGATGTTCCGGCTGTATCATCCAATCGTTTTCTCCGTCTCCGTTCCTATCTTGGTCGAGCTGCCATTGGTTTCCACCATATCTATCCAATTTTTCTGGGTCTATCTGATCAACCGTGCCCGAGTTCCGTCGGTTAAATTTCCTCCATACCACCGTGCTGGTATTCACATTGTACGCAATGATGATCTCCCGCTCATCATTGTCTAAGGATTCTTCCCACGATTTCCACTCTATACCGTACTTATGAAGGGTGTCAGGTTCTTCGTTCCATTCTATATTGTTTATGAACTGCATATTGTTTCCGGGAATATCCTCGGGGAAAGGAACTGTAACGTTATAGCTCAATTCTCTCTGGGAGGAAATTGTGATAGTCCTTCGTATGGTGAAGTCTGCTCTTTCCGGATAAACAGGTCCACCCCATAGATCAGGCATATAGTTTTCCAGGGGGAGCAATGTTATCATTATAAGAATAAGAGCGATTATAATCAACACGACTCCTTTAACGGCTTTAGATTTCTTTTTTCGCGGTGGTTTTGACCTTCTAGGTGATTTTGGAGGAGAATATACATTTTTCTTTACGTTACTTTTAGAAGTTGTAGCTTTTTTTGCCCTCTCTTTTTGCTTCGCTCCTTTATTGTAGGACCTTTTCATTAAATATATCAATGGTACTCCCTTCTATTTATACCTTTTTTGTATCTATCTGTTTAAGTTCTTTGGGTATGGTTTTTGGTATTACTTCAAATACTATGTAAAACAGTACTAGAGTGCTGTATACAACCGCTATGAAGAGAAGTGCGAAATTGCCTACCTCTGTGAATTGGTCCGCCCAGACCATACTTAATATCAGTCCGTGTATCCCGGAAACGATGACCGCCTTTATAAAGAATTTCCAAAGCTCGCCTTTGTAACAACCGTATCCTATAAAAGCACCGGTGGATGAATAAGTGAATGTATAACTAACAGACATAAGAGCAATAAATGATGCGGTTTTCAATGATATTTCAGTCAGGCCTGCAAAGTATCCGTACAAGAAAACCATCATAGGTGCTATACCGATACCCATGGCCATACCATAAAAAGTAGCATCGTGCTTCAGTCTGAAAGGTTTTGAAAGCAGGATCACGAATTTTGTAAGTTCCAGCAGTATAACCACGCCTAGTGAGATCATAAAAATATCTAACGGCAAAGTTAACGTAAAAATTCCCACGATCATGCCCACTAACATTCCCAGGGCAACCATAAAGAACAGTTTGTTGTGTTTAAAGTATTTATCCTGATCACCTATAACTTTATACAGCAGGAAGATCGCAGGAGCGAAACTGATCAAGCCGATCACGGATGTGGGATTCAGCATTTAATACCTTCACTTAAAGGAAGTACTCCTCCAAGGTTTTATATTCTGGTCCACTTTTCTTCAAAATACTTTCTTTCAATTTTATTTTGGTTATCTTTTGTGTATGAAATTCTAAATCCCTGTACTTTCTTATCACTGATGCAAGCTGTTCTTTGTTTTTTCCACCTTTCACCCTCGCAACGGTGATGTGAGGTGAGAAGCTCTTATCCATCCTAGAGAATCCCATGGGGACCAATTCTTCTTCTATCTGATGTGCAATCCGCTGCAATTCTGGACAATCCTCCACGCCGATCCAGATAACTTTCATGTAATTCAGATGTGGAAATGCTCCCGCACCTTTAATCGTGATCTCAAAGGGCTCATGTTCCTTGAGAACCGATCTTGTTATCTCTGAGATATCCTTGATCTGCTTTTCCTCAGTGTCACCGAGGAACTTCACTGTGATGTGTATATTCTCTGGTTCCACCATATTTAGTGGAGCTCCACAGTTTTCCAATTCACCCGTGAATCTTTTCATTTCCGCCGTCGCTTCTACATCCACCGATATAAAGCCTCTGAAAGTCATGAGGACTTCATTGAGAGGACATTTTTAATTCTTTCGGGCATGTGATTTTCAATCTTCGTAATCTAAACTAACAGTTGGAGCATTCCGATACCTCGTTCCCGATGGATATGTTGTCCTTTTTGTAACTATTTCCTCTGGACCTCCATGCGCGTACATTAGATGGTGACTGAATTTTAGAAGTCGATTCTTCTGATGCCCTCTTTTCGGGCAAGATTTTCCTTAGTCACGAAAGAAAATCTCTCTTGATTCCATTGGTAGACTTGGGCATCTTATCTTGTAATAATAAATCATACACCTTAAAGTTAGGGTATATTATCTATCAAAATGCTTATAGAGATGTAATTATTCTAGCCCATTCGCAGATGCTCATTTCGGGCACATAGATATTGGCTCAATCATAATTCAGCCTATCTATGACCCAAAACTCGTTTCACTCGTTTGGGCCCATAGATCAGACCGGAAGATCGCTACCTTCGCAAGGTAGAGGCCGCGGGTTCAAATCCCGCTGGGTCCATTTTCACCGAAAAATGGATAGTTAGAAAGCGTGAGCTTTCTGATGGATCCATTTTTTTCGAAGAAAATCAATGGGCGTAGAGAATGCGCAAACATTCTTGTTAGTCCATCTCATTCGACGTCTCAATCGTGATTTTTTAAACCGTCCTAAAGATATACCACTCATCGTCCTGGATTGATAACATTTATAGTGTCGTTACCAACAAATTGTCGGCCGTCGACCAATGCACCTTCTACGGTTAACTCTACTTCCCCAGGCTCAAGCATGTTCCCGACCTCGGTCCTGTCGAACTTGACCATCAGTATTCCATCTCCCTGTATCCTGCCCCAATCCGCAGAGACCTCATCTTCCCGGTATCTCAGGACCACAGTGTCGACATCTATGAGATCGTTTTCACCCTGGAATGCTTCCGGCAGTCCTATGTAACCGGTGATCCATCTACCTCTGCTCCTAAGATTCAGTGTTTCCGGCTCTATCTTAACCCATGCATCCACTGCAAAGATCGCGGTGAGTTCTTTGTGGTCGTCCATAACGACTGAAATTCCTTGTTCCTCATCCACTACACCATCGCCCCATCCTACAAATTTCCAGCCGTCATCCGGTACCACCTCGATATTCACTTCCGTCTCCTTGACGTACTCCTCCCGGAAAGGTATCTCGACTTCCGCACCGTCAACTCTGATAACTCCGTCACCATCTCTGTGTATTGTGAGCTCGTAAACCACAGGCTCTTCGTCCACACCCCATCGATAAAAGAAGGGATATCCCTGGTTGATTTCTCCATCGATATCCCATATGTCTTCGACACCCTGATCATGGTTAGGATCGTCTACAAAATCCCACGGGGTAGTTAAACCATGGGTTGAAACTTCCGTGAATGTATCGACGTTCTTCATTTCAACGGTGGTCATACCTGTGCCTCCGCCGCTTCGTCCCTGCATGGAAGTCTCCACGTCCCAGAATGAATTTTGTACCGTACCTCTCCAATTCTGACCGATCAGTCCGCCGAGGTTTGCTCCTCCTGCAACTGCTCCCATAGCATAACTACTGTGAACATAGCCCCAATGGTTCCATCCTATGAATCCACCCGCCTGAAAGGCCCCTTCCACAGAGCCGGTAGCATAGCAATTAACAACACTATCGTAATTATGGTTTCCGATCAAACCTCCCACTCGTGCTCCCCCTCCCGTCACGTCGGCGGAGGAATAGGATATCTCTACGTTTCCGTAATTGAGGCCTATCAAACCGCCAACATCATAACCTAACCCGGTCACTTTGCCTGTAGTATAGGTACCTTCAACATACCCGTGGTTAACTCCGATCAATCCGCCGACGTACCAATCTCCGTAAATTTCCACGTTATCCAAACCGACGTTTTTGATCACCGCGTTCTGACCTACGAAATCGAACAATCCCGTTCGCCATTCCTGACTTCTGTTGATGTACAGGTCCGAGATAACGTGATAATTGCCATCAAAAATCCCCATGAATCTTGCAGTACCGTTACCTATGGGTTCCCAACCCTGTTCCGTATCCACAAGTTCGTCGTATCCCGGAGAATTTCTATTTAAATCGGATATGAGTTCATAATGTGAATCTAGATCATATCTCATGTCATTCAACTGGTACCAACATGATATCTGGTAAGGGTTGTTTTCAGTACCGGGTAAATCGATGGAACCCTCAGTAGTTCCATATGGTAGAAAAGAAAAACCCAGGGATATAGCAAACACAAACACCAGAAACTTGAAAGACCATGCTGAAAATTTGTACATCGATTTCATCCCTAATAACTATTCCAATTCTGCTTTATATACCTTTGCTTACTTTAGCATGAATTTAGGTCAAAAACCTTGCATAATTGTTATAAACCATTTTTTACATCTCGGTCCCAATGGAATTTCGTACAGTTAATATAACGGACTATGACCGGATCATTGAACTGTGGGATATGTGCGGGCTGCCGTACAAACCCCTTGGAAGGGATACCAAGGAAAAGGTCAGCCGGGAAATTAAGGAGGAACAGGAGTACTGGAAAGGGTTCTATGACGATTCGAAGCTGGTAGCGGTGGTTTTTGGGACTGATGACGGTCGGAAGGGTTGGATCAATCGACTAGCGGTTCATCCGGACTACAGAAACAGGGGTCTCGGCACCCGGTTGGTGGAAGCTATGGAAAAAGAATTTCACAGCAGAGACATAGAAGTGATCGGGGTGCTGATCGAGGGCGACAACCCGGAGTCAATGAAATTCTTTGAGCACCTGGGATACGTTGACCTACAGATCAAGTACTACTCAAAAAGAGAAAGTATGGACTCATGACAATTTCTTTAATATAGTGTCGTTATTCCTGCCCCCATGGAATTGCTAGATGTTGTGGATAACGAAAACAAAATCGTCGGTACCGCTAGTAGGAGCGAGGTACACAAAAAAAGGCTTCCTCACAGGACGGTTATGTTCTTTGTTTTTTCACCTGACGATAGAATATTGGTCACCAAAAGAAGTCTCACAAAAGAGTTCTTCAAGGGCTATCGAAGTGTTGTATTGGGCGGTCACGTTTCAGCAGGGGAATCCTATGAAGAAGCACTGATAAAAGAGATGGTAGAGGAGCTTGGAACCGTGGGAGGATACGAGCATATGGGGGACTTTGTCAAGGACATACCCGAAGAGGTAGAACACGTATCTCTTTTCAAGGTCACCGTGTCGCCGTCACAGGTAAATCTGGATCCAAAAGAATTTCAGGAAGGAAAATTCATGTGTTCAGCGGAAATCAAAGATAGGTTATCCGAGGGAAAATTTCTACCTGAAACAAAGACGGTGATGGGATTCTTGGAGGATATCAGCTGAAAATACATGAACCTCATTTGCGGTACCACTTGGAACCGTTATCGGCGTCTTCCACTTCTATACCCAGGGATTGAAGTTCGTCTCGTATCTTATCCGCCAGTTGGAATTGCTTTTTACTCCTCAATATCTCTCTTGTACTGAGTAAAAGGTCGATATAGGGTCCGGCGTTTATATCTTCCTTTTTTTCTTGTAGTTCTATTCCCAATACCCCACTCAATTCTTTAAGGGTATCAACCGCCTCTTCCAACATCTCTTTTTGATTGTCCAGGCTGATGTTGATCTGTTTTGAAAAGGCGAGCAATTTACTCAAGGCCAAAGGAGTGTTCAAATCCTCATCCATGGCATCTTGGAATTCCTTTCGAACTCGGCATATCATGTCCGCAAGTTCGTCATTCTCTCCACCCTGGCTTTCGTGAACAAGGCGTATGGTATTTTCCATCTTATCCAGCTTAATTTCCGCCTCCTCAAGCGCATCCAGGCTAAAGTCGCTGTGAGAGCGGTAGTGTATGCCTGCAAAAAAGGTGCGCAGAACATTTGGGTCGTATTTCTTTAATAGATCCTCCACGGTGTAGTAGTTCCCTTTGCTTTTTGACATCTTTTTCCCTTCAACGGTGATGTGAGAGCTGTGTATCCAGTACTTGATGGGTTCTTCATCAAGATCGTTCATTGCGATGTTCTGTGCCCTTTCGTTGGGGTGATGAGGGAATATGTGGTCGATTCCTCCCGCATGGATATCGAAGGTTTTTCCTAGATATTTATCACCCATCACACTGCATTCCAGATGCCACCCTGGATATCCTTCTCCCCATGGCGATGGCCATCTCATCAGATGCTCGGGGGGGGCCTTTATCCAAAGAGCAAAATCCAGAGGCGATCTTTTCTCTTTAAGCTGTTGGTCGCTTACCCTGCCACCCGCACCTACCAGCAGGTCATCAACTTTCCTACCACCCAAAACAGGATATCCGTAGTCCTCGGCAAATTTGGGAACATCGAAGTACACCGAACCGTTCACCTCGTAAGCGTATCCGTTATCCATCATCTTTTTCACCGCCTCCATCATCTCCACCATATGCCCCGTCGCCCGTGGGAAAACGTTTGCCCTGCACATGTTCAACTTATCCATCTCGATATAGAATTTGATCACCTGTTTGGTCACAAGCTCCATGGGCTCGAGCTCTTTTTCTCTGGCGGATTTGGCGATCTTGTCCTCTCCTTCATCGGCATCATCCGTAAGGTGCCCTACATCGGTAATATTCATCACGTGGAAGATCTGATAACCCTTCCATTCCAGGTAACGTGTGAGCACGTCCCAGGCGCTGTACGTTTTTGCATTTCCAACGTGCATATCTTCGTAAATTGTCTGTCCGCAGGAATATATCCTAACAGTATCCTTTAATGGCTCGAAGGTTTCCTTTTCACCGACTAAAGTATTATACAGCTTGAGGGTCATATCATCCAAGTAATTCTGATAGGCATATATGAAGGTTATTATACCACCGTATGTGAAATCCTGTACTTATCTGCGACCACCGTTAACTTTATTTATTTCCTCTCACATCATTATATAATCAATTTTAATGGTGGAGAAAAAAATGAGGAAAAAAGCAGTGAAATTTGGGGTTTTCGCAATAGCGCTGGTGTTATTGGTATCGGTCTCGGCTAACTATGTTAACTCTTTGGAACACCGGGAAGACTCTATCGTCTCAGCTAGAGTATACATAAGTAGCCTAAACGACCTGAATACGATCAACAACATGGGGGGTAATGTGATATTAAGAGAAGGTACCAGTTTACTGGTCGAAGGAAAGCCTTCTATATTTTCTTCACTGGAAGCTAAAGGTATGTTGGTCTATATTCTTGGTAACTCTACGTTTAGCCCTACAATACAAGGCTCGGAATATCCGTTCCCCGATCATTATCCGAGTGTGAGTGAACTCTATTCATGGTACGATGATCTGGAGGTGGAATATCCTAACTTGATCTCCAAGATAAATATAGGACAAAGCTACGAAGGCAGGGACCTTTGGGTACTGGAGGTCACCTCGGATGAAGATACACAGGTGGATTACAAGCCCGGGTTTTTGGTTGACGGCAACATGCACGCCAGGGAGTGGTCGGGTAATCAGGTATCGGCGTACTTCATGTGGCGATTACTCAATGAATACGATACCAACGAAACCATCCATTGGCTCGTGAACAACCGCAGGATATACGTTATGCCCATGCAGAACCCGGATGGGTATACTTATGATGGGGACGGAGGAGTAGGAAGCGGAAATAATTGGCGCAAGAACAGGAACGATTCCATACCTGACGATGCCGTCGGCGTAGACCTGAACCGCAATTGGGATATAATGTGGGAAAGCGGTAATGATGATCCAAGAGGTGGGGATTATCACGGCGAGGCACCATTCTCCGAGTACGAGAACTGGCACGAGAGGGATTTCATCCTGGACAACAGCATAGATTCATACCAGAACATTCACAGCTATGCAGGTACCTTGCTGATACCTTTGTGTTACTCTTCGGACCCCTCACCCCATGATGATTGGTATCGAGGTATGGCATCCCATATGACATCGTTGTCGTCCCGGATGGGAGACGAAAACAGCCATTACAGTTACGGTCAGCCCCATGAAACAATCGGTTACAGTGCCCCAGGAGGTGCAGGGGACTGGACCTATGATGCTCTGGGAATCCAATCCCTGGTATTTGAAATTGAAACAGGTGGCGGCGGATTTTATCCTGGTACGGATGACATAATGACCATAAACCAGGATGTTGACGACTCCCTGATATATCAGGCAAGGGTGTCGGATGTAGATCTAGGTGACGGGACCAATCACCTATTTCCTCCTGTACCGTACATCCTGTATGGTAATGTAGAAGATACCGGGGGAAGCCCTGTTACAGATGTACCGGTAACTTTGGAAAACGTAGATACTCAAGAGACCCTTTCCATCAATACGGATATGAATGGGTATTACGAATTGAACTATGGTAACTTAGTTGATCATGGATATGAACCTTCAGACTCGTTCACGGTTAGTGTTGAAACATCCTCCGTAGACTTCTCCATAGGAGATGAATGGGGACAGAGGATAGATATAGAATTTACCATGGAAGGAGATCCGCCGGAAATTTCCCTAACAAGACCGAACGGAGGTGAAACCTTCACTGCAGGTACGGAGGAAGAGATAACTTGGGAGACGACCGAAGGGGATGACCCCATTGATTCGTTGGACCTATGGTATCGAACTGATCCAGGTTCATCATGGATATCTGTTGCATCCGGCATTCCCGACTCAGGTAGTTACACCTGGCTTGTTCCCAACGTTCACAGTACGGATTGTATGGTCCGTGCAAGGGTTCGTGACCAGGGAGAAAGAACCGCCGAGGACATGAGCGATTCGGTATTTACCATCCAAGGCATTCTCCCGTCACCACCTCTTAATTTGAACGTGGAGCATTGTGGTGCGGATGAAATCCTAGAGAACCCAGTATTCCAGGATAATTATGAACCCTGGGAACTGACCCGTGTGGAAGATGGTGGTGAAGCTAGATGGGACAATGAATCATACATGGAAGGCGGCTCTATCTATATAGTTGCTGAAGCTGTAGGTGAGGAAAATATAAGCACGGAAGAATCCTATTGGGAACAGGACATAAATCCTACCTCCGACGAATTAACAATCAGCGCCGCATTTAGAAAGTACATAGAAGCTGAATCGGCGGCTTTAGGTTCAGCCCAAGTAAATCATTCAGTGGTCGAAGTCCTTGTTCATGATACCGATTTAGGATGGCAAACGGTACACATCGACGAAGATACGTCTGATGGGGATTCCGGTTGGAACGAGTTTGAACCAGCTGTGTATACGCCAGAAGGGTATGTAGATGCCGTAAGAGCATCCATGCATGTTGAAGCCGAAGGAAATACCGTTTTGACAGGCGATCTTGAAGCTAGAGGAGAGCTCTGGATGGATCAGATAAGCGTGTCCGCACAAGCCGACGAGGGTACGGAAGACAACCTGATATCATGGGATGCAAGCCCGGACGACCCTGATACGGTTAGTCACTACAATGTATACCGCTCGGAGAGCGATATCGGTCCATGGGATACGCCCATAACAAGTATAGACGCCGTTGATTCCGCCAGCTACAGTTACCTAGATCCTGGTACAGGTACTGGGGATGATATCTTATGGTGGTATGTTGTACGTGCGGTCGGGACCAATGGTTTAGAAGAAGAAAACGAACAGATTGTTCCAGAGCCCGGTTCGGAACTTTCTACCTTTGAGATTCCCCTATTTGCCGGCGGGGAATCCGGCGGATGGAACTTCGTGTCCTTCAACCTGATTCCAGTGGATTCATCTTTAGATGTAATATTGGATGGTATTACCGGTAGCTATGACCGAGTAATGTATTTCGACGCATCGACAGGGATGTGGCATTCATATATGCCTGGAAGACCGTCACACTTCAACAATCTGCAAAACTGGAACCACCGCATAGGTATATGGATACGTATGACCAAAAATGATACTCTGACCATTGAAGGTACTATCCCCACTAGTACCACTATCACCCTGAAACCAGGTTGGAACATGGTTGGAATGCCCAGCGAGAGCACTGGAAACCACGGATTGCCGGAAGAGGTGACCTGCGTTGGCTACTTCAGTGGTGATGAAGAGAGCAACATAGCTTATACCGAAACGGTCTCTGCCTTTGAATTCGAACCGGGTAAAGGCTATTGGGTATACAACGATGCCTCCGAAAGTGTGTATTGGAATGTAGTATGATATGCAAAGAGGTTCATAAGAATGAAAACCGATCTAAAATGGGCGGTACTCCTCGTTTCATTGTTTTTATTACTCTCTATGTTGATTCCACTGTCCGTAGCTTGGCATATTTATGAAGGTGAGGAGAGTGAAGAAAACAAAATCGAGGACATCACTAATTTTCCAGGATATGACCAATTAGTACAGGATATGATAGATGAAGTCGACGAAGCAGTGTTGTCTAATTATATCAACACCCTACAAAACTTTCAGGATGAGAATGGAATACCAACCAGGGTCACTGGCTCATCGGGCTTCGAAGATTCCGCCAATTGGTCCTATCAAATGTTTCGCTCCTATGGTTTAAACACCTTCATGCAGAATTTCACGTCGGACGGATATGAAAGTACTAACGTCATAGCTGAACTCCCGGGAAGCAACCCTGACCTGGTCCCGGAAACTTTGATAATCGGAGGTCACTTCGATAGTATAAACAACAGAGGTGGAACTGAGCCGGCACCCGGAGCAGATGATAACGGAAGTGGAAGTGTAGTTGCCCTTGAGACAGCTAGAATAATGTCTCAGTATTCCTTCGAACGTACGATTCGCTTTGCTCTGTGGGGTGCTGAAGAACAGGGGCTACACGGGAGCAAATATTATGCGTCAAACATAGACGTTGAAGAAGAAAAAGTTATGGCAAAATTAAACTACGATATGATCGGTTATGCGGAAGACGATAATCTTGCCGTAAATCTCCACGCCGATACCCAGTCCAATTGGATACTGGATTACATGGCAAATGTTAGCGATACTTACCCCGATACTTCACTGGATTTTACTTATATATATGATAGTACCGAACGGCGCTCTGACCATTCTTCTTTTTGGGACCAAGGCTATAACGCCACCTTGGCCATAGAATCGGTTTTTAGTCCGTATTATCACTCTGAGGACGATACCCTCGACAAAATCACTATGCCTCAGGTCACTCACACGACCAAACATGCATTGGCCACCTTGGCCCATTTAGCAGATCCGGTTCCAAAAGACGACGATTTGAATATAACCATAACATCGCCCACAGGAGGCGAGGTTTGGAGAGCAAATGATGAAGAACTTATAACTTGGGAGACCGTACAGGGGGGCGACCCTATCGAAAGTGTCGACCTGTGGTACAGCTCCGATTCCGGAAACACATGGTATTCCGTCGCTACGGACCTACCGGATCATGGAAGTTATGCCTGGAAAGTCCCCAACGTTCACAGTACCGAATGTATGGTGAGAATCCGTGTGGAAGATTCTTCAGGTGGTTGGGATGAGGCTGTCAGTGAAGAAACCTTTACTATAGAAGGAATTCCACCCGATCCCCCGTCGAACGTCATGGTTGAGCATTATGGTGTGTTAGAATCGGTAGAGAATGGAGTATTTCAGGATGATTATGAACCCTGGGAGCTGACCCGTGTGGAAGATGATGGTGAAGCTAGATGGGACCAAAATAACTATGAGGAAGGCGGTTCTATCTACGTTCGGACTGAAGCCGAAGGAGAAGGCAATATCAGTGCTGAAGATTCCTATTGGGAGCAGGATTTGCCCTCTACTTCTAACGAGATCACAGTATCAGGTGCATTCAGACGTGATGTGCAAGTAGATTCGGGAACCGGTTGGGCGACCCAGGTACATCATGCTGCGGTAGAAGTACTTGTTCATGATACCGTAGCAGGTTGGCAGACGGTGTTTCTGGACGGTGAAACTGGTGCCGGTGATACTGGTTGGATCGAAGCTTCGCCCGTAATTTATGAACCTGTAGGGGAAGTCGATACCGTTAGGATACGGATGCATGTAGAAGCCGAGGGAGATACCGGTCCCTTGGGCGGTGATCATGCAGCCATAGGTGAGATATGGGTGGACCATGTACTTCTAACCCAGGAGGACCCGGACGGAGACCGACATAATTTGATATCATGGGATGCCAGCCTGGATGATCCTGATACCGTTAGTCATTACAACGTGTACCGCTCGGAGAGCGATATCGGTCCATGGAACACACCCATAATAAGCATAGATGCCGAAGAGGTTCCCAATTACAGTTACGTCGACATCGATGCAGGGACGGGAGATGATGTACATTGGTGGTATGTTGTACGTGCGGTTGGAACCAATGGTTTAGAAGGAGATAACGAAGACGCAGTTCAGGAACCCGGTTCGGAACTTTCTACCTTTGAGATTCACCTATCTGCCGGTGGAGGATCCAGCGGCTGGAACTTCGTGTCATTTAACCTTATACCTGTGGATAGCTCTCTAGAATCCATCTTGGAAGATCCCGATAAAGGTATATCAGGCAAATATGATCAGGTGAGGTATTACGACGCGTCTTTTGCCCGATGGTACTCCTACGTACCCGATAGGAGCGAGCACTTCAATAGTTTGGATACGTGGAACCACCGCATGGGGTTATGGATACGGATGACCGATGATGCGGTCCTTACCGTGGAAGGCACTGTTCCCACCAGTACCACTATTATCTTAGAACCAGGTTGGAACATGGTTGGAACGCCCAGTGAGAGCACTGGAAATCACGGATTGCCGGAAGAGGTGACCTGCGTTGGCTACTTCAGCGGTGATGAGGAGAGCAACATAGCTTATACCGAAACGGTTTCTACCTTTGAGTTGGAACCGGGCCTAGCTTACTGGGTTTATAACGATGAAGATGAAGCAGTCCATTGGGAAGTAATATACTAATAAACGTTTCAACTATTAAACCGAACGACCATCAACTTTATTTAGCCCTGTTTCTTATGGTTCTACATCTTGGTTATAAAGGAGGAAAAATATGTTTAAAAACGCAAAAAAATTCGGAGCCCTTGTAATCGCTTTGATGATATTGGTATCCGTATCTACAACACTTGTTTTGTCTGTCGGAGATTCTCACGGTACACAGACAGCATCAGATACGTGGGTAGAAGATGTTGATGGGTTTACATTCGACGAAAAAAATGATGATTTCTACACGGAAGTGGCTCCTAGCCGTTCGGAGTATCCTTTCCCAAACCACTATCCCAGTGTTGAAGAACTCTACGATTGGTACGACGATCTGGTAGAAGAATTTCCCAACCTGGCATCTAAAATCCACATTGGATACAGTTGGGAAGGCAGGGACCTGTGGGTTATGACATTGACTTCCGATGAAGACGTGAAGGTGGATGAGAAACCAGAGATCCTAATAGATGGTTCCATGCACGCTCGGGAATGGTCCGGTCCCCAGGTAGCGTCCTACCTAATGTGGAGGCTGCTCAACGAGTACGACACAAACGAGACCATTTACTGGCTGCTCAACAACCGGGTTATCAACATAATGCCTATCCAGAATCCAGATGGTTATACTTACGATGGTAACGGTGTTTACGAGGACCGAGCCGGTTGGAGAAAGAACAGGAACGATTCCACCCCTACCTCTGCGATAGGTGTAGACCTGAATCGCAACTGGGATATAAACTGGGCCGGTGGCGGCTCTAGCGATGTTCCCGGTTCAGATGTTTATCATGGTGAAGCGCCCTTATCGGAGTACGAGAACAAGTATCTCAGCGAGTTCATGCTTTCTCGCAACGTACAGTCCACCACAATATTCACAGTCATCACGGTTCATTACTCATACCGAACATGCACACCTCAGATCCCTCTCCACATGATGAATGGTATCGCGGGATGGCTTCCCACATGACATCCCTTACATCAATGTTGGGTGACGAAGAGTCTCATTATGTCTACGGCCAGCCCGGCGAGGTGATCGGTTACGATGCTAGCGGCGGAGCCGCGGACTGGGCATATCACGAACTCGGTGCCCATGGGTTGGTATTTGAGGTATACACCGCTGGCTCGGGCCTTGATGGTTTTTATCCTGATCCCAGCCTGATAATGACCATAAACAATGATCTTGATGAATCTTTGATCTATCAGTGCAGGGTGGGAGATATTGACCTGGGAGATGGTACCAACAACCTTTTCCCCCCGATACCGTACCTGGTTTACGGTCAGGTGGAGGACCAGCTTGGTAATTCAATTGTAGGTGTTTCCATAACCCTGGAGAATACCAATACCGGCGAAAGTATATCGATCGATTCGGATGCAAAGGGCTACTACGAATTGAATTTCGGA
>JAWOAU010000077.1:0-7261 GCA_046498385.1 Thermoplasmata archaeon | reverse complement strand
GCCCTGATATCGGCAGCAGCCACACGCCGCCCGCCAGGAGCAGAGGGATCAGCAGCCACCACCAGCGTCTGAATACGCGTTGCGGATGATTCATAGTTCTGGTTTACGGATTACGGTTACACAGAGCTGCACTCCGACGGCAACGTCCATTTTCTCATCGCGGCTCCCTACATCAGCCCCAGAGGGATGGACGTCTGTCGGGAGCACGACGTGGGCTGTGTGGACCTGGTGGGCAACGTCTACCTGGCCTTCGACAGCGTCTACATCGACACAGCCATAATCTCACCTCCTGATTATTACGATGCAGGAAGTGATCTGTTCGAAAATCCACTTTATGGTGTGGATGTAAGAGGAAACAACGTGCTGATTGTCGGTGAAAACATTGTTGATGTTTACGACACATCGGTGCCCGCCTTCAAAGGCAGCCCGATACCGTTGAATGATCCCCTGGAATATGTTTTCCAGGATGCCGCCTGGGCAGGAAACAATGAGGCCTACATCGTTGGTCATAATTATAGCGATGATGGTTTATTCTACCAGTACAATCATGGACGCCACAAAGTATCTAGGATGCCAAATTTGGCGGGCCTAGGTAGTGCTCAGTATGGTATCGCTGGCCGTAACATTTCACCACCCATGTTCATCTCGGTTGGTGATTGGGGTAGCGACAGTGCATTCAAGATATCCCAGACATCAGGCTCTAATGACATCATAGTGAATACCAACTTCCCGCACATCATATCCGTGGAGATGTTCGAGGTCGATCAATCCGGTGATCAACTCAACAAGCAGATCGACGTAAACGCAGCCGGGCAGACCAATAGGGTTTACGAGGTCAAGGTGGTTGTTAGGCATGATACCACGGACATATTGGATGAGGTGGAATTCTATGCATGGTACGATTATGGAGAGGTGGGTGTTGACAGTGATTATCCAACACAAAGTAACCAGAATCGAACCACCGCATTCCGCGTGAGATGGGATCTAGATACTGATGCATTCACATGGATATGGCCAACTGCTGACGGAGCGCAGATGGAAGTGATACCCGGCAGCCATTCGTCAGTGAACAATTCTGTGCCGGGTGATCACGACGAGTACAATGTTACCTTCCAGTTCATACCCGGACCCCAGATGAGGTTCGCTAACGGTACTGACGGTAGCTTCGAGCTGAACACGAATCCCTACAACAAGACCGCGGCCCTGGGCACCTCGAACAGCTGGGATATAATGATCGAAGCCCGCGACACCCAGGGAGGCTGGAACAGATCCTACGACGAGTTCGGCGTTTACCGATTCACATCCCTCACCGTGGCAGGCCTTCCGGGAACCTACTCGGCTTCCGGTGCACCAGGCCAGACCATAGGGCTTGTGACTAGCGGTAACAAATTTGTGAACTACAGTTCTAACTGCGATCATCGTCTCAAGGTATATCTAGAGTCGAATCTGATCGGGATCGATACCGATGAAACGATACTCGCGCAGAACATGTCCGTGCAGGGCGGCCAACACGGCGCAGAACAGCAGTTTGCTGGGGCAGGTGAAGCAAACTCGATATATCTTCTCGGCGGAGCTGGTGACTGGAACCAACCTCGTGGTCAGTACAACTACACCACCACCTCGGTCAACACCTCCGACGAAGGAGTTCCACTCAACGAGATCGAATGGTGGGTCGACATACCCCTGGGAATACCCGAGGATAGCTACCGGACCAACGTGATCTACGTACTTGAGCACGACGGCTGATCGTATCTAAAGGGGCACTCACGATAAGGGTGCCCCACGGAAATTTTTTATATCAATGAGTCAATTTCAATCGGAGATAAAGCATGTTCAGAAACCTTGTCGCAGCTCTAATCATACTTATGTTGTGTGTACCCCTTTCAGCATTCGATATGTCCGCAGGTGCTGAAGAGACAGTTGAACTGAGCATATGTCTCCCGGATTATTCGCCCACCTTGGTGGGTGGCAAGCCCCGGATGATCTCCGGTGTTTTTAACGTGGTGAACATATCCGCTGATACCATACCGGACCATGTGAGCGTTATCATGTATCCTGGTGAAACCATACCCGAGGTGAAGAACGAGACCAACTACTACCGGTGGAATTACACCGATGGAGTGTTTGAATGCATCTATGGGGATTACATCGATGAGTCCATGAGCTCAACGGATGAGCACAGTATCAAATTCGCCGTTGGGACATCGATTCTGTCTACTCCTGGAGGATGGACATTGAAAGCGGAAAGCGATTCCTGGGAGCGGACATACCAGGTGGTCACGGAAATACCCATGGCACCTATCAGCTATTCTTCTCCTGATTTTTACTTCACCACCTCGCCCTTCAGTGGTGAGGAGTTCCGTTCAAGTGACGACAGAATGTACTTCCGGACGATGAACACAGGTAACATACCTGTTAAACTTGATATTACATACGATAAAATGTCTCAATACATCTCCACCACCAACGCCACCGGTATAATCGATATAGGCGAGGAGCGATATCATCATATATCTTTCGCCACCCCTATATGGGGCCCAAGAAGGGTTCGGATCAACGTTAGAATCAGGGCTGAACCCTACATACTCCCAGTCACCCCTGCGACGGTTCAGCTTATGGAGATATTTGAATTTCCAGTTTACGTAACCATCGAGATAGTGAGGCCGGGATTCAAGCTTGCCGAGGTGGGAGATGTGATTGTCCAGTACCGTGAGACCGCTTCTGTTGCCTTCCAAAACATCACAGAGCTTGAAATGTACCTCACTGGTGAGACCGAGATGTCCGTGTTGTCCTCGGTTGACAAACTCGCCTTGGAATCGACGATTTATGATGGTCGGGAGAGGGGCGAAACGGTTTCGGTTCCCTTGACCAACGCCACCGAGCAGCTCATAACATATACGGTAAAGGGTGTCGAACCCAATACAGTGGGACAGCTAAGATACATGCTATCCTGGGACGATAATCAGGAGATAATCGTCACCGAAGTGACCACGGGCCCTGCACCTGAGGGCTACACAGAGGAAGAGAACGGTTTCAACACCGCCGGACTGATTTTCATACTGATCATAATCGCGGTCACCGTTGCTATCATATTTTTGATAGTAAAAAAACGGCCGAAGGAAACCGAGAGGGAGCGTAAGCGAAGAGAATGGTTGGAAAGACATAAGGGGAAAATGAAATGAAAAAAACCCTACTAGTGATAGTGATATGCGTCATATCGCTCGTGCTTTTAAGCACTAGCGCTGTCGCACAGAACGACGGTACCGGTATAGGTGTGCTGAACGTACCCCCGACTTTTGTTTCCATAGATATACAGGAAGCGGATGATTATATATATATCGAAGCGTTGATATCCGACTACAACGGCAGAGGAGATATCTACAGTTTGAATGTGCACATCTTCGATCCCAATGAAAACCTATTGTCGAACTTCTCCTACTACCAGTGGGATTCAACGGATAGGGCCACCGCCTCCAGGATCGATGCATTCGTCGACCATGATGGTGACTACCTGGTCAGGAAGGAATGCAGCATGGAACGATATGTGGGACCAGATTGGTTCCTGGAGAACACCACCATCAAAATACGATTCGTTGTACGCCCCTTGGAAGGCGAGACCATCGTGATGACCGCCCGGGACATGAAGCAGACCGAGGCATTTTACGAAGGACCGATAGCTTCCAAGGTAATCGCGCCTCCTATTATACAGGGACAGATAATACCCCTTTTTATATCTGCCATGGTAGCATCTTTGATTACGGCTGTAGTCATCTATGACAGGAGGAACAAGAACGCTCTAGCCATGGCAGTTAGAGAAAAAATGGAGGAGGAGATCGGCTGATAGTCGACATCGATGAACTCCTGAAGAATCCTTGGGAAATATTTCGTAAATACTACCTTCTCAGCACCGTTACATTGGCATTTTTTGTTTTTCTATCTCTATTCGTAATAACGGAGTTCATCATGTTATTTTTCAACATATCCGATATAACCTTGACCACCGTATTTTACCTGGTACCTTTCTTCCAAGCCGATTTCAGCATCAACATACTGTTCATGGTTGCCGTTATAGTCTCTGCAGATGCACTGCTGCACATATTCGATAAGAGGTTAAACCTCATGGTTTCCCTGATGCCTACTAGCATAATGATAAGCGGCATCGGGTTGAGAATCTATATGGGGTCAATGACAGGTGCCATGACACTTTTCTTCGTCCTACTGATGGTCATGATCATCTTCGACATACTGTGTATAATGGAGCATCCTGAGGAACTGGATATAATAGGCAGGGGGAACCTTCAAATATTCCTGGAAAAGGAAGCCCAGATGCAGGAAAGGGTGGCGGAGGAGGAAGAAGTTTTAAAGACAAAGGAAGAAGAGCTCATAGATTTAGAACGTGAGGTTGAAAATCTACAAACACAGGTTCATGAAGAGCAGGAGACGCTGAAGGTCAAAGAGGAGGAAATAGAGCAAGTAACTCAGGCGATGGAAGAGACAGGTGAAGAACTCATGGAATTAGAAGAACTCCTCAAGGTGAAGGAAGACAACATTGAGAACATAATACAGAGTCGTGTTGAAGAAAAAATAATGGAGGAAGAGGAATTCCTGCGTACCAAGGATGAGGAGGTGGTAAAATTGCAGGACGAACTGGAAGCCCAGCGAAATCTTTACGAGGAAACGAAGAGAGAGCTCATGGAAAAGGAGCACAGGATAGAAAACCTCAAAACGGAGGTAGAGGAGAGGATGAGGAGGGAGATGGAAGAAGAGTTCGTGCGTAAGATGAAAGAGGAGAGTGAAATAACCTCTACCAAGGGTAAACAGGAAAAACAGATATTCCCCTTCGAAGCTATCATCGGTCAGGTCGATGGCAAACGTGCTTTGATCCTCAATGCGGTTTATCCTGATGTAGGAGGTGTTTTGTTAAGGGGTGAAAAGGGAACCGCCAAATCCGTGGCAGTGAGAGGCCTTGCCGAGGTACTGCCAAACATAGAAGTAACAGGCTGCAGGTACAACTGTGACCCAAATGATCACAATACGCTTTGTCCCGAGTGTCATACCAAGCTGGAGCAGGGGTCCCTTGAATCATACGAGAGACCGGTGAAGGTGATCGACCTACCTTTAAATGTAACCGAAGACAGACTATTGGGGAGTCTTGATATCGAGATGGTATTAGGTGAGGGCAAGCGTGTCTTTGAACAGGGTATGCTTGCGGATGCTCACCGCGGCATACTGTACGTAGACGAGATCAATCTCCTTGACGACTACATTGTTGATATTCTTTTAGATGCAGCTTCGTCTAAAAAGGTGAGGGTGGAAAGGGAGGGTATAAGCGTGTCCTACCAGTCCGACTTTATCATCGTAGGGAGTATGAATCCCGAGGAAGGTGAATTGAGACCCCAGTTGTTAGATAGGATATCCCTCATCGTTAACATGAAAGGAATAGATGATATTGAAGAGCGCATGAATATTATAAAGAACCGTCAGGACTTCACAGCAAATCCCGAGGAGTTCAGGGCTAGATATGCAGGTTCACAGGAGGAATTGAAGCGGAAGATACAGCGTGCAAAGGAGCTCATCCCTAGTGTGAATACATCCAACAATATGTTAAAGGTGATAGCTGATTTATGCAGGGACTTTAAAATCGCAGGTCATCGGGGCGATATTGCCATAGAACGGGGTGCAAGAGCCAACGCAGCCTTCGAAGGCCGGGTGGAAACCACGATTGATGATATACTGATAGCCGCTAAGATGTCACTGCCTCATAGAGTGAAAAGAAGATCTATGGACGACGATGAGTTCTCGGATGATATTCTTGAAGAATGGTTTGATAACCGGGAGTTGAACTGATGCCATGTTGACGGAAGATCAAATCCCGGAAAAGGTATTCCCCTTTTCAGCGGTGGTTGGTCTTCCTTTACTCAAACTAGCTCTTGTTCTGAATTTGATAAACAAGGACATCGGAGGGGTATTGATAAAGGGGGATAAAGGCACGGGAAAATCACTAACCGTCAATTCTTTCAAGAATTTACTTCCGGATATCCGTGTGGTCCAGGGTTGTCAGTTTAATTGTTCTCCCGATGAACCTGAAAAACTATGCATAGAATGTAAAGAAAAGGCAAAGAACGATAAATTGCGTGCCCAAACCAAGAAGATGGATATAATCTACCTTCCCCTCAACATAACAGAGGACAGGTTGATTGGAACCATAGATGTGGAGAAGGTACTTCAGGACGGTATCAAGTCCTTCGAACCCGGTCTCTTAGCCAGGGCGAACAGGAACATACTCTATATTGATCAAATTAATCTTCTCGATCATCACATAGTAGATCTTCTCCTAGACGTCGCTGCAATGAAAACAGTTACCGTGGAACGAGAAGGTATATCCACGGACTACATGTCCGACTTTATGCTGGTTGCCAGCATGAACCCAGAAGAGGGTTTTTTACGTCCTCAGCTTCTTGACAGATTCTCACTGCAGGTGGAAACTGAAACCATAGATGATTCGGAAGAACGTCTTAAGTTGATAAAGACAAACCGAGATTTTCTAGAGGACCCCATGGGTATGATAAGGAAGTACCAGTCGAAGGATGCCGAGTTGAAACAGAATATAAATGAGGCAAAAGAAAGGCTTACCTCTGTAGAGTTATCCGATGAGATGCTTGACCTTATATGTCGGATATGCAGGGAATTTGGTATAGACGGTCACAGGGGAGATATAATAATCTCCCGGGCATCTAGAACGAACGCAGCATACCAATCCCGATTCAAAACAACGGTAGACGATATCCTACAAGCCGCGGAATTGGCACTTCCACATCGTATGAGAAAACAGCCCTTCGAGGTGGGAGAATTCAGTAAGAAAAAACTCAGGGCACTGGTAAAGGAGAAATGGAACTATTAATGATACTTGGTTTTATAATCGCAAATGTTATTAAGGTAAAATATCTTAATAGGTATGTTGAAAACGAAAAAAATACTTGCAAAGATTAAAACTGGACTGAAAAAACAACATATTGTAGTCATAGAGCGTGAGGTAGGGGCAAAGAACGTTTTATACTATGCTAAAAAATTTGCTGTGTTGCATAATTGATTAGTCTAGCCGCCATTGAGGTAATCGCGCCCGTCAAGGTCGGTGGGTTCCTCGGCCTCGGGATCCCAGACAGCGCCGATCAGCGTGTCATCGCCAAGCCCGCCAAGGAGCTCACCGTCGCCGCGAAGATGGGCGACCCCGATCCTGACAAGAATCCCCGCCTGCGCCTCG
>JAWOAU010000032.1:0-41621 GCA_046498385.1 Thermoplasmata archaeon | reverse complement strand
CAACAAATTTGGTAATGCTTTGAAAAAACTAGGTTTTAAAAAAGGAGATCGTTTTTTATTAAGGCTTCCTAATATACCTGCCGGGAGAAACGAAACCATGCCTGTTGGCACTGGTGGCAGTTATAGGTCCGAAATCCTCTATTATCTTTCTAGCTAGGGGTTGGTCCGGTATCCTGATGCCTTCGGTCCTCCCGTCTATTTCCAAAACTATGGTCAACGGCCCAGGAGTGAATCTTTTTCCCAGTTCCCACCCGATGTCCGGGATCTCCTTCAGGTACTCGGCGGCATGTTCCATATCCAAATATGCAGTGGATATGCCCTGATCCAGAGGGCTTCCCTTTACCATCCTCACCTTGCGTATACATTCGGACTTGGTAGCATCCGCCCCGAGACCATAGAGTGTCTCTGTCGGATACACTATCAGCTCCCCCATATCCAACACCTCGTTGGCCATGGAGACTATTCCCTCTTCACAATCTTTGCTGCATTCTTTTTCACTGCATTTTATCTCCATTTTATCATCTCACAGATAAGATATGTTTCGCAAGGATAACTCGATGTGCTTGTCTCCGTTTTCCTCGACTGCCATCATATGTCCAGGATATATGGAATCCACTTGGTATCCCGTGAGCATTTTTACAGAATTGACCAGCTCGCTCATGCTGCCCGTGGGCAGGTCCGTTCTCCCCACACCGCCCCCGGGGAAAACGGTATCTCCAGAGATCAATATTTTTTCAGACGGATGATATAGGCATATGCTTCCGTCGGTATGTCCCGGTGTGTGTATAATCCGAAAACCACAGTACTCATCTTCTATATCTTTCACAGGTAGTTCGGGCATTTTCTTTCCGAAGCTCCTGGATATGATACTAACGTCGTCTCCATTTCTAAGTGCCTCCGCCTCTAAAGGATGTGCGTACATGGGTAGGTCTAGTGAGTCAAGGATCTTAGGTGCACCGCCGGTATGGTCGAAGTGACGGTGGGTGAATATGATCCGGTCGACTTCGCAGTAGAGCCTCTGTAGTATTCCCGCTGAAGTTCCGGTATCCACTAAAAAGTTCTTGTCCGCTTTGACTAGGAACACGTTCGAAGAAAATCCTCCACCAATAAAACTCTCTATCTCAACCATGTATTTCAGCAAATCTCTTGAAAGAGCGGTCGTATGTTTTTTCTACATCATCCGGAAAAGCACAAGCGGGTAGCTGCTTCATTGACAGGTGGTAGGCCAGGCACTCGCAACATACACCTTTCCTTGGGCATCCAGGGTAGCTGCAGTTGCACATTTCCATGTTCTCTTCTTCCTTACATTCCATATTTACACCTGCCGGGCTATGGAATGGTGGTTTATTAATTATTTGTGCTCATACTACTCGCCATATGAGAATGTACTTTAAAAATAGCCGCTTTTAATATACTAAAGTCCATATCACAGGTTCCGATGCACTGTTGTATACACAATAACCTCTTCCAGGGATTAAAGATATGATTGAAAGGTCGTCGAAATAAGTGGTATTGTATTGTTCGTATCGACTGAATACACCTATTTTAGCTACCTCATCGGGCAGGGTGTCGGATGCAATTCTAATGGTTTCAGATGGATATCCAATTATATTCCAACCGGGATAAAGGGTGATGTCAGTACTCGTTGGTTTGTATCCTTCTACACTGAGAGTTGCATCACCGGTCACTCGTATCCAGATTCCCATGGTGTAATCCCAATTATCAAGGTCGTTGAAGTGATCAGCTCTACCGGGAACATAAGAATTCCATCGGTCTGCCGAGGCATCGTAGTACATCACACGATCGTAGTAACCCGAGAACTCATATTTTGCAGTTCAATAACACTGGTTATCACATAGGGATTTTCCAGAGAACCGTCCTCGCTATCAAACCTAATCTCTGGATTTGTTGGCATATTGTTCCCGTGTTTGAATATTGTTCCGTATACTTCACTTAATATCTCATCACCCATCATGGTCCCCAACAAGTTTAACACCAAAATAATAACCAACCCAAAAGCAAGTAATTTCTTTCCTATAATATTGACTCTATCATGTATCTTATGCCTGTTAAAGCTTATGATACTTACGGGGTACAAATCGAAAACTACGTCTATGCTTATATTATCAAGGCGCATATTGAATCACTTGACCTTAGATAATAATAGATGAACGAAAAACCTAAAACCCAGCCCCTATTCTAACTCTTCGGATGTCACTCTTCTGTGAAAGGTGCGGGACGTTACTATCGTCGAAGGATCAGGAGTGTCCTAAGTGTTCCAAAAATAATTTTACAAGCAGTGTAGGTTTTACTGAAAACGACTCCCTGTTTCCATTCAAGAATGTTAGAGATGGTCAGAAGCAGTTCATGGAGGACGCCGAGAGTGCGTTCAGGGACGGCAGGATGCTGCTCGCCCATGCACCCACTGGTATAGGAAAAACCGCCGCCGCGCTGACCGCCGCCGTTAAAGCCGCCGGCGACCAAAAGATATTTTTCCTCACCAGCAAACAGTCCCAGCATCGTATTGCAATAGACACCGTAAGGGACCTTCGTAAAGATATCTCCGCAGTGGACGTGATATCAAAGCAACATATGTGCCCACTGGATGAATCTAGATCCCTACCCTACGCCGCCTTCGAGCGCTTCTGCAGTAAAGTGGGAAACAGCCGCTGTAATACATACGGTAAAAAGATGAAGACGGTGGTGGACAAACTCAAAAAAAGACCACTCCACGTGGATGAATTAACGAGAATTTGCTACCGTAATGGTGTTTGCCCTCACAAAGCGGCCCTCCAAGTTGCCCAAGACGCCCAGGTAGTGGTCTGTGATTATAACTACGTATTCTCCGATATTCGGGAAACCGTCTTTAAAACCGTAGAGACCGAGTTAGTGGATATATATCTCATCGTCGACGAGGCACATAATCTTCCCGATCGGATAAGGGCACACCTTAATGAGGAGATATCACTACCGTTACTCCGCGAAGCTTTCGCACTTCTAAACGATCACAACGCCGAACTCGCCGGTTTCGTTAAGCGACTCACCAACGAACTGGCAGGTGTTAAGGAAAATAAGAAGGTTGTTTGTAAGGAATTTTTCGACGATATGGTGGATATTGCTTTGAGAGGTGGGTTCGGCAGGTATGAAGATGTTGGATCATTGATACCGGATTTGAACGAGCACGCAGTTGCACTGATTGAACGGGATTCCGCCGCAACCGCCCCATTACACTTGGTATCCTTTTTGAGCCAGTGGCAGCATAAAGGAAAGGAGGTTTTCAGAAGTTTCGAACCCGACCCACCAACTTTGAAAGTGAGTTTACTTGATCCTGCATACATATCCGCGGAGGTATTCGACCAAACACCGGGAGCGGTACTCATGAGCGGTACCCTTCATCCCGGAGAGATGTACGCGGATCTCCTTGGTATCGGGGACCCTATCATAAAAGGATACATATCGCCCTTTCCACCGGAGAACAGGAGGGTGGTGAGTATGAACAACCTCACCACCTCATACAAGAATAGGGGGGTCCCCATGTATCAAGCATACGCCAACGCAATAGCCGATGTCTGCAATAACACTCCTGGCAACGTAGCATGCTTTTTCCCGTCGTACCTGCTGATGAACAAGATCGTAGATCGTTTAGAGCGAGTGCACCTTAAAAAGCGTCTGATGGTCGAAGAACGAAAGCTGGGAAAACGGAGTAAGGAAAATATGGTAGACAGATTACGCCACAGCGACGATCTGCTCTTAGTAGGGGTCCAGGGGGGGAGTCTATCCGAAGGGGTTGATTACAAAGATAACATACTTTCCAGCGTTATCATCGCCGGTATACCCTTCCCACCGCCGTCACTGGAATTAAAGGCACTGCAGGAATACTATACAGAAAAATTCGGCAGGGATAAGGGATACAATTACACCCGGATATATCCCGCCTTGAACAGGGTACTCCAAGCCGCAGGGCGCTCGATACGTTCCAAGAACGACAGAGCTATCATAGTCCTCATGGACAAGAGGTTCAACTATCCGGGATACAAAAAGTGCATGCCTGAGAATTTTCATTTTCGACCGACTGACAACCTGACCGAGGAATGCAGAACATTTTTTTGAGTGTCTACTTTTTTTCCTCTTTCATCAAGGACCGCATCTGGTCCCATATCTGTTCTTGTTCAATGTCTCTCTCCTCAAAAAAGTCACCGAGTTTTTTGCAAATGTCCTCTATGTTAGATTCTTCTTCGGATATACGGGGGTAAACGAAAAACTCCACCCGATCGGTTTCCAGGGGAAAAACCATGCGATATCGGGCTTCACGATTGTGTCCAATGGGTTTATTGTTCTTTGAAAGGTCCCTTAAATTCAAGCGTATCAGGGTTTCCATGTACTCCTTTCCACTGTCTTCGGGATACTGGTCCGAGATCCTCATGAATAGATCAAATAGTTCGGGAAACACTGGGACTAGATCTCTATATTCCATATCCTCGGGAAACCTGAACAAACAATTTCTTTTTGTTACCACCAATTCCGTTTCTTTATCCATGAGATTCACCCTTGATACAACTACTGCCCCTTATAGATTTTTTCCATAGGATCTATCCACAGGATTAGCTCTTTACCATCGATGTCCCATTCCTCCCGGTATCCTTTGCCCTCTTTTTTCTCCAAAGACTCAGAAAGTGTTTCCCGAGAGATGAAATCTTTCATCTTCTCTATAGACCTGGTTAACTCAGGATGGGCGTCATAGGTGGTGTGTATGATCTGGGTGTACCCCAAATCCATCTCCTTGCGCATGGTCTGTATACGTCTGATCACGTCCCTGGCTAAACCTTCCATCCAAAGCTCGTCGGTTATGATGGTATCGACGAACACCATTAAGTCTCCTCCCTTACTAAGGGTAAGACCGGCCCTAATCTTCTCTTCCAGGGTGAAATCCTCGGGAGTTAAGGTGTACTCGCCTATCTCTATCTCTTCTTCATTACATACGGCTTTCACCACGGCTTCCTCGTCGGCATCTTGGATCAGTGAGGCCACCTTTCCAGCATCCCCTTTAAACTTGGGTCCTAAGGAGGAATAATTGGGGTTGACGGAATACACCATGAATTCCGACGCATCTTCCTTTACTTCCAGCTCCTTAACGTTGAGCTCGTCTTTGAGTATGTCTACAAAATCCCTTACCGCCTGCCGCTTGCTTTCATCCTCGGTCACTACGAATAACTCCTGTAGGGGCTGTCTGAGCTTTATGTTGCTCTTCTGCCTGGCGTTCCTTCCCAGCTCAGCCACTTTGATGACATAGGACATGTGTTTCTCCAATTTTTCATCTACCAGGTTATCGTCGTGTGACGGAAATTCCAGCAGATGAACGGACTCGGCGGAATCCTCGGTCTTCCTGATGACCGATTGGTAGACCCTCTCGGTGATGAAGGGGGTGAAGGGGGCCATCACCAGTGTAAGGGTCTTCAGTGAGGTGTAAAGTGTATTGTAAGCACTCTCCTTGTCTCGAGGTGTGCCTTCCCAAAACCGCCTTCTGCTCCTTCGGAGGTACCAGTTGCTCAGATCGTCTACGAATTCCTCTATGGTCCTGGTCGCTCTGTGTACCTCGAGGTCGTCCAGGTTCGTTTTGACCTTGGATACCAAACTCTGGCCCTTGGACAAAAGCCACATATCCAGTTTGTCGTCAGTTTGGAACTCACCCGGTACGAATTCATCTATGTTGGCATTGCTAACAAAGAAAGAGACCACGTTGGTCAGGGTGTTCAGGGTCTTGCTTATCTTCTCCCTCACAAGTTCGTGACTGAACCTTGATGATTTCCACACCGGGAGACTCAGGAAGTATAACCGTATAGCGTCGGAGCCGAGTTCATCTATGGCCTCCATAGGGCTGACGGCGTTGCCCTTGCTCTTGCTCATCTTTTCACCGTCCTCGTCAAGGACTAATCCCAGGGTGAGGCAGCTCATGTATGCAGGCTTGTCGTGCAAAAGTGAACTGATTGCCAGAAGACTGTAGAACCACCCTCTGGTTTGGTCCAGGGCCTCGGTGATGAAATCTATGGGGCAGGCCTCTTGGTACCTATCTTCGTTCTCGAAGGGATAGTGAAACTGGGCGAAGGGGGCGCTGCCGCTGTCGTACCAGCAGTCGATAACGTACTCCAGTCGGCTCATTGACCCGCTGCATTCCGGACATTGAAGTTCTACATGGTCTACCCAGGGACGATGCAGCTCGAAATCATCCGGCAGAGGCTCGGTCGCCATGTTTTTCAGCTCTTCTTTACTGCCTATGCAGTGCTGGTGTCCCTCCGGACATGTCCATACCGGCAGAGGCGTACCCCAAAAGCGGTTCCTGCTCAAGGACCAGTCCTTTAGCTCATCAAGGAAGTTACCGAACCTGCCGTGTTTTAAATGCCCGGGTTTCCACCTTACCTTATCGTTGTTATCTATCAAACGCTGCTTTTCTTTTGAAGTCCGTATGAACCAACTCTCGAGAGCGTAATACAACAGTGGGGAGTCGCATCTCCAGCAGAAGGGGTAAGTGTGTTTTATTGAGGAACGCTTTATCAAGTCCCCTCTTTCATAGAGGTCAGTCATTATCTGCCCGTCGGCATCCTTTACGAATACACCTGCATAATCCTTCACCTCGTCTGTGAACTCACCGTTCTCATCCACGGGGTTCACCAACTCCACACCTTCTTCCTGGCAGAGCCGACTGTCATCCTCTCCGAAGGCCGGGGCGATGTGTACTATACCTGTACCTTCCTCCAAGCTCACGAAGTCGGCGTGGGTGACGTAGTGACTCTTACCCGGAGATGTAACGTATGGGAATATCGGTTCGTACTCTTTGCCCAGAAGTTCCTCACCTTTAACGGTCTTGATCACCTCGGCATCCTCGAACACCTCGCCCACCAATTTTTCAGCAAGGTAGTACTTATCTCCGTCATATTCAACTAAAGCGTAATCTAGATCTTTTCCTACGGTGAGTAATAGATTAGATATCAGGGTCCAGGGTGTTGTGGTCCAAGCCAAGAAATAGACGTCGTCTTCGTCCTTTGTTTTGAAACGTACGTATATAGATGGGTCCCGAACCTGCTTCCAACCCTGAGCTACCTCGTGGCTGGAAAGGGGTGTGCCGCACCGAGGACAGTAGGGGATCACTTTGTGTCCCTCTTCTAGGAGGCCCATCTCCCATATTTTCTTTAAGCTCCACCATACGCTCTCGATGTATTCATCCTCCATGGTGATGTAAGCGTTATCGTAATCTATCCAGAATCCGATCCTTTCGCTCATCTCCCTCCACTCCTTCTCATAGCGGAATACGCTCTCCTTGCACATACGGTTGAACTCCTTAAGACCGTACTCCTGTATCTCCTCTTTGGAATCTATTTTAAGTTCTTTTTCAACCTCGATCTCCACCGGGAGCCCATGGGTGTCCCAACCCGCTATATTGGGAACTATCTGGTACCCTTCCATGGTCTTGTACCTAAGGTAAACATCCTTTACAACTCTGGTGAGGACATGGCCGATATGGGGAAGACCATTGGCAGTAGGAGGCCCCTCGGTAAATCCAAATTTCTTGTCCCGCTCTTTCCGAGACCTGTTGGCGATATCGTTCTCCTTCCAAAATCTAAGTACCTCTAATTCCTTTTCTGTCAGTGCTTTGCCTTTGTCTAGCGGTTCGAAGAGTTTTTCATCCATGATAGTTCCCCAAAAATAATGATATACCCGGGTGAATGCATGCTCTCATGCAGTGATTATAAAGCCTATGTCTAGCTGCGCCGGGTTCATGATGCAAAATTGATACGTGAGACATATATAAACGTTACTTCAAAGCACTGTTATGTGCCTATGATTTGTTGTACGGGAAATATGACACTTTTTATTATTTTCGGGATTTTTGACCTTGGCTGCGGATAGCTATCGGGCCAGTGGTTTTATCGGAGGGTGATCAACGACTATTTCCGAATGAATTAAAAAGTCTTGGAAATATAGAGTGAAAGATTTTATATGATATAATTCAATCGAGAAAACATGGATCACCGCTCCTTCGGTGTATACAAGGGCACTGGTCTCTACAAGAGGTGTTGATCTTTATTATCACACTGACCGTACTGCAGATCATACTGGTAGTTGGGTCATCAAAGAATATCCTTCCCTAGACCGGGTGTTCTTTGCTGAGGATATGGCCTACGAATATCTCACCGCCATATTCTACATTGCGGCGGGAGGTTGGGAAATGATCAAATATCACTAAAAACCTGACAGGCTCCTTCGCCGTCTTGTTTTTCTTCGTCGCGATGGAAGAGATAAACGAGCAGGACGAGATCAACATACACCACATTCACACAGACATTTTCCATGTGCTGTTGTGGAGTGGGAGCAGTTTGTTTAGTGTGGTCATCCCGCTTTTCCATGAAATCGATAAATTCGTACGTCGATTGGTAAAAAAATTTGAGTTTCCGGTGATATCTCCAGACCTTCACTCCTTTTTTTATTTCCCCTGACCTATTACGTAGGACACCTATGGGTAGGGCCTAAGCTTGTTGCCCTCATCGTATTCACTATCGCATTTTTCGTGTTCCTTCAACTACCTGCAGCCAAAAGATACGTGGAAAAACTACCGCCTGGTTGGGGAAAATATCTTCCGCTGATCATACTGTTTCTGATTCCGGTGATGTTTCAGACTCATCGATATCTTATACCCTTGACAGATAATAAAGCTGGTCAAGAGGCGGCGGAGATGGTCCTTTCCTTGGGATATTTTCTCTTCGCCTGGGCAGTGATGAAGAAGGCAGAGCTATTTCCGCAAAAGATATGATCTGGCTTCTCCAACATAAACTGCAGCTTGAGTCTATCTTCCTGCCTCAATAATCAACCATCCAGTCCACTGCATAGCTAGCATCATTGTATACCCAATAACCGTTACCCTGTTCGAATACAAATTGACCTGGATTGTGATCATACGCGATATCGTTTGGTTGAGATGAGTCAAAATACCCGATCACCGTTACTTCACCGGGCAAACCGTGGTTTCCACCGCTCTCACTCGGCACACCAACCATGTTCCATCCCGGATAAAGGGTTATCAGAGTGGTTTCGGGGGCATATCCTTCCACTGTCAGAGTATTGTCTTCCGTCACTCGTATCCACACACCCATGGTGTGATCCCACGAGTGTAGGTTGTTGAAGTGCTCCGCTCTACCTGGTACGTAAGAGTTCCATCGGTCCGAGTGGGCATTGTAGTACATCACTCTATCGTAGCTGCCCTCTATATCTTCTAATATACTTGACAAGCTTGTATCTGCGAGTTCAAGATTAAAGGAAATAAAGTTCCAGCCTGAGGGGGACGAGAATAATGGAATATCGAAGGTGTCCATGGGCGCTTCGGTAGGCTCTCTTACGGGAGGTGTTCCCTCTCCTTCGTAACCGTCCCAATCAGAGTAAACCGTGTACCACCATAGGGTGTCATCGGCTGTTCCCTTTCCAGAGTCTACGTACTGGTAAGTAGTTGAACCATCTGCCATGACTGATTCTATAAAGGTCCAGGGTCCGGTGCTTGAAGATGAGCGGTAGAGGTTATAACTGGTCACCTTGCCGGGATCGTCCGTACTTGCATTCCATGAAAGACGGTTATCTTCAGTATCGTCTCCCTCGATGGGAAGGATGTATCCGAAATTTTCCAAACGGGTGTTATAGATATCAGTACCCCAGAGCACCCGGGTACGACCGATGAGCCCTCGGGAACGTAGGAAGTAGTGTGGTGTCCAAGGTCCCTCCAAAAGTCGTATAGCACCCAACCGCTCGGTGGTAAACACCCCAACTTCATCGGTTGGGGGTGATTCGGTTCCCTGGTACAACCGTATCACCACGGAGTCGGTAGTTGAAAGCTCCGTATCGGGAGGCGGACTCCATGTATTCCCGGAGATCATACCCTCGTCAGTACCCCCTGCCCTGTAAGCGATACCGACGGCACTTCCGGCGGTGAGCTCTGACTCGATCCCGGCGTCGCTGCGAACCCATACCCGTATTCCAGCATATATATCCTGGTTGTTACCAAGACTGGGAGCAACGACCTCATTATCGGATTGTGTGGTACCGAGAGAATAAGCACTGAGACCGTTCACGGTTTCTTCGTCCTCTATGCCGCGCATGTACCTCGTATGGACCACGTGCTCTTCCAGCACACCGTAATGTTCCACATCAAGATCCCTCGGAGGACTGGCAGGTATGCCTACTATCTGGAAATTACCGCTGGTGTCCGTCTCGCTCACACCAAGATCATCATGTGCGATAACCCTCACCCTTGCGTTCTCTGTGTTTACATCGGGAACACTCCAGGTATGACTGCCAGTGTTCGCCGCACCGTTTACAATCGTTGTCCAAGTGGATCCGGAATCGGTGCTGAACGCTATATCGATACCGGAAATGGGTGAATCGCCGGGGGCTGCAACCCACTGTATGTTCTCATCCGTATCCGTGTACCAAACCTCTCCGCCGCCGGGCACCGTGAGAGTGATACTGGGATGAGTGCTGCCTATTATGGTAAAGGTACCGTCACTGACGTCGGTACCCGTAAAACCATCTCCGTCATAAACGATGGCCTTTACAAGACTCCTGTCACTGTGAACATTGGGAACGTTCCAGAGGTATGAACCAGTGTCATCAACATCTTTGATATGATACCAGCTGTCACCGTCATTCAAAGAATACCAAAGAGCAACATGATCTACGGGATTTGTTCCGGGAGTGGTTGTCCATGATATTTCATGGTCCGTACCATAATTCAAGATCTCTCCGCCGTTGGGCTGGATCATATCTATATCCGGAGGTGTGATACCGGTGCCAGTGATCTCTATATCATCTATATGCCAACCTTCTAGAGGATCCGGGTAATTTGCATAGTCATCCGTACCCACCCAAAAGCGGATGCGAAGTTCCTCGGAACCCACATAGGGTGTCAGGTCCGCCTCGGAAAGTATCCAACCGTCGCTGGCCCCGGTGAATGCGGCCCTGCCGCCGATCACATTTTCGTCGCTACCATACAACACCGCATCGTATCCGTCCACAGGTGTCAACTGTACCCAAGAACCTTCATGGAACACTTCCACCAGCCCTCCATCCTCCCCGTAATCAAACTCATAATTGTGCCACCAGGAAAGGGTAGCATTTAACCACAGGGAGGTATCGATCTTTGGTGTGACCAATTTTTCATCCCATCTAGTACCGTAATTTCCATCCCCGCAGTTCCAAGAATAATCTCCAGAATTAGCTGCTAGATCTCTGACCCCCCATCTGCTATCCGGTGTCCACCCCATGTTCCCATCCTCCACATCGTCCGTGGTGGATACCGTGAATGACCGGGTGATATCACGGTCCACGTTATCTGCTAGGTCGGTACTATAAACATGGTAACTGTACGTACCGCCGGGGACCAACCCCTGGAAAACCGTTGAGTGCTGTGTACCGAATTCATTGGAATATGCCGTGCCTTCCTGACCCAAACCAGTATAATCGATCCTGCTCCAGACCGGTTTATCAGTTGTCCATTCCATGTAAACTGCCAGCCCTGTAATAACATCGATACCCTCAACGGAAGGACCTACACCATCAACATATACGGTTTTCTGAATTGTGTCGTGCTCGACGGTAACTTCATCCCCGTGGGAGACCAACAAAGCATCTGGTGAGGAATCTTGGGATATCGTTAGGGAACCTGAAAATCTCCATGTATTGATATGGGGTGTTAACTGTAGGTCCACACCGACCGGATCCGTATCGCTGTAGGCGGTAACATCGATGCCACCGTGCCCATCGTACGTTATATCATCCACTGAAATCTGTATGGTATCTTCTGTGGAATAGATATCTCGGTCGGTTCTCAGCGACGGTGTGTATGGTTTCGAGTTTTGCATCACCAATGCATAATCCTGGGAAGGATTCCCATCAAGAAGAGCGTCTTCGGGTATGTTATGACCTATTATTTTTACAGTGTATGTGCCAGATTCAAGATCGTCTTTATGTATGTAAACGTTTTCCGCCGTGTTTCTGTCGTCCCAACCGTCTCCGTTGGAATCAAAAGCACCCATTGCATCGGTATTTTGGGGTGTCCAGCTGTCGCTGAATGCGTTTCCCCTGTACGTGTCACCTCCGGGGGCGACAACTTCAAGGTTTAAATCATTGAGTAGCGAAGGATTTGCATAGGTCGATGCATACTTGTCCGTCCAAACGAGTGTTATCTTCAGAGGTTCGTTCATGGAATCGACCTGGATCTGGAATTCATGGGTATCCCCTGTAGTGAGCAAAGACTCCTGGTCCCCTAACATCACAGATGTTCGGGGATCAACTATATCCGGGAGGTTCAACAGACCCCAACCCTCCCGTCTGTTGGGTATGGAAGCGATATCGAGGTCTGTTGCGGAGTTGATCATCAGTGCCTTCACCATGGCCGGGCTGGGGCGCGTACCGTAAACATCTTCGTAATAGTCAACAACCACAGCAGCGCCTCCTGCGACTAGAGGAGTAGCCATAGAGGTTCCTGACATCCATTCATACCGGTTATCGTGAGAGTATATGTTACCGGAAGACACCAGGGGGGAACTTGTAGACAGTATTGCCCTACCAGGGGCCACGATATCCGGCTTCACACGGGAATCCTCAGTCCAACCGCGGGAACTGAAATCAACGACGGAATAGGGTTCTTCTGTGTTAACGCTGTTACCGTAGCTGGTTGCATCCGGCATGTAGGTACCGGTTGCTCCAACCGCTATCACATTCTTGCCATTTCCCGGGCTACCTATCGTTCGAAGGCTGGGTCCTCCGTTACCTGCCGCTGCTGTGATTACCATTCCATCATGACCCCACCCTCCTGGATCCGAATCCCGTGCAGCCCGATCGTAATCCGAATCGATGGTGAAGTAAACCCCATTCCCCCCATAGCTCCATGAGTTGGAGTGGACGTACACATCTCCTTCCACCTTCGCGTTTCGAAGTATCTCGTAATCCTCATCAGGACCGACCCAGGTCCCTTCATCTGTGAAGACCTTCTGGGGGAATATGTCCGAACCGTATGCCAGACCCTGAGAAACGTAATAGGGTCCGTGACCGGCATATACTGTTCCCGTCCCACCGTAGGCATCTCCCGCCATGGATCCAGTACAATGTGTGCCGTGACCGTTACCGTCGGCCCAGTTACCGTCGCCTGCAAAGGCGTGTCCACCTATGACCCTGCCGGTAAAATCAGGGTGACCCGCGTTTCCAGGGGTGCCGTCACCCAATCCGGTATCCACCAAACCTACGACCACTCCCTCTCCGGTGTATCCGATCTGGTTAACAAAAGCACCGTGGTCCCCGTACTCCCGGTAAGGTGACGAGGGACTATCTGAATTCCAGTATCCCCCTACCAGCTGTGATTCCAACTCACTGCCGAGCTGGGGTTCCATTTGCGGGTAAATCAGGATGACCTCTTCTAAACGAGCTATGAATCTTACGGTATTCATATCATCTACATCCGCCGAGATCCTGTTGGTATAAGGCAGTATCCGAATATTATCCGTACTACTCATAGTGCCGATCCTTTCGGCGGTCGTGTATTCATATCCCGGGACCACATCCAAGAGCAGATTACCAGGGGTCACGTCGGGGCCTATCTTGTATTCCCAGGGATGATGAGCAGTGTACGATACATAAAACAAACCTGCGATCTCATCGTACATCCCGTGTTCCATCCAAACCAGATAGGAATGATCCGGGATATATCTTATAACCTGTACTCCCAGTGATTCAAGTTCCGAACGCCACTTAGGATTCGCTGGACCCGGGGTACTCAGTATGTACAAACCTTCTTGAGAATCGCCGTTTTCCGCAGCTTCCATCGTAAGGGTTGAGATGTCAAGCATACGCCCATTCAGGGATATCAACCCGGGTCTCCTGTATACCGTCAAACCATTCAGGGGACTTTCAGAATCTACCTCAACAACAGCATAACGTCCGTAGATATCGAGAACATTCATGCCGTCCAATAAAGATAGGTTGCCTTCGTGAACTACCAATACTATTTCTACCGAAGTATCCTCCACTACGTAGGAGGAAAATACAAGGGACGTGCATATCATAAAAACCAAGACCAGGCTAACTATTGCGGAAATACCTTTCATATGTCTCACCATTCTTATTTTATCTTTTTGTGCGAAAATACAACATCTAATAAATCAGCGAACAAACGGTATTAAAACTTTAGGGCACCCCATATTAAGGGGGAGGTTTATAATTCATTCTAGAACGATCAGGTCCATCTAAGAACTCTTAGACGAAACAGTTGTTATCAAAAAAGGAAAGAAAGGGGTTTTGTGTTTATCGTTTGTGATCGCATAAGATATCTCTTAGATGATCCAGGTTATCTCCATCTTCAAGTGGAACCTATATATTCAGTGTATCTGTTCCAACACCGCTGAAGTCAGTTCATATAATAATGCCGAATTCGTTAGGAGGGATAAAAGTAGTTAGATATGATGTTTTCAAATAGTAATTTATAAATCCAAGTGGTTTTTTACAAAAAACATTGGTGGATGCATGAGCTTATCAGAACTGAAGAAAACTATAGACAAAAAAGAAGCAGTTGTTTGTGTGGTTGGGCTGGGTTATGTAGGGCTCCCTCTGGCCGAACATTTCTCCAACCATTTGAATACGGTTGGCTTTGACATCGATGATATAAGGATCGAAGAGTTAAAAAGAGAAAATAAGTGTTCCAAACTCTTCATCACCTCTGCTCCCGGAGATATAAACAAAGCGGATATCGTGATCATATGCGTTCCTACTCCGGTGAGAAAGAACAAGGAACCGGACCTATCCTACGTGAAGTCCGCCTCGAAGATGGTTGCCGAAAATATGAAGAAAGGTTCCGTGGTGGTCTATGAAAGCACGGTTTATCCCGGTGCCACCGAGGAGGAGTGCATTCCCATCCTGGAAGAGGTGTCCGGGATGGAGTATGGCCGGGAATTCTATGCTGGTTATTCCCCCGAGAGGATAAACCCCGGGGATGACGCCCATGATATCCACAGGATAACCAAGGTGGTTTCCGGGATGAACAAAGAGGTTGGCGAGGTCCTGAAAGCGCTGTACGGTTTCATGACCGATGTTCACATGGCACCTGACATCAAAACTGCGGAAGCCGCCAAGGTAATAGAGAACGTTCAAAGGGATCTCAACATCGCCTTGATGAACGAGCTTTCCGTGATCTTCAACAAGATAGGCCTGGATACCGATGAGGTACTGGATGCCGCGGCAACCAAATGGAATTTTCACAGGTACAGTCCCGGATTGGTTGGTGGGCACTGCATACCCGTTGATCCATATTATCTGGTGAAAAAGGCCAAGGAACTCGGTTATCATCCCCAGGTGATCCTGGCTGGCAGGGCGATAAACGATCACATGCCCAAACATGTGGCCTGGGAAACCATAAAGGCCATGAACCGTCGGGGGAAGGCCCTCAAGGGCTCCAGTGTACTGGTTATGGGACTCACCTACAAGGAGAACGTTCCCGATACACGTGAATCACCCGTTAGAGGACTCATAAAGGAGTTAAAGGAATTCGGGGTCGAAGTGTATGGTCACGATCCTCTGCTTTCAGATGAAGATATCGAAGGGTTCGGAGCAAAGCCAAGGGGCATGGACGGTTCCAAGGTCGATTGCATCGTGATGACTGTTGCCCACAGGCAGTTTCGGGGATTATCTCCCGGGGACCTGAAAGAGTACATGAACGAAAACCCAGTTTTAATAGATGTTCGGGGTATGTTCAATCGGGAGGAATGTGAGCGGCAGTCCATCGAGTATGTCAAACTCTAGTTCAAAGCTCTCTGTATAGTGGCAGTATGGGACAGGTCACACCAGCATCCCCCTTCCAGAACTCCGACAAGTTCGTTGTTACCGGCACGTAGCCGTTCTCTTCAAGTATCTTCTCAGTACCGGGGTAGGCATCGGGCATGAGTACGTGTTTGTTTCCCAGGTAGAGCAT
Source organism: Thermoplasmata archaeon (assembly GCA_046498385.1). Taxonomy (GTDB): domain Archaea; phylum Thermoplasmatota; class Thermoplasmata; order Halarchaeoplasmatales; family Halarchaeoplasmataceae; genus Halarchaeoplasma. The sequence continues at coordinate 25,627 of JAWOAU010000032.1, read as the reverse complement.
GTTGATCGGTTTGTTATCGTAAGTGGAGTTCTGTTTTTCGGGGATCTCCAAAAGGTCGAATCCATGGAAATAATCCCTGTCAACCATGCTCGGGCAGATGGCAAGGGTGCCTTTTCCTATGAAGTTCACCGCCGAGAGCAGATGGAACACCTTCTCAACCGGCACCTTGACGAACTCAATATCCGGGAAGTACTCCGCGAGCTGGTTCACACCCTTGTTGTTGGTCCTCTCTGAAATGCCTACGAAAACCGTGTCCCTGTCGGTCACCAATATGTCCCCTCCTTCCAGTGTTCCCGGGGCCTTGATCTCCTCCAGCCGGTACCCGTCGGTCTCCAGCCGTTCTTCCACCAGTTTTTCCTCTCCCCTCCGGGAAGGCTCACCGAACCTGCACAGCACCGCCGTACCGGTCCTTTCCCCCACCAGGGCGGTGTCCTGGACGAAAACGCTGTCCGGGTAGTTCTCATGGGTCGGCAGCACGTCCACTTTGATACCGTGCTCCTTGAGTATCCTCACGTATCCGGCGTGTTGTTGCCTTGCGCTGAAAATGTCTATGGTGTGATGTTCCGGATTCCTGGAAACGCAGTCAACGTAAGTTTCGCCGGGAGGTGTCACAAACACCCTGTCGAATGTTCTGTCCATGTTTAAAGGAAATGTAGGGGAGGATTTAAGAGTATCTCAAAGAGGGTATCCAACGTTGAAAGGAGGCTCTATGCATCACAACTGAACGATTTGATTTTTTGCGGAATGATTTAAATCACCAATTATGTGTTATATCATTATACGAATGTAAAAAAGATAGCAGTTTTCGTCGCTGCGATACTTTTGATGATCGATTCACTGGCATCCGCCCAAGTACGAAGATGTCAAAAAAGAGGTTGTCCAACATTTATCCGAACATGGTTTTGAGATATCTTGAAGGCTATGCAGAGTTATGGCTGTGCATTTGGATGGTAGATTCCCGGAGAGGAAAGCTTAGGGTGTGGGTTATTGGGTTTGTTAGGGGTTGAAAAATTTTATGAATTTCGGGTGAATAGCTACCGTTAGACGGGTGATTAAAATCATATAAATCGTCGTCCATTTTTTTCAGTTCTTCTATCAATTTTTCAATCTTTTTCATTGCATCTTCAAATTTCGGGAAGTTTTCGTGGGATATGACCCAAATCTGGCATCTATATTAAACTTGGTATTTAAAAGCTAACCATTTCTATGAGGATATTAGAAATATGTCTCGAAGATTCCGGAACCGCCTGTAGATCTCGTAACTTAGTTCAAAAAGCACGAGTCCTGATTATAAGGATTCCGATTTAGTTGTTTTCCGGCTTCCTCTTTTTCAGCATCCTCCTCTTTGGCGGTCTTTCCTCAGTTTCCTCTTCCTCAGCGGTTTCTTCCTCAGTTTCCTCTTCCTCAGTTTCCTCTTCCTCAGTTTCCTCTTCCTCAGCGGTTTCTTCCTCAGCGGTTTCTTCCTCAGCGGTTTCTTCCTCAGTTTCCTCTTCCTCAGCATCCATTTCCATCTCTTCTTTCTCACCTTCGAGAGCTTCCTGGATACCTGATTTAACCTCTTCTAACTCATCCTCTAATTCGGTAACGTCAAGGCCCTGTTCCCTAGCTTTCTGGATATTGTCCTCTAAGGTCATGATGAGTTGGTTGATCTCTTGGATGTCTTCGTCCATCACTGAGTCCAGTTCTTCATCCAGCTTTAAACTCACTGTGGAAACAAGTTCATCTAGGAAAGACCTGATAAATATCAGATCGGACTTTGCCTTTTTCAAGGAAGCACTTTTTTCTTCATCGAGTTTCATTCTGTGATACCTCAACTTGATATCAACGAACATTCTCTTCTCTTCCGAGACATCTATACCCAAATTGTCCGCCTCTTCGAACTTGTCCTGTAACGTGCTGAACTGATCTTCAACCACCTTTCGATTATTATGTATGGATAAGATGATTTTTTCTTTCTCCAGTGCCATTTCTTTAGCTCTTGATCTTTTCTTTCTTCTACGCATTAGCACGTAGGCTACTACCGCAATAAGTGCTAGGAATAGAATTATAGATAACAAACAGTTAGCAACCAAAAATATTCCAAACCAGAGGATACCTCTTTGCAACCACGAAGGGACTTGATCCACCCTTATCACTACCAACTCGTTGGTGTCCTCGCTTGTAACTTCGAGCTCGTATTTACCACTTTTTTCTCCTATCCATGTGAATGTCCTAGAGTATTCTTCGCCTCCATCTAGGGTCACTGTATGCACATCGATCTCTTCACCATCCACCAAGAAAGAGATGTTACGGGTACCTTCGGAATCACCGGTGTTGGTTATCGTGTAATTCACGATGATTTCGTCGCCCTCGTCGAATCTTTCATTCGACCTTGGAGATAATATTTGCACCTCAAAGTACGCACCCCTTCCGAAACGGGCGGTGATAGTGTAGTCACCGTTCATGGTGATATACGTCTCCGCCGAGTTTACATCTTGTATAGTTGCGGTATCACCTATCCACTCTACAAAGTACCAGCCTTCGGCCGGCTCGGCTATAATCGCGACCTCTTCTCCTTGCTCATAGAAACCTCCTGAAATCGGATAGAAAGTACCTTCTCCTTCTACGTCGATATGGAGCTCATAATAGTCACCTCCGTGTCCCGTAGTAAACGTCCATGTAGCCGATCTCTCTGGATTGGGGATACCATCGTCAACTTCCGCATACCAACTGTAAACGGTTTCCACTGCCCTGCCGGACCAATTCACAGAAGCGACGCTGCCGCTTTCCACATTTTGGTCCACGCCGATCACACTGTGGTCCGAGGCATCGTAAAAGGTAACATCCATATCTAATCCCGCCGCATGCTCTACGTACACTTCAAGGGTGGGATTCAAAGGAACATTTTCGCCACCGTCGATGGGTCTCGGACTAGATGGGGGATACAAACCTTCCGGGTGCAGTACGCACAATGTGGCTGTCTGATACGTATCCGACGGATCACTCGTGGACTGAGCGATTACACCGTGACTTCCGATCAAGCCGAATGTGGGGGTATTATCAGGGGTGTTCGGTACTTCAATATCTAAGGTGAAGAACCCGTCACCGTCGGTTTGAACGATTTGTTCAACACCGCCCATTAAGATTGAAACCCGGAAATCCTCAGATGGATTATTCGGAAAACTACCGTTAACGGTAACCGTTTGTCCCACGTAAGCTCCAAAAGGATCAACAGAGAGTGAATTTGGGTTATCAGGTATATGATATTCTACTAGTTCCCTACGCCAATCGATTATTTCGAGATTTTGTACTTCTCTCACATACATCTGTACGTCTTCGCAGTAGTGCCTTATCCGGTATCCCTCATCATCATCACTTATCTCCTCCGTAACCTTGTAGGTATTATCAAAAGTTCCGGCAGGTACTTCGAGGGATACCATATCCTCCGATACCTGAATCTTACGGGTTAAGTCTTCTATCTTTTCATGAGGTCTAGTTTCGTCAAACGGCCCTACCTTTACATTGCTGTAACCGTCGGTATATACGGTATTATTGGCCCAAAAGTGTCTGCTCGGACTCAGTGGAAAATCAAAGCTTTCAAGCCCGGGTTCGTGGGTCTCTGTAAGCTCCGTGTAGGTATCCATGTCAAGGTCATAATCTCTAAGAGACATATCCATGGCCTTATGTTGATGGTCAACCAATAAACTGAGATCATCCATCCTATAAAGGAAATAACCACCAGATACACCACTATCTACACTAAAGTCCAACGTTCCAAGAGCGGTCTCAGCAATACCTTCACCGTCGAATACCTCTCCTTCGAGAGTAACATTGTAAACAGGGGTGCTTACCCCTTCGACTTCTTTGAATTCGACGGATGAAACAGTGTATGTTAGTGTCTCCTCTATGTAAATTTCTTGCAAAATCGCATCGGGATCCGTATCATTGGACCAATATTCTTGAAAATAGGTCCAGGACGTTCCGATACGCCATGTTGGCACGTCAAATGGACGCCCCTCGGTGGTTGCCATGAACTCATCTAGTTCCGAACCACTGGGCTCTAGTCCGTTCGTCCCAAAGACCGTTCCTACCGATGTTATGACCAAAAAAACAATGATGATGGAGCTTATTTTTCTCATGATGGTATCTCCTTCCCGTATAACTTCCCTCGATTATATAGGCTTTTTGGCCGATAACTTGATGTAAACATTTCGTATTTTACCGACTTTTCACCTAATCGAAAGTAATATCTCTAGGTCTTTCTCCGGGAACCTCCGCTTTCATCCTTCTGATAAATTTGGGCAGACCTTCTACATCCTTGATATCCTTTTTCACATATTTGATTATCTCTCTGCGATAATCCATATAACACTTTATCTCGTTTGCTTCGCAGGCCTTTTTTATACGGTAAGCCAGTCTTCCACCGGTTTTGTCCCAATCGGTCATCACTATGACCTCATCATAATCTCCCCTCAAGCTCTCGATTATATGGAACACGGAGCGTCTTTTTTTGATACGGATGACCTTACCCGAGAAATTTAACTGCCGCAGGGCCTCTACATCATTTTTACCTTCCACGATTATAGGGATATTGTAATCCTCATTCTTTTCACGGATAATACCTAAGATTTCAACAACTCCTTCAAGCCTTTCTCTAATCCTCATTTTTCCACGTCCAAGGAACGTATAACCTCATATACCCTAACACCCTTGATGAAAACTCGTTTATTCCGTTTGTTTTTACCTTTCACTATACATATACTGTTTTTTTGAACTCCTATACGAACGGATAAAAAATCTATCAAAGAGGCGTTAGCGGCACCCTGGACCGGTTCTTCTTTCAATGAGATATCCAAACAGCCCCTCCACGGATTTACTCCCTTTATTTCGTCCCTGGAAGAACCAGGGGTTAAACAAATGTCTATGTATATTCCCTTGTTAGAAGAGCTGACCGCATCCCGCAGCATTTTTTCTTCCATAAAATCACATGATCATTCAAGAAACGTAGTTTATTCTCCCTTTACCAGACCTTTTTGAATCCATACTCAAGCCGGTTAATACGGACATGAGTTTGATTTTGTGTTGGTACTGGGGGTCCACTCTTGCTCCGAATATTACACCGGCTTGAGGATCTATGTTCGAAGTCATTTTCTCAACAACCTCATTCATCTGGGTGACGGATAGATCGTTGCCAAAGGTGAGGTGAATCAGTGCTTTCTTTGCACCCTTGTAGTCCACAGGTAGGAAGGGGTTTTTACTTGCTTCGTCGACCACTTGGATATAATCTTCAATGTTTTTCTCCCCACTCATCAGCGTTGAAACTCCTCCGGTTCCAAGAACGGATCTTAAGTCGTTGAAATCAAGGTTTATCAAAGAAGGGTACGTGACAATTTCAGTCACACTTTTGATAAGTTCAGATATCAGAGAGTCGATCGCTCCGAACCCCTGGTCAACTGGAAGATCGGGGAACACCTTGAGGAGCGTATCGTTTTCAAGCACTATTGTTGAATTTGAGCACTCCTCTATCCTCCTCAAACCAGTCATGGCGAGCTTTCTTTTTCGGCGGCCTTCAAAGGAGAAAGGCATGGTCACTATACTTATGACCATGGATTTACATCTTTCAGCTATCTCACAGATCACCGGAGCGGCACCTGTACCAGTTCCACCACCTAAACCGGCGGTTACAAAGACCAAATCCGTTTTTTTGAACAATCGTTTAAACCCTGAAGCCGCATTGCCAGCGCATTTTTCACCTACACGGGGATTCCCTCCGGCACCAAGTCCTCTGTTTAGTTCTCTTCCGATTAGTAGCCTTGTGTCCGCCTGAACGTTGATAAGGTGTTCCTTGTCCGTATTAACCGCAATGGTTTCGGCGCCGTATATACCTAAATTGCTGAGGCGATTTATGCTGTTGCATCCCGCACCCCCTACTCCTAAGACTAAAACAGATAATGTTGGAGAGCTCTCCATTCCGATTGAATTGTAGTTTGCTACCATCTTATTTTACCACCTGATACCCCTGTGGCAAGCACCAACTCAGTTTAGCAACTTTGACGTCTGCTAAGAACTTACATCTGGATTTTTTGTTCTTTATACTGTTTGATCCTGTCTTTTATATATTCCCGAACAGCGGTTCTAATAGCGTCGTCTACATTGATAGAATCTCCTTCACTGATCAAACTTTCTATATCGTCTACGTTCTTTTTCGGCAGATCGACCGTCACTTTAGATATATGTTCGGGTGAGTCCTTATCCTCTATCAACTTGGTTATAGCTGTTCGAATAGCATCGGATACGTTTGAAAACTCCCCTTGGTCAACTAGCTTTTCCAAACCATCCGACAGGTCTGTTGGTATCCTAACGGTTATCCTTTTTGTGTCTGACGCCATATTGGCACCTGTATATTTTTAGTCCGACGTAATCGCCCTATACGTCTGACAAATGTATAATTGACATGAAGGGATTTAAAGATTTCGGTCATTTGTCATATTTTTTAAGGTGTATGCTCAAGGATAATCCGCATTTTCTCTTATCGCTAAGACCACCGGGATCCGACCATATTTCACAGAGGATAATTCAGAATGTTATCGAGCTAGGGATATATCCATTCCTCTTCTATCCGACGGTAGTCAACGTAATCTTTTTCGTCGAAAAAAAGTCCTAACTCCCTATCAGCGCTTTCCAGAGAGTCCGAGGCATGGACAATGTTTCTTGAAACATCCATGGCAAAATCACCACGTACCGTACCAGGGTCGGCCTCTTTCGGATCGGTTTTCCCTACAACCTTTCTGACAACCTTGATAGCTGAATCACCAGTAAGGGCCAATATAATCACCGGACCGGAGGATATGTAGCTCAAAAGGGATCCGTAGAAATCCTTTCCTTTGTGTTCTTTGTAATGTACCGCAGCGATATCCTCGCTAACATCGATCAACTTCATCGCCGATATCCTCAGACCTTTTTTTTCAAGGCGAGATAATACTTCACCTATTATACCTCTCTGAACACAGTCCGGTTTCAGCATTGCAAAGGTAGTTTCCTCCACGTTGGTCACCCTTTATTTTTCCGTATGATTTTCTTGCGAGGCTTGCCCTTTTTTTTGCTCTTTTTAGGGTAAGTCTTTATAGCCTTTTCCTGAGCAAACTTACGGGTCCAACGTGTTTCTCGATCTTTTCTTTTAAGATCTATCATATTTTTCTTGCATTTTCCCGTGCAGAAATGATACACGCTTCCTTCTTTTTTAATGTATATCTTGCCGGTGCCGGGTTCGATCTTAGTCCCACAAAAGGAGCACTGTCTAGCTTCTACCATCTTCATCTAACTCCGATACTTCTAGCTTCTCGGGCGGTTTCTCTCAACATAAGGATGTCGCCTTTCTTGACAGGTCCCATAACGTTCCTTGTGATTATACGTCCTTCGTCACGGCCTTCAAGTACCCTGACTTTTACCTGGACTGCCTCGCCGGTCATCCCAGTCCTGCCGATGATCTCAACGATCTCTCCAGGTGTTCCTTCATATTCAGCCATGTTCAAAACCCCTTAAAGGTATTTTATTTAAGTTTAGAAAGGGACTTGACCAGTTCCTCTAGCATCTGTTCGCCCTTACCTCCGTCAACTATAGCTACAGATGCGGAAGGAGCGTTTAGACCGGCTGCCCCGCCCAATTCCTGCTTGGAAGGCACATAGGCATAGGCTACTTCCCTTTCCTTACAAAGTAAAGGTATATGTGCCAATATCTCAGGAGGGTTAACATCTTCGGCCATAACAACGAGTTTGGCGTTACCCCTTTCTACTACTTTTGTTACTTCATTGGTTCCTTTTCTCAGTTTACCAGTATCCCGAGCTATCTCAACCGCCTCATAGGTCTTGGTGGCCAGCTCTTCGGGCATTTCGAAATTTACATATATTTTTGACATTTATTGCACCTCGTTCGGACTTTTAGTCTTCACAATTCACAGGCTTTATTAGGAAACCATGGGTTTCCTTCACGAAGCATCCTCTCAACACAAGGTGGCATATAAAAATCTTTCTTACAATCTGATGCGTATTTGGCATAATTGGTCACAAAAGGCATCGCCGCTCTTTTTCTACATAATATGAAGATAGGGAGGGGGCCTATCTCCAAGAGTACCGAACAGAAACGGAGACCAACGATTCCCCAAAGGTTGATCTACCGTTGCTTGAAAAGCCCGGAACTACCGAACTTATTCATCTTCATATCGTGGGTCGCATCCCAGATTTATGTATACTTCTTTCCAGCTATAGTGTGCGTCTTCATCTTTCATTTACATCACAATATTAGGAAGTACCGCAGTATATATAAAGCTAAACGGGGGAGAGGCCTAAAAAAAAGTGAAAGTGAAAAAAGTACGCCGTCGACCGGATTCGAACCGGTGACCGCTCGGTTAACAGCCGAGTGCTCTACCACTGAGCTACGACGGCAATTTACTTTCTAAATTCCCGCTACTCGCAAAATACCATGTATCCCGCTCATACGACGGTATCACGAGGCACACCTGCCGATGTTTCGGAATTCAGGACGAATTCCATTAAGATGATAGGAGGAATCCACGTCTTCTATCCGTTGTACTTAGCAAACTGTAAAAGGAGGATATATTAAAACCTTTTAGTCGAAACTTCCTCCTTTTTTGGTTTCAAGCTCATTCAGGAACCATACCTCTTGCTGATTGAATGGCACCTTGATGTCGTTTTCCTCTAATGTTTTCTTGATCTTCCACAGTAGTTCCATGCGCACCTGAAACCACTGGGTGGAAGGTGCCCATATCCGAACGGCGATGTCCACGGAACTACTGCCAAGATTCTGCACGAATATCTGTGGGGATGGATGCTTAAGAGCCAGAGGATGTTCCTCGATTAAACTTTTTATTATCTCAACAGCATCATCGGCATCATCACTGTATCTTATACCGACCACATACTCGAAACGCCTAGCAACGTTTTGCATATAATTAGTTACGTTATTGGTAAAGACTTTTTCGTTGGGTATGCGCACATAGACACCGTCAAAGGTTCTGATGGTGGTGGACATGATACGTATATCCTCTACCATGCCCACGGTGCCGTTCCCTCCACCGATATTGACCACATCTTCTACTCTTAACGGTTTTTCTATGCTTAGAAATAAGCCCGATATAAGGTTGGTAACTATACTCTGGCTGGCGAAACCGATCACTATAGCCATGAGTCCTCCTGCAACTAGAAGGCCGGATAGGTTTACCTCCAATAATGGAAGTGCGGTAAATACTCCGGCTATTACGAATGTGTAGTAAACCACCTTTGAAATGATAGATGCACTATCCTTTGATATATCTTTGAAAACCCGCTTCAAATTGACCGCGATGATCTTTCCGATCATGGCCGCTATCAACATTATTAAAAGAGCAAGTAAAAGATCAAAGATAGTTACGTTGTTGTAAATAATCCTATCAAATATCATAGACCGCCCTCCATGATGAAGCGGCTACCCCTTAGGGGCAGTTTCTCTCTCAAGTACAATTCAAAGGATTCTTTCATACCTTTCCTTAGAGGTTTGCTTATAAAATCCGTTATGGACATATCTTCTGCTTTGATGGCCATCCGGGCCCTCATAGCAACCAGTTTTTCGTCATAGAATATTTTCATCCCGTAAGCGTTGAAAACCGCTTTGTGTACCTCCACCCATTCCGAGCTGTTATTTATGGCCACGAGTTCGATAATCCCTTCATATAGGTTATCGACAGAGGGTATGCCGGGGTGAATTTCACTTTTCCAGTACTTGCATATTGTTCCCGTACTAACGTCTCCATAGAGTGTGTACTTTGGTTTAACAAGCGAGAAAATATCTATCGTCTTTTCTTCCTTGCGCCCATATAAAAACACCCCTAACTCCACCGGAAAGGTCAAAAAAAGCCTTCTTTTTGACTGTGGTTTTAATACTGCGCCTTTCTCGAATTCTATCAATAGTGCCGAGGTTAATTTCATAGGCAAATTCAAAGGTTCGATGGGAGAAATGTTCATGGTAGCTTTGTCTGTGAGTATATCCTTCGATAAAATATCATCACCGATCGCTCGAGTGTAAGTGAACCCGTCTTCCGAAGATTCGGCAGTAATAGAGAACTGGTCGTTGTCCAGCTCAAATGGGAGGTCGTAGTCACCGTACATTAGCAAAAGAATAGCACTGCATTATTTGAAAATTTGGGTAAGATATTCACATATCACCTTCAAGGATCTTCTTCAGCCGATGTATAACTGCATCCGATTCCGTCATGATTTCCTCCAGATGATTTTTGAAATCCAGATGATTGGATGCTATCACCGCACCTCCAGAAGTGGGTTTGATGATGCCTTCTTTTTGAAGCATTCTCAAGGAATACCTCACTTTATGCTCCGGGATCCTGAGTTTGGAACTGATTTTGGATATACTCACAGGCTGTTCCTTCTCCACACACATCAATATATCCACCGTACGCTCCAGTATCTCGAGCTCTTCTAATACCTTAGAGGTGAGAGGACTTTTTTTCATATCGCTCTATACCCCCATAGATTAAAGATTATTTAAAGAAATCGATTCGCCCTTCCATCAAAACTAAATATAGGTATAATACTACTATAACGGAATAAAATGATGAGGGAAACAAAGCAAATCATGGTAATCATATTTGTTATAGCTCTTTTCTCGCCGCTATTAGGGATGATAGGACATTCTGAAACCGCAGGTGCCGATGGAGGGACTCTACAGTGCAACACCAATCTATTTCTTATACCTCAATCGGGAGAAGTCGGGGGTGGAAATGTGCATTGGCGTGTGACCGGTGAAACGGCTAGTGACCTACGGAGAGCACTGATAAACAGCGTAGGTGACGGGGAAGGTGAATTGACAGAGGAACACCTAAACGAATACCTGCAAACCAACCGAATGCTCGAGTCCTACCTCCAGCGAGGCGGGACACTGGAAAATTACCGTAAAACCAGCCTTCATCCTGAGTACGAATTCAAACCTCAAAGAGACATAGACCCAGAAGACTACATCGATTATCATGGAGTTAAAATAACTCGTTCTTCTCTGACCACAGACGACATTTTTGATAGTACCGTCGGTTTGTTCGGCAGCACTGCCGATGATACCTCAACGATAGAGATCAAGTTCGCCACCAGCTTCAACGAAAGGCCGGGGACACAGGAATACGAGTTAAATATGGCGGACCATCGGGTAACTACCGCTATATTCGATTCCATAATAATTCCAGTGGAGGAGGTGTTAGTCGACGAGAACGCTACGGAAATGCCAGAAGAATTCCAGTTAGAGCATGAAAACCTTTTGGTAAAGGACGGAGAAGTACAGGCGGTATTCGTCATACTCGATTCCGAAGGAGATTTAAAAGAAATACGAGATCCCCAAGGAGATATCAGCGAAGGTGGCTTTGTAGACACTGAGATTATAGACTGGAGTCCTGGAGATACTGTAAAGGTACTATACGCCTACGGCCTCGAATGGGCGGGAACCTCAGAACTCTCTCATTGGACGTTCATAGTTGGCACACACAGCTATTACAGTCCCGACATCGACGGCGGAACTATATATTTGATAAGGACCCCTGCAGGAAACATACTTCGTTATTCCGTTGAATACCAAGGATATGATGAACCGACCGCAACTATCAAGTGGAAGCAGTTCAACATGCTGGAAAACCCTCAAATACTGTTCGTGATCGCTATGGTTGCATCCTACCTCACAGTTAAGATACCGATGTGGGAGTTCAAAAAATACAGAAATGTGTTTCATCCATCTCGTAGATCAAGGGCTAAAAAAGATAAGCTAACCCATCTATCAGCTAGGATCATGTCTGTTATGATAATTGTGTTCTACTTATTTCCCAGCTTAGGCCCCCTCTATATCGGAGGAATTTATCTTATATTAATAGGTGTAGGACTTATTGCTACGAGCGGTTTGATTGCAAAATGGTTCTACAAGAAGGAAACGAAACAGATACCTAAGGAATACATCAAACCCCCGAAACGGAAAACGAAGGTGAAAAAACAAAGGTGTACCTCCTGCGACAATATATTTACCATCCCCAAGAACAAGAACTTGTTTATGGTAACTTGCCCGTCCTGCGGTGAAAAGCAGAGAAAATTGAAAGAAGGTTACAACTATCTTTTCCTGGAAAAAGAGGGAGATCAGGTATTCTCTATATTCAAAGACGCGGTAGAACAAGGATCTCCCGGTCTAATAGTGACCACTAAAATACCCTCAAAGATACGGGAGAAGTTCTCTCTTGAAGAGGTAGATATAAAATGGTTATCAGACCACGGTTCCAGCCAACATGATGTTTTGGACCCCACCCGACTTGAATTCGATATTCTTCGGTCTGTTTCTAACTTTTCCAAGGAGAACGAACAGGGAGTTATATTACTTGATGGATTAGAATATCTTATAGTAGAAAATAAATTTGAAAAAGTATCCAAGTTCCTAAAAAAGACGACAGACGTATGTTCGCTGAACGCTACAAAGTATATGGTACATCTTAACCCCACCTCTATATCCAAGGCGGAGTTGAGCATATTAAAGAAGGAATTCGACCATACCGAAGACCTTAGGTGATCTACCCCGTCCAGCGAGTGTATGTATCGTTCTCAATACCCATGCAGTCCAGGAGTTTGCCGACTATAAAATCAATAAGGTCATCCATACTCTTGGGCGATCCGTAAAAAGCCGGACAGGCTGGCAATATGGTTCCGCCTGCGGAACAAACTGTCACCATATTTTCGAGAGAGATCCTAGATAAAGGTGTCTCCCGGAGTACCAATATCAACTTTCTGTTCTCCTTTAAAGCAACGGCCGCCGCCCTAGTTATCAAGTTATCCCCGATACCGGCGGCTATCTTTGATAAAGTGGATACCGAACAGGGTACTATGGCCACCGCGTCGTATAGAGAACTTCCCGACGCCGGCGGTGCGTTTAATTCATTGGGATCGTAATTATTTCTAGTTAGTGAGATGATGTCATCCACCTCTACATCCAGCTCTAACTCCAATAATCCCCGGGCAGCCTCGGAGATGACTAGGTCTACGTCGATGTTCTCCATTTTAGAGAGAGTTCGCATCGATCTTTCGCCGTATACGACACCTGACGCACCGCTGATACATAGAAGTACTTTCATAGGTAATAGAAGGTATACCACTGTATAATATAATTGTGCATACCTACATATCTACCTCCAACCCCCCGTACTTTTTTCCGGAATAGCGAAACATGCCTACCATCAAAAGTGCGGCGAAATCTGTGGATAATATACAGGCCATCAGTCCCAAGAAACGGTCCGTCTCCATGATCACCGTAGGAGGGCCTAACAAGAATACCGCCCCTATCAAGCACAGCATCAAACTGATATACATTGTCATTACGTCAGGGGAACCTCTGTTACTTTCGTCAAAATTGGGAAAAAATATCCCCATCAAAACGCCTATCCCAGTGAAAAAGAAATACATGTTAAAAGAAGCCGTAAAGGCAAAGATTATGAAGTAGGCCGGATAAGAAAGTACCAAGGTCACGGGCAGTACTAGAATAAAACAGGTAAGAGGGGTGAACAGAAGTGATGAACTAGACTTGCCCCACACAATACTTTGGACATCTACCGGTGTGGTGCGTAGGGCCCATAATCGATTTCCGTCTCTGCTGAAAAGGGTAAGAGACGGTATAACGCTGTGGACCACGACCGCGGTATATATGGTTATGCCGATCAATGCAGGGTAAAAGTACTTGCCCAAATCCAACCCGATATCCGGGTTCGGCCCGAGCTGTCGATATATGAACAACAAACCAACGCTGAGTAAGACTGTCACCCCCAACGTCGCTGGGATCTGGCGATTCCTCCATCTCCTAAGAATTTCGCCCTGGGCAATTTTTCGAATTGGATAAGGTATGATAGAAGGCAAAAAATCTTTTCTACTGTGGAATCGAAGGACCTTATGATCTTTACTTCTAGTACCTGCAACCCAGGCACCTTTTACCATGGATGTGCTGACCAGGGAGACCGCTAAAGAATAAATTATCAGGATAGTTATGAATAGCAATTGTATCCAGGGACCGATAGAAGGATGAAGTACAAACCACAGAAGGCCCATCAGCTGCCCGTATGAAGCTACAAGCATTACCTTCGTCTTTAGATCTTCCTGGTGTGAAAAGATAGCTATATTGAAACCCGCCAGCGGTGCCAGTATGATAAGGGCATACAGAATGATGAAGAACATAGAACCTGCTGGAAGAGCTAGATTTTGTACTCGTATTATCAGAACTACTATGGACATGACCACCGCTACAAGTGCAAGGTTATACCAAAGTACTTTGAGTATACGGGCCATCATCAGTTCAAAAGATCTCACCGGGGCGGCAAAGTAGTACTTTAAGCTCTTGTTTTTAACAGTATCTTCCGATGCCTCGGCGGAGGCCTTCGCCATCAATATAAAAAATAATGAGAAAAGGATATCTCTTTTAGTCGGCTCTATAAAGGGTTCGTCCATGGCGGCTATCAACACGATCACGATCAATGTCATCCATATTCCCGCCACCAAAAGTCCGAAGAACCAAACCGTCATTAGCGGATGTTCGGCTATCTTTTTCTTACTAAGTCTGTAAGATTTGATTACATCGATAGAGAACATTTCAATAATTGGACCGAACGTAGTTCACCACCTCTACGAAAACATCTTCTAAAGTATCGCACTGATAGCGGTTGTAAAGCTCACTTATGTCTCCCTGGGCCGCTATATTCCCTTCTTCTATGATGGCCACTCTATCTGCTATATCCTCGGTTATAGATGTGATATGAGTGCTCATCAGAATGGATTTTCCCGCAGATGCCTCCTCCCTTATTCGCTTTTTTATGTACCTCGTAAATCTTGGGTCCAAGCCACTGGTAGGTTCATCCAGTATTAGGTTAGGAGGATCATTGATCAAAGAATTGGCAAAGAGAATCTTCTGTTTCATCCCTTTGGAGTAGCTGTTGATCTCGCTGTCTATGACCTTATCCAATTCCAATTCCTGGGCCAGCACTTCAATTTTACTATTCAAAAATTCAGCATCTAGTTTTCTCAAAGAGCCCATTATATCCAAGAACTCTCGGCCGGTAAGTCTATCGTAAAGATGGGGATGCTCAGGCATATAACCGAAGCGATCCCTGCCCTTCACGTCGTCCCATACAGAGATGTTGTCTATAAAGGCCGCGCCGCTGCTGGCTCTAAGCAGACCCGTCAGTATCTTTATAAGCGTGGTCTTTCCGGCACCGTTTGAGCCCAGAAGAACATATACCGTACCCGGTAGAACCTTCAGGGAGACGCCTTTGAGTGCCTGAAAATCGCCGTAGCTCTTCTTTAAATCCCTAACTTCGATCATTTGTTACGTGAATGACGGATGAACCCGCTGCAGGGATGTATTTCAACACCCTCCTTTTCCAACTCATCTAGGAACAGGTTCAAACCAAGTGAATCACTTGCCATGTGGCCAGCGATAACATAGTTGAGATGGTGTTTTTTTACTTCCTTTCTATGTTCTTCGCTGAGATGCATACCTATGAGAGTTCCAACACCCTTTTCGGCCAGTTTTTCATAGGACTTTTTTGAACCCTGAGTACCGCCGGTCATCTCCACCACTACCTTACCCGCTTTCCGTTTTTCGCTCCCGACCAGTACAAACGGCCCATCGCCGTACTTCCTCGCCTGGTGGTATTCCGGCAGTTCTTTGAGCATATCTAAAACATCCTTTACGGTGTCCAACTCTTTTTCTTCGATCAATCTAATGAGATGATCGTTAACGAGGTTATCCGCAGGTGTATGGACGCACATGAAAGGCATATCCAATAATTTTGCGGCATCTAGGGTTTTATTGTAATTCCGACCCTTTACCTTTCTCTCCACTTCGTCTATCCTTTCATCCATGAGGGACTCCGCCACGTTTATAGGAACCCCCCATTTGTACAAAACATCCTTTTGCAGATGCATCACTTCATGAAGCCCTGCGATACCTAAGCCGCTGGGATGGTGACTGATTATTAAGTCCACTTTGGTCCCCTTTTCGTTCAGCCTATCTGCTAGAACAACTTCACCGGTGGCTATGTCTATACCCGCCATCACAGATCCTACGTTTGATTCATCGTCACCGTGGAGAATCCTTGTATCCTGAAAGGGATTTTCCAAACGCTGAAGGTCGAAAACTTCCTTATCGCTACCTTCAAGTTTCTCGTAATCCTCTTTTTCATCTTCCATTAGCTTTTTAACGGCTTCTTCACCCCGGGGATCGACTTTCGAACCCATTTCGATAGCTTTTTTGTAAATATCCTTTAACTTCATGTTACCAATATTGCAATAACCGGTGTTAAATAACCTTTTCCTCTCTATAGCAGGTACCTGCGGAGTGCCCATGAAAAACCGCTTTCAAGACAGGACGGAGCTATCTCGTCGGCTACGTTCCTGACCTCTTCTGGTGAGTCTTCCATGGCAATACCGACAGCGGCGGCTTCCAGCATGGGTAGATCGACATAGTCATTACCTATGGCCAGAGTGTACTTCAGGTTGACAATGCCTAATTCAGATAATTTGTGTAGAGCGGTACCTTTGTTTATCCCCCCAGGGTAGATGGTGATGGTCGTCCATTTTTCCATCCGGTGATGCCGGTGTATGATGGTTCTTTTTGAAAAATTCTCCATGACGAAATTCTCCATGTCCCTCATACCTTCTTCTCCGTTGATCTCCGAGTGCATCATGAAGCTAACTGGGGGAGTTTGATCCACTGCACAGGTGTTTTTCTTTACTATCACCGCAGCAGGGTCACCGGGGGAAAGTTCCGCTCCCCTGTCCCTCCTCTCCTTCCAGTACTTTTTTTCTTTGAAGATGGTAGTTATCTCATATCCCATCTCATCGGCATATCTCACTACGGCCGATGCCACATCGAGAGATAGGTCTTTACTGTACAGCACCTGACAGTCACTTTTCTCCCAACCAGGTCCCAATATGTGTGCACCGTTCAAGCATATCCCGGGGTAACTTGTAATACCTGTACCTTTCAATATGCTCGCTGCCGAATACCTCATCCTGGTAGTCACCGCTATTACAGGTATGCCGGCCTTCATCGTCTCATCAAGAGCAGCACGGTTCTCCGCAGTTATATTATGTTCATAAGATAGTGTATCGTCCAGGTCCGTAACTACTGTTTGGATCTCAGTCAATCTCCTCTACCTACTTCGATCATCCTTTTAAGAGGCAGATGTGCTCTTTCCATGAGCTCTTTTTCCACGGATACCACAGGCTCAAGTTTTTCCATAGAAGAGATAACTTTCTTCTTGGTTATCATCTTCATGTTGGTACATAGCGGATCATCGGGGAAGTAGAACTCTTTGTCCGGTGATTCCTTCTTTAATCGGTGCCCCATCTCAACTTCGGTACCTATGATAAATCTATTTGCATCAGATTCCACCGTTCTTTTCAGTATGCCCGCCGTGGAACCTACGTGATCTGCCATATCTACCACATCCGGGCGGCATTCGGGGTGAACGATCACTTCTGCATCGGGATACTGTTCTTTCAGCTCAGCGATATCGTTTGGTGTTATATTATCGTGGGTCGCGCAGTACCCTTCCCATAATTCTATTTCTTTGTCCTTTACCAATCTAGTGATGTAGTTACCGAGATTTTTATCAGGTAGGAATAGTACCTTTTCTTCCTCAAGGCTGCGTACAACCTCTACCGCATTTGAAGATGTGCAGCATATGTCCGAGTGTGCCTTGGTCTCCACGTTTGTGTTGACGTAAGACACGACGGCGGCATCGGGATTTTCTTCCCTATATCGTTTCAACCTATCTATGTCAACCATGGCAGCCATAGGACATCGTGCCTTGGGTTCCGGGTGGATTATCCTCTTATCCGGGTTGAGTATCACTGCGGATTCCGCCATGAAGTCGACACCGCAAAAAACAACGTTTGGTATATCTATCTCAGCGACCTTGCGTGCCAGCCCAAAGGAGTCGCCGACATAATCCGCGGCGTCCTGGATATCCCCTCGTTGATAATTGTGGGCTATGAGGAGAATCTCATTTTCTTTCTTCAGTCTGATTATGTCATCTTGAAACGACATGTTCGAAAGCAATACCGCATTTAATATAAACTTTTTACCTGACCAAAAGGGCAACATCTTCCGTTTTTTACATATGTTCCGGTGCGGATATGCCCAATGCATCCAGTACCTCCTTTATAATGTTCTTAAAGGAAAGTACCAAAGCCAGTCTGGCAGATCTTTTTCCTTCCGCCTGGAGTACTGGGTGATCCCGGTAGAATTGATTGAACTCCGCCGCCAGTCTTAGTGCATAATTTGCCAGGAGATGAGGAGCGGTAGCGGACTCAAGGAGTACACCGGGATACTGGGCCATCTTTTTTACCAACCGGATCTCTCCTGTAGAACTCAAAACCGAAGGGTCGACGGCTTTGAGGCTCTCAACATCTCCCCCCCATTTCCTTATTATGCTGGCCGCCCGAGCGTGGGAATACTGAACAAAGGGTGCACTGCTTCCCTGAAAGTTCAGTGCATCCTTCCATCTGAAGTCCATGGACTTCTCGGGCTGCACCTTTATTATGTTGAACCTTACCGCACCCATGCCGACCGCTTCTGCGATATCCTCAACATCCGTTGATGCCATATCATCTCTCCTAGACAGTATCTCTTCCTTGGCACGTTGATGAGCCGTATCCATCAGACCGTCCAACCACACCGAACGGCCTGATCGTGTTGACATCTTCTCGCCTTCAAGGGAGACGAATGAATAGAATATGATCTCGGGAAGGGGATGTACATTCAAGGCATCCATCGCCTTTATGATCGAAAGGGCGTGCATCTTGTGGTCCTCACCCAGTACGTCTATAAGTCTGTCCGTTCGCCGGGTCTTATCTATGTGGTAGGCTACGTCCCTTGCAGGATAAAGGCTGGTACCATCGCCCCTTGCAAAGTACACACGGTGGCCGTCCCATTCCATGTAAAGAGCGCCTTCGTCTTCACCGCACAGCGGAAGTTCCCTTAGGGCCTCTATAACCTCCCGTACATCGCCTCCCGCGATCAAGGAAGACTCCGTCTTGAAATTATCGTGGGTTATATTCAGTCGTTCTAGCGAAGCAATATGACCTGAAAGGACTTTTTCGGAGTTCTCCCTGAAACTCCTGATGGTTTCTTCGTCCCCTGATTCCATAAGGCGGATCACCTCATGCACACCTTCCTTTACGGATTCATCATCCATGAGTGATGCAACCTTTTGATAATATATCATAAGCTCGTGGTCCGGCTTGTCAAGTTTAGGTTTTTCAACATCCGAGGGGGAAAGATTCGCCAGGCCCCAAGTCAACATAGCTACTTGACGACCCATGTCGTCAACGTAGTATTCGGTGGTGACATCATGTCCCAATCGTTTGAATATCCTAGCTACGGTATCGCCGATCACCGGATTCCGTGCGTTACCCACGTGAAGAGGTGCATTGGGATTTGCGCTGGTATGTTCTATCAGCACCTCTTCACCATTGGGCTCGAACCATCCGAATTTTTCCCGAAGACTGGCGTATATGGTTTCCTTCACAAGATGTTCTTCATTTATTCTGAAGTTAACGTAAGGGCCTGCCTGCTCGGCACCGCCCTTGTTAAGTTCAATTTCATCAACCAGTATACCGGCGATCTCTTGTGGACTCTTTTTAAACAGTGGTGAGAAGGAAAAGCAGGGTACGGCATAATCCCCCCTATCTTCAGAAGGTATCTCAAAGGGTATATCTACATCCGTCGCCAGAACCCTTTTCACTTCCTTACTTATTTCCTCTCGAAACTGGAGCATAGCGTACTTCATATCATCCCCTCATCGATCCTAAATCTGAGGATTGCACCGAGTCCTCCGAAGGCCTTCAATAGTAGCTCGCCCTCTTCGGATTCATCGGATATGAGTTCCACGGAGGAACCGACACTTTCAGCCTCTTCGTAGAGGTCATCTATTATGTCCCGCTTATCTTCTATATCCATCGTATTTTTGCACTGAGGACATGTCGGGGCTTTAACAGGAGAGGGGGAGGTAAATTCCATATCATGTCCGCAGTCGCCACAAACGGCGTGCACCGCCACCTTATCTATACCGTCGGATACCAACAAAGTGTCCACCGCACCTATCATCATCGCCTTTCTCACATGCTCTTCTCCGTAAGTGGCCAGGCCGCCGTTGGGTTTTCGGATCTCTTTCAGTAAACGATTTACAAGTTTTTTTTCCTTTATAACCTCTAGGTCAGATAGTGTATCCTCGGCCATCTGGACCAGTTCTCTCAGACCATATTCATCCGTGTAACCTGTGTTGAACCGGTCCACTACCTTTTTCATCAACTCGTGGTGGAGAAAACCGCCGTCGGCAAATTCGTCCTTGGTAGCCCCGGGGCCGCCGATCAAGATTCCTTCCAAATCTTCATCTAACAGCAGATGATTAGCTTTGTTGCCCACCTTCTTGAAGTATTGTTGGGCTGCACCCTCTATGAGCCGTTCGAACCTTTGTGCAGACTGTCCCCCTTTAGAGTGTTTGCTTGGTATCATGGACTGGATATTGGTCAAAATTTCTACCTTGTTTCCATTCAGCAAGCCTATGGTCGCCTCACTCCGGTCCACAACGATAAGTCCGTACTTCGCCTTTTCTCCTATCATATTTCGGAGCGGTTCCAGGTAAAACTCCGAATCACAACGGTACAAAAAGGTTTCGATCTTTTCAGGTGGTTCTATGGTTTCAGATATCATCTCTGTCTGGTCTCCGGAGGCGGAGATATGGCCCACGAAAAAAACCATGCCGTTCTCAGGAGGT
The DNA here is from genome assembly GCA_046498385.1 of Thermoplasmata archaeon. Taxonomy (GTDB): domain Archaea; phylum Thermoplasmatota; class Thermoplasmata; order Halarchaeoplasmatales; family Halarchaeoplasmataceae; genus Halarchaeoplasma. The sequence goes on along the minus strand of JAWOAU010000032.1, from coordinate 4,794 downwards.
TTTTTGAAGTACTTCAGTTTGGATAATATTGACTTTAAAGCGGATTGTACGTGTTTTTTAGTCGACTTCGATTTTATGTTCGAGCTTTGGGACATCTCCTCTCGAAGGTACGAAGCTACGTCCGATATTTGTTTGTCCGGAGGTATGTATAGGGATATCAGCTCCGTTCCACGTCCCTTTAACTCCTGTATCTTCTCAAGGGCCTTCTTGAACTCGTATTCCTGCTTTTTGGACATATCCATAAAGATCAATTCCAGAACGCAAACAAATCCGGTTCGATAAATATGTTTTGCGGAAGTTCCAGGTAGAGCTTTGGGGCAAACTATTTATATATGTTAAGGCTTAGTTAACAATATGGATGACTGTGAACTTACCACTAGAGATAAAGAATATCTTCGGGCTCTGTTTCTACTGGAAGCATACAAACATCCCATCGGCCCTGCCGAAGTCGCTAAGATGATGAACGTGTCCAGAGTAGCGGTACTCAAGAAGATGAGACGGCTGGAGTACATGGGTTACGGGGACTACGTAAGCAGAAAGGGACTCCTGATCAACCAACGGAGTGTGAATTTAATTCAAAGGGATGTACGTAAACATCATCTTCTGGAAAAGTTCCTCGAGACCACCTTGGACATGGAATCCGAAGAAGCCTGCGATGAATCCGCTGTGTTGGATGTTTCGGTTAGCAACAACCTTTTGGAAAAGATGGACTCTAAATACGGAGAGGATCTACATTGCGACTGCGGGTGCTGTATTTCAACATACTACGAACCCGAAGATCTTTACGATTGTCATTGGTATCAGAAACAGTTTTCCATCGGAATCAATAGGTGATCAGATGAAAAATAAAATGATAATTGCGAGCATCGTGATCTTACTTGTGATGTCTGTGCTCTCAACAGGATGTATTGATGATGACGACGGAGAATACGATCTGCGAGTTGCCGTAACGATACCGCCTCAGAGGGAGTGGGTTGAAGAAATCGGGGGAAACGGTATCAAAGTGACCGTCATGGTTCCACCCGGCAGCGACCCGCACATCTACGAACCTACCAGTTCCCAGATGGTGGATGTTTCCGAAGCGGACATTTACTTCAAGGTAGGGGCAGGTATGGAATTTGAAAAGCGGTGGATGGATACGTTGATCGAGTATAACGAAGAGATGGTAATAATCGACGGCAGCAAAGGTGTTCCTCTCTTAGATTACGATCATGAAGAACATGAGAATGATCACGAAGGGGATGATCCTCACATATGGTTATCTCCAGTAAACGCTAAGATAATGATTAACAATTTACTGAATGCTTTGACCGAGGTTGACCCGGACAACTCTGATATTTATAACGAAAATGCCGCGGATTACCTCGACCGATTGGATTCTCTTCATGAAGATGTAGAGGAGTCACTTCATCCCTATCACGAACGTAAGTTTTTGATATATCACCCGTCCCTGAATTACTTCGCCCACGAATACGGGTTGATACAGATCGGAGTAGAGAGAGAGGGACAAGAACCCGGTGCTTCCGGCTTGGAAGCCGTAATAGAACAGGCCAAGGAAGAGAACATACGTGTCGTGTTTGTATCACCACAATTCGACGAGAGTAACGCACGAACCATAGCCGACGAGATCGACGGAGAGGTGATCACACTCAACCCGTTAGCCGAAAATTATATTGAAAATATAGAGGATATAACCAACAAATTAGGGGAAGCGTTCGGAGAGTAATTATGTCTAAAGCATTGCAGATAAAAGATGTGACGGTCAAGTACGGTAAAACCACCGTGTTAAAAGATGTTAATCTGGAGTTAGAGAAAGGGGATTTTTTAGGTATCATCGGACCGAACGGCGGTGGTAAGACCACTCTACTCAAAACTATATTAGGTTTGATCTCGCCCGACGAAGGCAGTGTGAGACTGTACGGCAAACCACCGAAGTCGGCAAAGCACATGCTGGGATACATACCTCAACACACCAGGTTCGATATGAAGTTCCCTATACGAGTATTCGATGTCGTCCTCATGGGGCGTCTAGGTGACTTGGGCTTGAACCCTTTTTACTCTCATGAGGATAAAAAAATAGCCCGGGATGTACTGAAAGACGTTGATATGTGGGAGTATAGAAAGAGGCACATATCCAAGCTGTCTGGTGGGCAGCTTCAAAGAGTATTATTGGCAAGGGCATTAGCCACGAAACCCGATTTTTTATTACTCGACGAACCCACCGCCAGCGTAGATGAAAAGATAAAGGGTAGCCTATACTCACTACTCACCGATTTAAAAGAGAGGGGGATCACTATAATATTAGTATCTCACGACATAGGTGTGATCTCCGCGCATGTTGAAAAAGTAGCCTGCTTGAACAAATATCTGATCTATCATGGAAACGGAGAACTATCTTCGGAGATGATAGAGGCGGCTTACGAATGTCCCATCGATTTAATAGCACATGGCCTTCCCCACAGAGTTTACGAACATCATATGCCGGAGGAGGGATAAAATGCTTTCAATACTAAGCTACGCATTCATGAGAAACGCCCTCTACGCAGGCTTGCTTGCATCGGTGATATTTGGTATAATCGGGACCTTCGTCGTGGTAAAACGCATAGTGTTCATCAGCGGTGGTATATCACACGCCTCCTTCGGAGGAGTCGGTATGGCATACTACCTTGGTTTAAATACACTATTCGGTGCTGGTATCTTTGCTGTGATATCCGCCCTTGGAGTGGGGGTCATCGGTAAAAAAAAGATGCAGAGAGAGGACACTGCAATAGGAATGGTATGGGCTCTTGGAATGGCCTTGGGTGCCTTCTTTATGAGTATGACACCGGGATATCTTCCGGCAATGTCCAGCGTTCTTTTCGGTAATATATTGATGATACGGATAATAGATATTCACATCATAGCCGTGTTAACGGCTGTGATAATCGTTACCATGATCCTTTTGTATCCAAGGATCCAAGGAGCGAGCTTTGATGAAGAGTTTTCCAAGGTTGTAGGCGTGCGAACCTCCGGGCTTTATCTTTTCATGCTGGTTCTCGTAGCTCTGTCTATAGTGGTACTCATAAAATTCGTAGGTATCGTGCTGTTGATCGCCATGTTGGCGATCCCGGCCTCCATATCGGGAGAGTTCACCGAGGACATGTCCTGGATGATGGTGTACTCTACCTTACTTTCCTTTGTTTTCGTTATAAGCGGGCTTTTCATGTCAGTCATCTGGAACCTACCCACTGGCCCTACAATAGTGATGTCAGCCGGAGCTTGTTTTGGAGTTGTGATGATCGGGAAGAAAATCTTTGATAGGCTATCATCGTGACCGCGTGTATTGGTGAAAATTAGCCGGAAAATCCGATCCTTCCATCGTCAGTATAACCACTGCTGCTGAAAGGATGCATACAGTTATAATTGAAGGGCGCACACAATCTTAGTAACCCTTATATAACGAAAACAAATCTTTCGTTAGTGATAAACATGTCAGGACATTGGGGAAAATTATTGAGAGTAAATCTAGATGATAACAAAGTTAGCACTGAAGAGCTGTCAGACAGCTTTCTGAGAAGACACATTGGTGGAGCGGGTATTACAGGAAAACTGCTTTACGACGAGGTGGGGGCCGATGTGGAACCCTTGTCTCCCGAGAACAAATTGATAATAGCGCCCGGCCTTTTGGTGGGACCGAAGGTACCGACAGCGTCCAAAACCGCCTTCGGATTCAAAAGTCCGCTCACAGGAGGTTACGGAAAGGCTATCGTCGGTGGCAGGATCGGGGACCAACTCAAAGAGGCAGGCTACGATGCACTAATAATAGAAGGAAAGGCAAAAAAGGCCTCCGTACTGGTGATCCAGGATGACGATGTGAAGGTAGATAATGCGGAAGATATGTGGGGCAAGGATACCCACGAAACCGTAGAGATGTTAAAAAATCGATACGGGAAGGTGAAAACCGCAGTCATTGGGCCCGCCAGTGAAAAACTGTCGAAGATATCCATGATCGAGTGCGACGAAAGGCAGGCAGGTAGAGGAGGGCCCGGAGCGGTGATGGGAAGCAAGAATTTGAAGGCGGTAGCCGTCAAAGGTACCAAGGATTATCCGATACACGATCAAGATAAGCTGGAAAGCGAGGCAAATCACCGACCAGCTGCTGGCCCGTCAGCTAATTACAGAGACTGTGGAAGCAGGAAAGGCCGAGATGAAGCCCAAGATGGTCCGTTACGTTAACCTCGTACCGCCTGCAAATGGGGGACAGGGAATTGAGGCGGAAAAGACCCGCCTGCACAAATCCGGAGCCTATAAGCAAGCACAACTCCTTGAATTTCTAGCCGAGCGGGGCCAACCCATTTCAGTCAATGAACTGAAGAAGCGTCTCAATTGCTCGCTTGCCACCATCAAAGCCCTGGAGAAGCGGAATTTGGTGTCCGTGGAAAGCGTCAGGATAAGACGCGATCCCTTGTCCGGCCTCGGTGTGACAACGTCCCCAGCTCCCCCTCTTACTTCCTCTCAGCGAGCTGCCTGGGGACCAATCCACGAAGCTATAGTGGGGAAAGCTGCCATGAAATCGGGGCAATCTGGCGAGCCTGACCGCCGCACAGCTATGGCTCCCCTGCCGGAGTCTTACGGCGAGCAGGCAGGCGGGCCGGTCTTCCTGCTCTTCGGTGTTACCGGCAGCGGCAAAACCGAGATTTACCTGCGGGCCCTGGCCCAGGTTGTTGCCGCCGGTAAGCGAGGCATTTGCCTCATTCCTGAAATCGCCTTGACCCGACAAACGGTAGAGAGGTTTGCCAGCCGCTTTCCCGGACG
>JAWOAU010000038.1:0-2622 GCA_046498385.1 Thermoplasmata archaeon | reverse complement strand
GCTTCGGTCTCATAGAAGGCGGTACATCCATAATTGGATGGGGTACCCTAGGTAAAGTTGTTCTGAGTTGGGTTACCTCGCCGATATCCGGTGCGATCCTATCTTTCATCATATTCAGTATAATAGTTAAGGTTATATTCAACAGTGATGACCCTTTCGAAACCGTCAAAAAAACAAGCCCTTTCTTTATAGGCGCTACCTTCTTCATAATCTCTTTGTCCCTACTATACCAAACCGCTCTTTCCGCAAGACTTTTTGGAAGATATACTTCGAATACGGAGGCTGTCGCGCTGTCTCTAGCTATAGGAGTTCTGGTAGGTATTTGTGGAAAATTCTTTTTACTTCGAGGCGTCAAAAAAGGAGATGATTTCGAAGGTGTAGAGAGTGTGTTCAAGAACCTCCAGATAATTACTTCTTGTTTCGTGGCTTTCTCCCACGGTGCCAACGATGTCGCTAACGCTATCGGTCCTCTTATGCTTGCCGTGGAAAACGCATTCCCAGTTGATGAAAACTTGCCATTTTATTTAGATGGTAATTACCTTCTGCTTCTGGGAGGGGTCGGTATAGCCATAGGCATATCTACATGGGGATATCGGGTCATGAAAACCGTTGGGTTCAGCGTTACCAAGCTCACCAACAGCAGAGGTTTTGCCGTGGACTTCGGAGCCGCAACGACAATACTGGTAGCAAGCAAAGTTGGTATGCCCATATCTACCAGCCATACGGTTGTGGGAGCTGTGATAGGGGTCGGACTAGCTAGGGGTTTAGAGGCGATAGATTTATCAGTTATAAAGAGGATAGTCATATCATGGATAATAACCGTACCTATAGCAGCGGTGACGTGCGTGGGAATATTCTTAGGTGTGAATTTACTAATATGATATTAAAATGGATGTGAAAAAATGGGAGCAAAATTCAGAAGAGCGAGTCTTGAAGATACTTTCTTCAAATCCCCCTTCGACGGACTGTGTAAACATTCGGAGATTACCAAACGAGGTATACTTGAGTTGAAAAAAGGTATCAAGCTATATGTGGATGAGGAGTTTGATGAGGCGGAGATCGCCTTCAAAAAGGTTTCCAAATTGGAGCACGAAGCAGATAAGGTGAAGATGGATATATGGGAACACCTTCCACGCTTTATATTCATGCCCATGAGACGGGAGGATTTCATGGATCTGTTGAAGGAGGCCGACGCTTTGATAGATAATGCGGAGAACGTAAGCGTACTTCTGCCCATGAGGCAGGAAAAGATACCGGAGCCCATAGCCGGCGATTTCAAAGAATTCGGTGATAAGATATTCGAGGCGGCCACCTACTATGACGTTCTTATGGATACCTTCACGGAGGTACTCAAAACCTCCTTCAATAAAAAATCCAAAGAAAAAGTCAGAAAACTACATGATCACATATGCCAGACAGAATACGAGGCAGATAAGATAGAGGCAAATATATCCCAATGGCTCTTCAATTACGATGAGTATCCTCTCACCGCCGTACACCTGTTGAAGGTGGTGGACAGGATGGACTCCATCGCAGATCATGCGGAAAATGTAGCTGATATGCTTGTATCCATACTAGAGAGTAAATGATCTATATAGTTGGGGAAAACAATAAATAGGTCCGGTGAATTCAAAATGTCTATGATAGAGACCAGGAAGGTTCAGCTAACAGGCGGCTCTACTTTTATAGTTTCTTTACCTAAGCCGTGGGTAACAGAAAAAGAACTCCGGCCGGGAGATCCCGTTGTTCTTTCTATTCAAACCGACGGTTCAATATTAGTCAGTCCCGAGCGTGAATTCGAAAAAAAAGCCGCCATAAAAGAATTCGATATATCCGAGGAGGATCCCACGGAGTTGATCAGGACCCTTATAGGGACCTATATGGCCGGTTATTCGAAGATAAGATTGGAATCCCGGGGAGAAATGAAACCGGAACTACGAAGTGCCATAATAAAATTCACCAGGATGGTTATTGGTCCCGAGATCATCGAAGAGGCGAACGACAGGATAATCCTTAAAGACCTCATCGATCCGTCGGAATTTTCACAGAGAAAGGGTCTCAGAAGGATGTACCTCATCGTGAAGAAGATGCACCAGGATGCGGTCAAATCCTTCCAGGATGATGATGGGGAGCTTGCCAGGGACGTTATCGCCCGAGACGGCGACTGCGACCGTTTGTTCTGGATGATAACCAAACATTACAACATGCTCCTAGCCAATCCGAGATTAGCGGAAAGTTTGAGGATATCCCGAGAAAGAAGTCTGAGCTACATGCTGGTATCCAGGACTATGGAACGCATCGGCGACCACGCCGCTCGCATAGCTGAGAACGCACTCATGCTGACCGACGAGTTCGACGGGGAACTCAAAGAGGGTATTCGAAAAGAGAGCGAACTGGCCCTTGAGATACTGGAAGAGGCTTCGAACTCCTTTTTCAAGGAGGACATAAAAAAGGCGAATCATTCCATAGAGATGAATAAAGAACTCGAGGGGATGAACGATAATCTCATGAGGAGTATCAAAGAGGAAAATCGCGAGAACTTGGCTCCTTTATCCTATATACTAGAAAGTATCTCCCGTACAGGTTCTTACGCTGCGGACATCTCTGAGATCAGTATAAACT
>JAWOAU010000024.1:0-64388 GCA_046498385.1 Thermoplasmata archaeon | reverse complement strand
GTTCGATCTGGATATCTATTTCTTGCTGGTCATCAGGGATGTTACGAACGAATGTGATACCATCTCCAGAAGGAAAATTATCCGATTCAAGATAATCATCATTTTCCCTTATAGGCTTCTTGCTATGTGTCCATAGATTGGAATTCCACTCGTCATCCATACGGACCTTCAAGTAAAAATCACCTGATGTCAAAGAATCAGGAGAATCTGATGTAGCGTAAACTCCAGTTTCTTTCACATGCAGCTTCACCACTGCATCATATAAAGGAAACAAATCTTCGTAATCGCTTAAGCCATCTCCATCGGTGTCCCACTTCAAGGGATCCGTACCGTGATTATTTATTTCCACGTAATCACTGAGCCCGTCACCGTCGGTGTCCTCTCTCAGTGGATCCGTACCATGTGTATTTACCTCTTCACCGTCTGTTAAACCATCACCGTCTGTGTCTGGATCGAACGGATCCGTACCATACTGATCCTCCCCACCATCTTCTAAACCATCGCCATCCGTATCACTCACCCATGGATTGGGGGAATAGGTGAACTCGATATCCGCCCAATTGATATAAATACCGATAGGATCTCCAACACTCTCGACTTTGAGTACCCAATCGCATCCATCATTGTACTTAGCCATGGGGTGCATGTCTGGGAATTCTCTCGTATGGGTTATGACTGTATAGCCGTTTCCATTGACCGAGAAATATTTTATAAATTCCGTACCCTGGCCAGGAGTCTGCATGGTCATTTTGTAATCATCATAACGATATCCATCTGTCTCCGATTTAAGAGATACCTGGAAAACATACTCCTGAACAAAACCAGGTATTACCAGATCGTCTATCCTCCATTCCTGTACATGGTAAGGGCCGTGTGAAAGGATATTGTTGTTATTGGTGCTGCTGGTGTAGAGCGGGGAATCCGCTTCCGGGTAGGGGCCCTGTGTAGTGATACTGTAGCTTTCTACGGTTCCGTCTTTATTTAAACGTGAACTTTGGATATCGTAGGAGCCATGGGCAAAGATACAGTTGGTGTCAACTTTGGATTCATCATAGATGACATAATATCCCCGGGAATATACCATGAACGCTCTTTCCATACTCCGTCTCACTTCACCAGGACTCTCGAAGGCAAATAATATCTCTTCTCCAGGGAGGATCGATACCCTTTGTTCATTGCCTTCCCTCAATATATCCGTCACATTGGTTTCACCGTTCAATACAGCACTCTCCAAGGGTGCTTCCTGCGCCTTTACCGGTGTCGGTGTCGAGTCGTCCATTCCTACGAAGTCTAGGTAGTGGTTCTGAGTACTCACTATCTGTACCTCAACCTCACCTATACCGCCGGGTACGAACTCCTGTAATGTGTCTCTGAGAGGGATCACAATGTCCGAGGCGTGGTTACGCGGGTGTAAGACGGTTACGTTGGTCCAATCACCACCATCTGCCCTCAAACTCACGTAGAGAGAGGTCTTTACTAACTGATATAACCCCGGGGTTGAGCTCATAACGTACTCCCCAGTATAAGATTCGAAGCCGTGGCTCCTTACAACCAGCTTCTGGTGTGGCCATCTTGCGTTGCCTATATCCCCGTAATTGAGGACCACCGACGAACCTTCCGGCATGTACATCGGTTCAGTGTCGGGGTCGCTCACATACTCAAGCACGTCCTCGCCACTACCGTCGTATGCGGATTCCGGTGGAACGGGGTCTTGATAGGTGAGATACTCGCCGTCGGGTGTAGTACCCACGCCGTAGCCTTCACGATGGTCTATGGTATGAAGGGAGAACGTGTCGAAAAAGTCTGCGGTATTCTCGAACTCCTCTATTTTAAGGGAGTAGTGACCATCCTTCGGAACCATGTTGTTCTGGAGGATGTAATAATCATCCACTATCCCAGCCCTATGTTCCGATGCAATCAGTATGTTGTTGTCCCGTTGATAATCCGTACCGTTCCAGGGAGAAACATAGGGACATCCACCGGTTGAGCCTCCGCCACCGTCTTCATTGTCGTATCCCTTATCGAAGGTGAAATCATATGTAGTCGTATGTTTCATATCCAGCTCCTCTGAATCCGTTAAACCGTCGCCATCCGAATCTTCATCTGATGTCACTATCAGACTTCCCGCTGCATCCTCTGTAAACATGCCGTGTGTTATGGTCGATATCAATAAAATGCATATCACCAATACCGGTACGTATTTCCATTTCACGAGGGATAGGTAGTTGTTACTTATATATAAATTTTGTTTGTATAGGAGCGACACTTTTTAATTTCTTCGGAATCAGTAATTTTTTCGAAGGACCATTCGGTTTCCGAAGAATGCAGTTAATATTTCCATCACACTAAACACGTTTTACCATCTCAATCGATCCTATCTCATTGATTCTGGCTGTAAATACAGGCTATGAAATAGAGCTTATGCTAAACCGAACTATGATTCGATGTCCTTATGGAGTATATCTCTCAACCAGGTTTCAGGTATGCAGCTTCGATAGGAGAGTATCCCTTTCTCTTTCCGGTATTGAACTTACGATTGTTCCCGATACAGTATAGATTAGCCGTGAAGTTACGTAGCCCGTATCTTGTTTTGAACGACCTGACTTGATAGTACAAATCATCCCAAAAAGAAAACAGTTGTTCCATAACATTATTTGTATCTGGAACAAATCCTTTTTTAAGATATTTTACATTTGATTCGAATTTATCTTTAAGGAATCGGTGTATATCAGATTCAAACTTTTTACGTGAACCTCTAGCCTTGGAATCGCTTACAAAATCATCTACTTCCCTTAGTTTTACCGTAGCCTCAATTACATTATCGGAAGTTATCAATCTCTTTCCCATCTCATATAACCGTTTAGCCCATTTTGGAATATCGTTTAATTCCACTTTGAAATGTTCCCAGAATTGTTTAGCAAGATTTTTCAATTGATGGAATACACAGAAACCCTGTGCTGCTTTTGGGAAGATGGCCTTCACAGCATTTACTATTGTGAAATCTTCATCAGATACAACTCGCTTGATATTTTCCTCACCGAATCGAGATTTTATTCGTTTGAGCATCGGTGTAATAGAGAAATAGGGGACTTGGTACTCGGTGATCTCAAAATCCAGTACAACATAATCTTTCGTTGATACTACATATATGATCTTATGTCGTTCTCTTTTCCATTGTCTATCTGTCAATTTCCTACCTAGTTCTTTTTCTACGAACTTTCTCCATCCGTCTTTAACCCAGTATCCGTCGAATGGGACCTCGGTATTCCGCAGTTTTTCCAATGAGATTTCACCCTGTTTTTGTTCGTACTTCCAAAGAGTAGTCGGGCATGCGGCCCTTCCTGGAAAGTCTCCTTCGTAGGTATATATTTCACCAACTCTGCGGTTGTTATGTAAGCTACACTTATCTTCGTATCTTGTACGATATTGTATCTCCATATACTAATCGGTGTAACTGTTACTTCCATCTACGCCTGCGATCTCATCAGCACAGTGTTGTCTACAATATTTCGCACTACATCTCCAGTATCTTACTGGAACTTTCAAAATGCCGTAGCTCGATACGAGATATCGATGATGAGCTTTGTTTTTTAATAGTCTTGCACCACAATTTGGGCACACTACTGGGCTTATTACACTGAACAAAGTAACCAATTCACCCTTGTATCGTATCAACGGAATATCTTTGACTATCTGTCCGTCTTCTATTCTTCTTGCATGCGTTTTATTAATCGTGATATTTCCTTTTCCACAACTCATTTTTATACACAATCTCTGCATAGTACCCAGACATAAAAAGTTTTAGGTAGATGGGTGTGCCCGTGTGTATAAAAATGACATGTGAAAAAAGTCATTTGGGCGGGCACACCCAATACCGAGTATCACAAGCATCTTTAACTATCTTTCCCAAAAGTAATAAAAAGTGTCCATTCTACACCCTAAATACACTTAAATACATCCTTCTCTTGTGTTTAAAACATGGGAATATACGCTTTTGAAGGAAGGAAACCTAAGATACACGAGAGCGCCTACGTGAGCTCATCATCGGAGATCATAGGAGATGTGACCATCGGTAAAGAATCTTTTATCGGTTCCGGTGCATGTATAAAAGGTGATTATGGTTCAATAATTATCGGCGATTACAGCAATGTGCAGGAAAATTGTGTGATACATGCCAGACCGGACGAAACAACCATGATCGGTGATTGGGTCACCATCGGCCACGCCGCCGTTATACACGGGGCGAACATAAAGGACTGGGCCGTGATCGGTATGGGTTCGGTAGTGGCGGACCATTCCTTAGTCGGCCCATGGGCCGTGATCGCAGAGGGCGCAGTCGTGGTAAACGGTACAAAAATTCCCGAGGAGTCCATATCCGTTGGTATACCGGCCAAACCCAAGGGAAAGGTCAACGAGGAGTTCAAGGAGAGATGGATACGTATAAAAGAGGAATATCGTTCACTCTCAAAAAGATACAAGGAAAATCTGGAACCCCTGTGATGGCCTAGAATGATATTATATCTTCAAGATCCTCCACCACATCGTCGTCCTTAACGATCTCTTTTAATTCGTGAAGATCTTGAGGGCATTTTCTGAATATAGCTGCGGCCCTCTTTTTTCCGATGCCAGGAAGGGCCTCTAGCTGCTTGAAACCGGCCTCTTGAACAACGAAGGGGTGATGCACGGCGGTGATACTTCTGTAACCGTGTTCCGTAACTATCACATTGTAGGATCGGTCAAGGGTTAAAGGATATTTTATCCCTATAAGTATGGGGTAGGTACCTACTTGCCTCCCAAAGGTGGTGTTCCCCTTGAGAACCTCCATATATACATCTCTCAGGATCGTCCCCGTGGGAACGAGCTTTTTCAACATCGGACGGTCGATATCGTGCCGTACCTTTTTTTTGAACGATCTGTATCCCTCAATGTTTTCCACCCTGCGCTCACGGCCGTCGAGCAATACCTGACGGATGTTGATTCTTCTTAAAAGTAATCCGTCATCTAGTATGTTCCTTAAAAAGTTAAAGTTCATCTCATACGTATCCCCGGTTTCCCCCGGAAGCCCCCCTATAAAATTCAATCCGGGGAGCAAGTACGGCATTCCGTTACCACCTCTCTCTTTTCCCAATTCGTTGATCAGCTCTACTGCGGTTCTGACCTGCTGCGGCGAAGCGTTCAGATCGTTCTTTTTGATCACCTCCGGATCGGCGGATTCCATCCCCAGGGCGAGTACGTTACCCGGAGTGGTATACTTGACTAAAAGACGTATAACCTCCCGAGCCTCCTCGGGATTTTGTGAGATAACCGCAGGATTTGCGTTATCCACGTGCAGAACCCGTATATCGGGACATCTTTCCCAGATCCCTTGGAACAGTTCACCGATTTTTTCGGGAGAAGGAACAGGGGTTTCCGTTTTTCCTATGTCCTCCGCACCGTAGCATAGTATACACGACTGTCCGCCGAGTCTAAAATTTCTGACACCCTGCCCGTAGAGTCCGCTTATCTCATCCAATATATCCCGGACCTCTCGGAACTCCGGCCTACCGTAGTCGGGTTCGCTGCAAAAACCGCAGCCGCCGGTAAAGTACCGCACGCAACCGCGGTAGGTTTCCATCTCAGCGATCAAGGGTCTGTCGAACCACGGATGTTCTTTTACAACGGAAACTCCCATCTTTAGCCAGCGGTCGCGTTCTTTTAAAGTGGTCCATCGGTCTTTGTACGATCCCTTTACACCGTCATAAAAATAAGCGCTTAGATCTTTAGCGACTACGTGGTCGAAACCCTCGACCATGCCGTAGCGGGCCATGGGCCCCCCGATATATGTATCTCCAGGCAGATCTGAAAGGCGGTTAGCTTCTTTCAAGCTCATAGGCCTACCGCCGAGATAGTTCCCTGGAACCGTAACTCCCCCGTGTACCAGCACTGTGCTTGAACTCGGTATGTCCCCCTGTCGTACGTTATCGATGGTTATGTATCTCCACTTCAGACCCAGGTCTTCCGCCGCACCGGCTAAGAGTCTGGGTTCCGGTGATATATAGGGGGGTACGCCCAGCAGAGCCGGTTCGTCAACGTAACCATCTATGATGAGAACATCATACATCGTTGAACAACCTTTCCTTTACCTTTTTGATAGAGCCGCTGGAAACCACGGTTCTAACGCTCTCACCATTCAGCTTCATGGAATTCAATATGTCCTTAGTACGTTCTTTGCCCTTGTGCCTGCATCTGACGATTCCTTTGTTATCGTCAAAAACGGTCAACCAAGGTTTGATCTTTTCGTACTCCTCCGATTCGAAGGAAGCGCGTATGGCAGATATCATCACATCGCGTGGAATCTTTCTGCCTTCCAATTCAAAGCCGATATACCGTAGCCTTTCATTTCTCACTGCCATACTATCTTTTACCGACCTTAGGTACGGGCACCTCTTTCAATATCTCATCGATTATAGCCTTTGTTTTTACTCCTTTGATAGCTGGCCCGGGTTTCAGCACCAATCGGTGGGCCAAGGCTTCTTTGGCGATATACTTGACGTCGTCGGGAACCACGAAGTCCCTTCCACGGATTGCTGCATTTGCCATAGATAGTTTCATCAAGGCAAGGCTGCCTCTGGGACTGGACCCCACCTGAATCTGGCTGTGTTTCCGTGTGAGGTGTACTATCTGAACTATGTACTTCTTTATGTCGTCGTCGAGATGAACTGTTTCAACAGCATTTTGCATGGCTATGAGATCCTCCGCATCGATGATATTTTTGGTGGAGACCTGGTCGGTCTTTCTTTCCTTTCTCCTGCTCAATATATCAACTTCCTCAGTTTCCGACGGATATCCCACTTCTAACCTCATCAGGAAACGATCTACCTGTGCCTCCGGGAGCGGATAAGTGCCTTCATATTCTATGGGATTCTGGGTTGCCAGGACTATGAAGGGAGGTTTCATATGGTGTGTCTCGCCTTCGATGGTAGTCTGCCTCTCTTGCATAGCCTCCAAAAGGGCCGCTTGGGTCTTGGGAGGGGCCCTGTTTATCTCATCAGCCAGAAGTATATTTGTAAATATAGGGCCTTTTCGCATCTTGAAGTCCCCGGTATTACGATCATAAATAAACGAACCGGTTATATCCGCCGGCAGAAGGTCGGGTGTGAACTGTATACGTTTAAAGTCACAGCCCAATGCGTCTGCAAAACAGTTCGCCATCATGGTCTTTGCCAGTCCTGGAAAATCTTCAAACAGCAAATTTCCACTGGCAAGTATTCCTATCAGGGTTTTTTGCATAACGTTTCTTTTTCCCACTATAGTCTGACCGACTTCGTTGATTATTTTTTTGCTTATCCGTGATACGTTTGTTACATCCAAGTGGATACCTCCAAGTTTGATTACATCTCGATGATTAAAGGGTCGGTATAATATATTTTTGATTCCGACAATCATAAATGGGTATAACCCTATACGTAAACATGGAGTTCTACTATCCCGGTAAGCAGTTTCCAGCCCTATCGGTCACCGGACACAAGTGTATGCTGAACTGCGCCCACTGCAGGGGCCATTATCTCAGGGGCATGAAGGATGTTAGCGACCCGGACAGGTTGTATCGGCTGGCGTTGAAACTGTTCCACGACGGAGCATCGGGTTTCTTATTGAGCGGGGGATCGGACGAAAAGGGGAGGGTACCTTTGGATTCGCATATGGAGGTAATAAAAAAAATACGCCGTGAGACCTCATTGACGGTCAACCTGCATACCGGTATAGTGGATCCGGGGACGGTAGGAGGTTTGAAACAGGCGTCTCCTCAGGTGATCTCTCTGGACATGGTGGGTTCTCAGGAAACCATAAGAGAGGTGTACGGCCTCGATATACCTCTGGAGGATTATGAGAACAGCTACAATATATTGAGGGATGCACATCTCAACGTTGTTCCGCATGTAACTGTAGGGTTGAACGGCGGAAAGATCAAGGGTGAATTTCGTGCCGTGGATATTGTTTCCGATACAAAATTGTTGATATTGAATTCTCTGATCCCCTCCTACATCGGAAAAAGTGTTTCCCAAGACGATTTTATCAGGGTCTTAAAGTACGCCCGGGATACCACCGATGCGAGAATATATTTGGGCTGTATGCGGGAGAGAGGACGGGTATCTTTGGAAAAGAAAGCATTGGAAAAGGGGGCCTCCGGTATAGTTATCCCTGCAAGGGATACTTTAAAGTGGGCAGAGGAGAAATATCCCGTCCGACTGATCTATTCTTGCTGTGCCGCTTACCGATAGATGGCCTTGTCGGCGTGTTTCTTTTTTATTGGATACATCAAACCGACGAATACTGCGTATGCGATAAAGAAGCCTAAAGAAATTAAAGCGAAGGGATACGTCCTGCTGTCAGGTATATACTGGCTTATGGTATATCTGACAGTCACGGGCTCGTCGGTCTCCATCCGGAGCAGATATTCATCGAAAGGCAGTTGTTCCATCTCATATTCGAAGGTTTCGTCTAAAGAAGCCGTTTGCGGATCCCAGCTATATCGATTCAATTTTCTTTCTTCCTCTTTATGCAAAATTGCTACGTCCACCGTACCGTCTCCCTCTAGAACTTCAACGGTTATATGCTCTGCCATTATAAAATCTAAGCGCCCCTGGGATGTAAAATAGATATCCTCACTGCCGGTTAAAGTGATTTCACCTTCCATATCCGCATAGTTCTCTATCTGCTGGGTTAAGAAAGGTGTAAAAAGCAGAAGACAAATTATCCCAAACACCACCAAGGCAGAGTAAGCTCCTTTCATGGATCTTGAAGCCATGAGGAACTTGGCACTTTCGCTTTTTCTGAACCTTATCTCCATCAGCCTGAAAACAAAGAATTCTACGGACAATACTAGTATCCATATGGATATTACCAGAAGGGGGAGGTATATGGGCAAGTAAAACGGTACCAGCTGAGCACCGCCAAGGTATGTAAAAAATGCAAAAACTACTATTATGCCTATGATCTGGGGGATAAAAGCCATTTTTTCCAGCCGCTTCAAACGTATTATCTGATAGGTCCCCTCTAATTTATCATAGTCCTTTGATTTTTTATCCATTTTGTTCACCAAATTTGTTTTATCTTATACCCAATAGGTTAACGTATTTATAGGACTTTCGCTTGATATTTGGTAACAAAAAACGGAACTAGGCATTCCGGCACATTCATGTTTTTTTCGAACTCGTATGTTTTTCCCTTCAATACCACGTATTCCTCATTCGGTAGATCCTCCAATCTTATGTCATAATTTTTATCTCCGGAAATCTCGATAAACGCGTCCTTCAGGGGCTCGAAATCGTCAAACTTGGCTATGTCTATGGGTTTGACCACCAAAAAGGAGCCGCCGTGTATGGATGTCGGTAAACGGATCAACCTTTTAGTATCTCCCGTTACCGGTTCATCGGTAGCGCCTACGAATTTAAGGGACAGCTGGTTTATACCATGGTCCCTTATCACCTGTTCAAATATTTTCAAAAAGTATTTTTGATTGACCATACCGCTTTCACTTAGATCGTCTAAGGTTTCTTTTTTTATAATATCTCGCCATTTTCCTTGGCCGTAAAGCTCGTTGTAAAGCCCTACCGCTGTTTTTTCACCTATACCTTTTATCCCTGTCTTTTTACTAGAGTCGTATGCAACTTCTTCTACGAACTCTTCCTTTGACATGTGGGACCAACGCTCAAGGGCGTACTTGATCAGATCTATGGCACGGCGCCCCCAGCCGCCCTTCTTCCGGGGTGGGAACTTATACGAATACTCCGTTTTGCTGAATTCTTTGAACTTTGATACCTCGACCATATCGTACGGGAAGATCGACGAGAGACTGATACCGGTTCCGGTTATGTAATCCACTATCTCCCTACGGGCGCTTCTTGGTAATGAGAACACCTCTTTTTTTCTTACGTGTATATGGTACCCTCGGTTACCCGAAAAAACCAATTTTATGTGCTTTTCTTGGAAACCGAAGTCGTCCATCAAAAAATCTTCCAGTAATAATCTGGTCTTTTTTTTAACCAGCTCGAGCTGCCGAGGGTATGACATGTTTTCACCTCCCGGCAGATGGTCTGAATCTAGATCGAATATCAAGTCCGCCCCCAGCCATTCCTTGTTTTTCATGGGTGCCCTCGGGTTTGAATAATATGCGGTGGAATAGTATGTGTGTATGGGAAGTTTGGCGGCCATGAATTCTTTGAACTCCTGACCGGTCACGAAGGCGACTGGACGGTGCATCCCCCTGCTCCCTCTGTAAATAAAGGCAAACTCTCTAAGTGTGAATCTTGGCGGTAGTTCTAGGTCTGTCTTTGTATAGTACGACTTCAACATGCCGTGAAGAAATCTTCGTGTTTTTGTTTTGGAATCCACGAAAGGTAATCTGCATGGACGGTAAAAACATTTTCCAAAGCAACGACGTATTGAAAACGTCATGTAGATGGAGAATACGTATACAAAAAAAGAAAAAAGGGGTTTTTTACTCGGTTTCCTCTATCACCGCTCCTGCCAGTTTAGAGTGGGGTATGTAGATCTTTCTACCGCCCTCGGTTTTTAGTTCTACGGAATAACGACCGATAGAAGATATCACACCTTCGTACTGATCCACTCTTATCCTCTTTCCCACCTTGAGGGTCTGTCCGGACTGTACGGAACCAGCCAGATTGAGGAAGACGTCCTTAGATCCATAGCCGAATCCTATACCTAGTCCCAGGAATACTGCGCCTACCGCTATTGCAAAGACTATGTAAAGGATCGGGACCTCGATGCCGATCTGGGCTAATGCCATGACTATGGCGATGTATATTATGAGTACCTGTACGCCCTTAGCCAGGAACGACACCATGGGCAGTTCCATCTTCTTACCGTATTCCACAGTCTTTTCGTGGGCCCACGTAGCTATCCAAAAACCGATGAGACCTATGAAAAGGGCTACCAGGAGGTTGGGTATCCACAGTATCACCGTGTTTACCAGCTCCGCAAGCATGTTGAACATGCCGTGCACATTGAGTATACCTATGGCGATCTGCACGAAGATGAGCATTATGAATAACTTCAATACATAACTCATGACCTGCAAAGTTATGCCCTTGCGTTCGACCATATCCTCGACAGGTTCGATAAGTCTATCGATATCCAGCTCTTTCAACATCTTCATGACGAACTTAACTATATACTCCGTCACGATGAGGCCCACCACGATAACAGCCATAGCAGCTATTAAAAGAGGTATTACCAAAAGTATCGGGTTTATAAACTGGTTGAGTACGTTGATGGCGATTATCGAAAGGGCTACGTTGATGAATATCAGCAGTACGAAGGCCTTAACGAATATGTAAACTATATCCATCAGAGAAAATCCTGCCTTCTCTGTCATCTTGTCTACTTTCATCAGATCCTTGGACATGGGGCTTTTACGTATGAATTCCTTGAGGAATTTAACCACTAGTTCCGCCACGTACAGGCCGATCACCAGAACGATGACCGCAATTATGACACGTGGTATGAAAAGTACGATTGGCGTCATTATTGCGGTCAGGGTATGGATGCCTGCAAAATCAAGTCCGATCTGCAGGAATATAACGAATATAAACCAGAAGACCAGCATCCCTATAAAGGTGGATACGTTTTTCAAACCTAATGTTCGTATCTGCTTCGTTATACCTATTTTTCGCATTGCTTTCTCGAAGCCCAATTTTTTAAGTATCTTTGAAATCAAGAATCCCGCAAATTTGGATACCAGGTAGCCGATCAATATTATGAGGATGAACAGTATCATCGACGGTACAAAGGCCAAAAGTCCTGTCCACATACCTTCGAACATGTCGTTTATCGTCTCCATCAAGCCCGGTGCTGGCTCGGTTTCGAACGAAAAAGTGTGAGAAATGCTTTCTCCCGTGATATTATCTCCGGTCACGGTTATCGTATATTCCCGCCCATTTATCAACGAAGAAGTCGGACTCAAGGTCAGAGTTCTATCGCTGTTCGACCATTCTTTTTGCACTGGATATATCGGGTCCGGAGAAATACTCACCTCAACGGTTCCGGTGTCCATAGTATCTTCAAAGTCTATTATTATCTTTCCATCTATGGGTATCTCTTCCGCTCCATCCCTAGGTGTGGTTTGTCTAACTGCGGAAACGCTTCCCAAAACCATAGCCAGTACCAATAACAATACAAGACTATAGCACACTATTTTCTCTTTATCTACCATCATAATTCACCTTAATGCGCATAGATTATTAGAGGTATTTAAATATTATGAGGAGTTAAAGTGATACTACTCACATCGTCAGCATTTCATGTATATCTGTAAACACCTCCGAGGCACCACCGTATACTGTAATATTAGCCGTGTCTCCTGTAAGGGAGGTCATTGTTGTATTTATCTCTGCTACCACCGCACCGGATTGTCGTGCGATACGTGGTAAAGAAGCCGCGGGATACACCAACGCAGAGGTACCTATGACCAGCATAAGACCACACTCCGCACTTAACTCCAAAGCCCTCTCCATTTCAGACCTGGCAGCGGTTCTCCGAACATCACCACATCCGGTCTGAGATATGCACCGCATTCACAGCAGGGAACCTTGCCTTTTTTTATACTCGATAGATGATCCGATGTATCCCTTTTTCCACCACAATCGCCGCACCGGAGTTTGAAAAGGGTTCCGTGGAGCTCGATGACCTCCTGGGAGCCGGCCTTGGAATGGAGACCGTCGATGTTCTGAGTGATAATAGACCTAAGGCCGTGGCTTTCCAACTCAACCAGCGCATGATAGCCCGGATGAGGTTCCGCATCTACTATCTCCTGGATCTGGAGCTTGAAAAGTTCCCAACTCCTTAATGGATTCATTCTGAAGGATTCAATGTGCGCATACTCCTCTGGGTCGAACTTTTCCCAAAGTCCCCCTTTACCTCTAAAGGGTGCGATGTCGGACTCAACCGACATACCGGCGCCGGTGAGTGCGACTATGTTGTCAGCTTCTCGAACAGCGTCGGCCAATTCTCGTATCATTCCAGCTCAGCCTTCAACCGCTCAAGATTCTTTTTTACCTCTTCGGCTACATCTTTGTGAAGACTGTTTCCATGGGAGTCCATGGTAACCAAGAAGGGCCCCGCTTCTTTGACTTTGAACATCCAGAAGGCTTCGGGTATACCCAGCTCCTCTAAGAAATAAACGTCCTCCACTTCTTCTATGGATTTTGCCATCAACGCACCAGCGCCTCCGGTGTACTGTACATAAACCGCACCGTGTTTTTTCAGTGCTTCCAGCGTCCGGTCGGCCATGCCGCCCTTACCGATTATTATCCTGGTTCCGAACCGCTCTATGAACTTATCCTCGAATATCTCCATACGTATACTTGTAGTGGGCCCGGCAGAAACCACCTGCCACTCACCGTCGACCTTGTGTATTGCAGGTCCGCAGTGGAACATGGCGTACTTGGAAGGGTCGAAAGGTGGTTCGTCAAGGTCGAGGAGTAATTCGTGGGCGGAGTCCCTGGCGGTAAAGATGGTTCCGGTTATATAGAACGTATCACCCACTTCCAGATCTTTTACTTCCCGGGGATCTATGGGCGTATTCAGTACTTTTTTCATGCTAACACCTCTATGTTTTTATCGGCATCCACTTTAACTCTGGCCTGACGGTTGGCCCAGCACTGGGGTGCTATGGCAACAGGGAAGGATGCGGGATGTCTGTGTGCGTACTCGATTTTTATATCGAGCACGGTTGTTTTACCACCGACCCCCATAGGTCCTATTCCCAGTTGGTTCACTTTCTCCAATAACTCCTCTTCCAAAGCGGCGATATTTTCTTCAGGATGCCGCTCACCTACCGGTCGCAGCAGCGCTTTCTTAGCAAGTTCCAGGGAAAGGTCCGCACCGCCTCCGAGTCCGATACCTATCACTGTAGGCGGACAGGGTTTTCCTTCCATCTTCGCCACATGTTCCAACACTATCTCCTTTACCCCCTTGAGACCCCTTCCGGGAGTCATCATCTCCAGAAGACTCATGTTCTCGCTTCCTCCTCCTTTGGGCATGATATGAACGGTCAGTTCATTCCCTTCAACTACCTCCCAATGTATCGCTGGAATGTACCTTCCGGTGTTATCACCGCTGTTCTTGTGCTCGATGGGGTCCACTGCGTTGGGTCTAAGTGGTATCTCCTTTGTAGCACGTCTAACCGCTGATATGATGGTATCTCTTATGTGCCCGATATACTCAAAATCCGCACCTACCTCTACGAAGAAGGTCGGTGTACCGGTATCCTGACATATGGGACAGGTGTCGTCTTTACCCACTTTTACGTTCTCTAGGATAGCTTCCAGCTGTACTTTCGCACCCTGGTTTTCTTCTCTTTCAACAGATCCTTTAAGCTTAGCTTCCGTACTAGGTGTAACTGTTGTAACCGCCAAACGGATGGCATCCACGATTTTATTTTCGAGTTCAACCTTCTCCATAATATCTCCTGAAGTCGGATAAACTCGGTAGATATAAAGGTTATTGAAAACTCAATGTTAAAGATCAAGGACCTCTGTAAAAAGGGTCGACGCTGCTGTCCTTATTCCACACGTACTCGATATAATCCGCTATCTCTTCCGCGACTTTTATTCCAAGATTATCCCTCACGAAGGCAAGTGTCATATCCATGCCCGCGGTTACACCGGAAGATGTATAGAACTTTCCATCTTTCACCCATCTTGCCTCGGGCACCCACTGTACATCTCGGTCCTGTTCAACCACCCAATCAAATACCATCTTGTTAGAAGTGGCTTTAAGATCCTTCAACAAACCGGTCTTGGCCAGTAACACTGAGCCGGTACAGACGGTTAGTACGAATCCCGCTTCCGCAGCTAACTCTTTAAGATGAGAGATCATATCCGGGTTATCGATCTCTCTTCTTACTCCGGAACCCCCTGGAATCAGCAGGATATCAGTTTCTTTTATTTGGGAGATGGGCTGAGTGTCTACTTTCACACCCTGGCTGCTCTCGGTTATTTCTCCGCCTTCCGAATAAAACTCAACATCATATCTTTCATCCGCGAACAGAGACAGATTGCCGATTATCTCCACGGGGCCCAAGGCATCTAGGGTTTCGAAATCCTCGAAGAGGAGTACGTTGAAATTGCTCATAGCAACTCACTAAACTTAGCTTGCTATTTGAACCGTTCGGAACGGTCATGAATCCGTCAGTAGTTTATGCTCCAGCTCACTGATATGTCGGCTCCGTTGTATCGTCTGGAATTATAGTGGAACTCACAACTTTTTGAACTAAGTTACGAGCTACAGGCTTATCTCAGTGTTTGCCGGCGGATTACCGATCAAGTCTTCCGACGCTTCAAATACCATTCTAACCATATTCTCCAGCTTGGTAAAAAAGTTTATAATACACCTTCTTCTAGTCCACCTATATTTCGTAGTGGCCGTGGTGGTGTAGCCATCCTGGTAAGAAATGTGCCGGGACTACAATGGCAGCATGTGGGACTGTGGATCCCCTGGCCCGGGTTCAAATCCCGGTCACGGCCCTATAATCACTATCACCTGCAGTTTTTTGGTGCCCGGGTTCACGAGTTAAAAACAGCGTTTTTCTGACTGGGACACAAATGTTTATTAGTACCATTGTTGGTATTTAAGCTACAATGAAATTATTCACCATTCTAATATGCATCACGTTGATCACTCCGATGGCTTTCATACGCAGCGGTGAAACTCCAGTACTGGCGGATGTGGCCGACGAGTTAGGGCCTATGGATAGATACCGATACACCATTCGTATAGACGATGACGAAGATCTATCAACCTTTCCCGGCGACGGGACCCCGTCTTCCCCTTATATAATCGAGGAAAAGGAGATCGATGCCGACGGTAGGGGCACCGCCATCTACATCGGAAACACCACCGCTCACTTTTTACTGAAAAGCAGCAGGTTGACCAGGGCCAGCGAAGACCCCTCGTATTACCACTGGAACTCCTGCCTTGTGCTTTACAACGTAACCAACGGGAGGATATACAATAACACCTTCGAACGGGGCTCTAAGGGGCTCTACTTGAAGGATGTTTACAACGTTACCGTGGATAGTAACCACATAACACAAAGTACCTCCTGTGCCGTCCATGTTGAGTCCTCTCGGAAAGTAAGGATATTCAACAACGATATACTCTCCTGCACCGGGACCGGTATCCGTTTGCTACAGTCAGATAATATAGACATAAACTCCAATCGACTGGTGAACAACCGGAGGGAAGGGATCCACGTACAGGATTCCCATCATAACCGCGTCAAGGACAATCAGATATTGGACAACCCCATAGACGGCCTGTTCCTTCAGAACTCTGTAGATAACTTGCTTTACAACAACGATTTCAGGGGTACGGGCATCCGCATCCAAGGCGATACACTAGAGAACTGGAACTCCCACAGCATACCAGATAACAACACACTGGAAGGCTTTCCCGTATGTTATTTGAATGACCAGGCAGGCACCCTGCCCGAGGAACCCGGTCAGGTGATATTGGTAAACGTTACGGATATTTTTGTGGAAAATATGGAACTACATAAGGGCAGCACCGGTCTGGCACTGGCCTTTTCAGATGGTATCTCGGTAAGGAATGTGAGTATATCCTCTCAAGCTCAGACCGGATTGCACGTATTTAACTCCGGAAACAACACTTTCTCACATTTGGATATAATAAATAATCCTAAAGGAGTCCTTGTTGAAAGCTCCGGTGATAACCACTTAGATAACATATCCGTCACGGATAATCCCTCCGGGGGGATAGAAGTCGTTGATTCACCTTGGTTTTATTTACGTGATTCTCTACTGGATAACAACGGGGCCTTCGGAGTTAGGATACACCTATGCCCATATTCCACCCTGACCCAAAACACGTACACTTCCAACAGAAGAGGTCTGAGTATAGAGCGTTCAAACGGTATAGACATATCTGGTGGAAATTTTAGCCAATGTACGGAAGGGGTCTTCCTATCTTACTCAACTGAAATGAACATGGAAGAAAACGTCTTCGACGGTTTCGGCCTGCGGATCGCAGGGAATTTAAAGGAACACTGGAGCTCACACGAAATAAATGACAACACCGTCATCGGTAAACCCCTGGTATATCTCGATCATCTCACAGGAGGCGAGCTCAACGAGAAAGCCGGACAGATAATACTCGCCAACACAACCGAACTGAGCATCGTTGATCAGGACGTAGTAAGCATAAGCCTCGGCTTCTCCTCCAGAATATATGTAAACAATGTTACATCCTACAACAACTCCCGAGATGCGGTACATATATACCGTTCTCACAACAACACCTTTCACACCATGGACCTTCACTCCAACTTCCGGGGTGTATACTGCTTTTTATCAGATAACAATACCTTCGTCAATATCACGGCGGCGGATAATTTTAACGGGATGTACATGCACGCGTCGACCAACAACAGCGTTATCGGTTCCCGTTTCAAGTATAATACGGCAGGAGTTCACCTATCCTCCTCTTTTGAAACAATGCTGTCCAATAACAGTTTCCACGATAACGCTGACTCCGTGGTGATAATGAGATCGGAATCCATCGAGCTCGACTATAACATGATGGAAGGGGGAGGCATCTTCATGGACGGTCTGGAAAGGTCTCACTGGAACACACACCGTATCGGAGACCATAACCTGCTCAACGGATATCCGGTAGTATATATCACCGATGAGCACGGCGGCAGTATCGACGGCCCGGCCTCTCAGATACTACTCTCCAACAGCTCTCATATGACCATAGAAAACATGGTCTTCGATAAAGGGAACGTCGGTATGATCCTAGCCTTCTCGGAACACTTGACGGTGAACAACGTTTCCTCGAGGGATCATTCACGTTACGGTATTCACCTCTACTCGGTCGATAACAGCTCTTTCGAAGGTTGTGAACTTATGAACAATTCCCTGTCCGGGATATACATGAGATATTCTCACCATAACTCTATCTCTCACTGCCACATGCTTGATAACAGTCAGGGCATTCAAATGAGGGATTCCCTTGGAAATCATATATCAAATAATTTCATGTCCCAGGGCAACGATGGTATCCGGATGATGGACTCACACCAGAACGTATTATCATACAATACCGTCCGGTCCCAACGTAATGGGTTTTTCCTTTCGCGTTCGGATCATAACGACGTGACCCATAATACAGCCGAAGGGAACAGCCAGTACGGTATAAGATTGTTCGATTCCCACAGTAATAAAATAGATCACAACACATGTGAAGGTAACGCTATCAGCGGTCTGTCCTTCAGCCGGAGCACTGGTAACAGTATTTCAAACAGTACTTTCAACAACAACGACCAATACGGCATATACCTTCAGTACGGTGGTGATAACCTATTCCTATCCGTCACCGCATCCCATAACGGTAACTCAGGGATACGGCTTACTTATTCCAACAACAACAGCGTAACCGAGTGTACCTTTGAATCCAACAGATGGTACGGCCTTTACCTCTCTTATTCTTTTCTTAACCAGTTCAGATATAACGGTATAAGCCACAATCATCACAGCGTCTATCTGGTCTCCTCCGACGATAACTTGCTGGAAAAAAACCGGATGAATACGGACAAGGAAGATCTTAACGCCATTTTGGTCGGTTTGGAACCTTTACTGCTCAAGGACGACGCAGCCTTAAGAAAATTGGCCCAGGATGTCGGCGGTCGTGTATCTGCAAGATACCGCCATATCGACGTGATAAGGGTTGTTCTGGAAGACGGAGCTTCGGGGGTAAAGGCCCTGAAACTTCTGGAGAGCAGACCCGGCGTACGTTTCGCCGAACCCGACGGCACGGTAGAACTTTTCAACGTACCGGACGACCCTTATTTTGAGGAATTGTGGGGACTTGAGAAAACCGATCTGCCGGCCGCTTGGAACTCCACCACTGGTAGCGGGGATGCGGTGGTAGGGGTGATCGATACGGGTATAGATTACCTACACGAGGACCTAAAGGACAATATGTGGACCGACCCGGAAGGCAATCACGGATACAACTCCCTTGAAAATAACAACGACCCCATGGACGATCACGGTCATGGTACCCATGCCGCTGGAACCGTAGGTGCGGTGGGAAACAACTCGGTGGGAATTACCGGTGTGAACTGGAACGTCAGCCTAATGGCTTTAAAATTCATATCCGCGGGAGGTACTGGAAACATCAGCGGCGCCGTCGCCTGCTTGGAATACGTGCTGGATAGGAAGCTGTCCGGAGATAATGTGACAGCTACCAGTAACAGCTGGGGCTCGGGCACCTTCAGCCAAACCCTCTACGAAACGGTCGAGGCACACCGGGACGAGGGTATACTATTCGTGGCCGCCGCAGGTAATTACGGAGATAACAGCGACGAAGTTCCCATGTATCCGGCCACCTTTAACCTCACCAACGTTATATCGGTAGCCGCCTCGGACCCTCAAGACGGATTAGCCAGCTTTTCAAACTATGGCCCTAACAGTGTCCACCTGGCAGCACCAGGTACAAATATCTACAGCACGGAAAGGAACAACAACTACGGCCACCGCAGCGGTACATCCATGGCGACTCCACATGTGACAGGTCTTGCCGCCCTGCTGCGGGCGAACAACCGGTCGATGGACATGATGGAATTAAAAAATGCCATACTGTCCCACACGGAGAACAAAACATCATTTGCGGCCACCATATCCGGCGGAAGGATGGATGCGAACCGTTCTTTGAACCCCTCTACCGACGGGTTCCATGTTAGGACCCGAATATCCGGAGGATACGTCGGTTCCGTAGGGAGGGAAAAAGACATATTCGTTGCTGTGAACGACGGGTTACGCCCGATACGGGATGCAAATGTTTCAGTATCCGTTAACAACCATGCCTTTATCCTAAAGGACGACGGCGCGGCGGCGGACCAAGTCTCCGGAGATGGTTACTACTCCGGTTCATGGACACCTACACTGTCGGGCAACGTTACATTGACCATAAGGGTAGATGCAGACCAAACATTTGTCCATGAATGCACCATATCGATACGCTCCGGCACGGGCATATTCATGGATCGCTCCTTTAACAACGTCCTGGAGGACAACGCGATGACCATGATACAGGACGGTATCACGCTGAGGAATTCCGGCGGCAATTTGATCTACAATCAAAGTATCTATGACGTAACCAAGGATGGAATAAATCTGCAGAACTCAGATTCAAACCGTCTGCTGCGGAACGTTATAAAAGAAAACTCCCAGGGGATCATGATGGATTCCTCGTCCTTCAACGAGGTATTTTATAACCGTATGGAATCCAACCTGCAAAAAGGAGTCGAGATCTACGGCGAATCACGGGAGAACACGATACACGATAACACCATCTCGGACAGTCAGTACGGTATATACCTTCACACTGAGACTAGAAATAATACCCTCTCTCACAACGGCGTTTACAACTGCATCAGGGGCATATTCCTACGGAACTCAAACGGTAACCGATTGTTCAATAACACCGCACTCTACGGAGATATAGGGCTGTATCTGAACAAAGGCGATAACAACCTTGTTCGGTACAATAACTTTTCCGATAACCGCCTTCATTTAAACGGTATGGGTATGTATCTGAGTTTTTCCTATAACAATACCATAAGCGGTAATACCGCGTTAGATAACGGCCGCAATGGTATATACTTAGGATACTCCGACCGCAACGAGATATACGATAATGAACTGTCCAATTCCGATCAGTCCGGCATATATCTTTCCCATTCAAACTTCAACGAGATCTACAACAATTCCTTCAAAGAAAACTACAGGGGCGTCAGCCTTTACGGTGCCGGAGGCAACGTGATATACGATAATATCATGGAAAACAACAGAGGCGGCGCATCGGGCTACGGCCTGTTCCTGTCCTCGGGATCCACTGGGAACCATTTGCTGTTAAACACGGTTACACACAACGATAACGGCATCGGCATAAGCAGTGATAACAACGTGGTCGAAGGTAACACGGTGACTTCAAACACGAGACACGGTATCTACGTTTATTCCGGCCTCAACCGTATATCAAACAACCATATATCCAATAATGAAAGGGGGGTATACCTCTGGCTCGGGTCCAACGACAACATGATAATTGAAAATCATATTTTCAACAATGTATACGGGTTGGAGGCAAGCAGGTCCAGTAACAAAAATGTTGTGGCGGGCAACGATTTCGTCGGCAACAACGTTTCCGTCCTCCTTGATTCGGAATACACCGCTGTGACCGACAACCATATCACCGATTCTTCGGTGGGCGTAGGACTTTACCGGGCCGCCCATAACGAGATCGCACTTAACACATTGGCTTATAATGATATAAATCTCTTTGTGACCGATGAGTCCCAGGAGAACCGCATACTGGGGAACCATATCAGAGACGGTGACCAGGGTATACTCTTCACCCATTCCAGCATCTCGAATCATATATACGGTAACGATATAAAAAACAACCTCGTGGGCATAAACGTATCCCACAGCCCCTGGAATAGATTCCACCACAATAACATCATGAACAACAGCGAACAGGTGGTCCTGCACGGAGAAGTCTCATACTGGGATGACGGGAGGGGGCAGGGGAATTACTGGGATGATTACACGGGAGAAGATATCACCGGGGACGGTATCGGAGACACCTTGGTCCCCCATCCCGAGGAAGATTACGGCGGAGGCTACTATGCCCTGGACTACTATCCCCTGATGAATGAAGTACGGTTATTGGTTTATGAGCTGGAGCTAGCTTCGGAGGAAAACGGACAACTGGTATCCATACCGATCGTCCCCTACGACGGTTATCCCGGAACACTGCTTGGATCCGTAGCTCACAAAGGCATATCCTCTTTTGCGGATAACAGATGGCATTCGTACGTTCCGGGGAGGCGGTCTCATTACAATAACTTAAGGTACATAGGTCCCGAAGATGCCTTTTTCATAAGGCAAAAAGAATCTACCACCCAAGTCATCATCGGTCATGAGCCGATATCCGGTACCACGGAAATAAGTCTCCAACCGGGATGGAACATGGTTGGGCATCCTTCCCTGGCGGAAAAAAACGCAGGAGAACTGCTTCCTCCGGAGGTGACCTGTGTGGGTGTATTTAACAGCAGCCGCCCCTATAACACCCAGTACATGGAGGATTACTCCGCCCTGGTCTTGGGGCCGGGTAAAGGCTATTGGGTATATAATTCAGCGGATCATGATATAACGTACACGATGGAATGGTGATAAAAATTTCACCAAACTTCATGCCGGTTTTACCATCCGTATCAATTTTACCACGTCCAAGAGTAGCCGGGAGGACGATACCTTTTCGAAACCTGCTTTGGTTCCCTTCTGCAGAACGTCTCGGGTGATATTGTCTCCGAACAATCGGTACAGAGGTATTGAAACATAGTACATGAATCTGCCAAGAGCGCCCCTGGAGCGGCCGTGTTCCAACAGTAAAAGTTGCCCTCCGGGCTTCAACACTCTGTGGAATTCCTTCATACCCTGTTCTGGGTTGTCTAACGAACAGAATAGAAAAGAAGAAACTATCGTGTCGAATACTTCATCTTTAAAGGGCAGGTTCTCCACGTCACCCAAGATCATGGTCGTTTCTCCCCCTTTATCTCGAATACGCCCTCTATCGAGCATATGTTTATCGGCATCCAGAACCACAGCCCTGCCCTTCAAAGGATAAAAGGGCTGATTAGAACCAGGCCCGGACCCAGCGTCCAGTACCAGCTTTCCCCTCACACCGCTCCACAATCTCTTCCTCCATCTCCTCATCCCGAGACGATCAAAGAAGTTCATCATGTGATCGTAGAACACCGCCAGCCATCTATTCTCTCTCATAAGGGCCCCTGTTGATTTAAGTAACTTCATTGGATATGTAATCTTACGGAGATGCGGAGCCCCATGTGAAAACCTTTATACCTTTCGATCGCCTCCTGCGGATAATTGATGCTCATGAACGGACCCATTACACTGACTACGGATAAAGCTAGTTCCATAGATCGGATATATGAAGATGTCAAGGACTACGACCTGGTTTTGACGGTAGATGCACCCCTTGCCGACGCACTCAATACCCGAACGGATAAACCCATCTTGGGTCACTTTGCCACCACTCCAAGGAGACTGGCCCTTGATAAGATACGTACCGACGGCGGTTCCATGGAAGACAAGCATGATATTTTTCTCCACATCATCCATGAAACCGAGCTGGACTGGAAGGAGGCGGCCTATCTTTTGGAGAACGTACTTAACTGCTGGAGAGAAACAGGCAGCCCTGATAAGATACTTCAGTACGACAGGTTCGGTGATGAAACCACGAGGAAGTTGATAACTCTCTTGAAGAACACATTGAACCCCTATACCGCTGTTGAGGGTTATACCGTTGAAGACAAGAGGGTGGCGGTGGTGGCACCACATCAGTTCACACCTTTGGACCGAAAAGTTCTGCCGGAGAGATATGATAGCATAATACCCTTCACCGAAGATACCGTTGAACTCCCCTCTTTCAACCTGTTCAACTCCACAACCGAGATAGTTCATACCGTACTTGAGGCACTTAAAAAATTGGATCCCTGGGATGCTGCGGTGGTCATGAAAAAGAAGTCGGATTACATGTACCTCATCACCGCTGAGCTCGATTCAAAAAATATTCCGTATATGGTGCCTAGAGACATAACCGAAGGCCGGGATCTGAGGGTTTTCCTGAACCTTATACGCTATTCCTTTTTCAAGAGCGGTATAAAAGTCAAGGATGTCCGGCCTTTTTTATCGGATGATCCAGAGCCCGAGAAAGAGGAATACTTTCTTCGTGTTTTTCCCTGCGATAGTTTGAACGGTCTAAGATCTCTTATGGACAACATACCGGAGATGACCTTTCAAGAGCTACTGGACAATAAATTATTTAAAAACAAACTGCTCGACCTGAGGAGTGAGTTAAAAGAATTGAAGCTGCTGAACAAAACCATCACCATGGAACGTTTAAACTCCTTAACATATTACCTGGAAACCTTCGATATATCCTCAAAAAAGGCGGAGCGAGGCGTACTCATCGCATCGCCGGAATCGTCAACCTTTATAGACCGACCTGTGATATTTTATCTGGGAATGGATTCATCCTGGACACCGGGACCACCGGTCACTCCCTGGATAGACGAGAAGGTGTTCGACAAAAAAAAGGCGGAGGATTTCAAACTGCTGCTGCAGAATGGAGAAAGGCAGTACTTCATGGTCCAGGATAGGAAGATGAATAAGACGGTGATACCTTCCTTTTACTTTAACGAATTTACCACCGACCAAATAGAATCCTTCAGGGATCTAAAACACAAATTAAGAAAAAAAGAAATAACATCTCACGGCAGACCCTTTTCCAAGGAGGAAACGGAAGCGGAGCCCGAATTCATCACCACCATGAGTCAGTCCACCCTGAACACCTTTGCATACTGTCCCAAGGACCACTTCTTTTCAAAACTCGTTGATACCCCTGATAAAAGATACTTTAAGAGGGGAAAACTGTTTCACGATTTTGCGGAGTTTTACGTCGATCACCCCGAGTTTGAGGAGTATCTGGAAGAGATACTTGAATATGCCATGCGCGAGATGTCTCCTTTCCTGGAAGAACATGAGGTACCAGGGATAAAAACCAGGTTCAAAATAGGGTTCCAAAACCTGATATCTTATCTCAAGGACATCAAACCTCGGATCACCGGTCCCGAGGGTTACCAGAAAAAATACTTCGACAACATATTTTCCGATATCTTCGAGCGGCCGATCACCACCAAGTATACTGAGGCTTTCTTTTCCAATCATGATATAGGTGCTAAAGGGGTGGTGGATTTCATAATAGACCGGGGCCATATAGTGGACCACAAGTCCGGTAAAAAGAGATCCTTGAAAAAAATAATGACGCTGTCCGATATTGAGAACATGGACCAAAAGCCGAACTTTCAGGCAAAGATGTACATCGCTCACCACCGGCACTACTATCCCGACACCCCCGTTAAATTCACGTTCTATCACCTGCTAGAAAACGAGAGAAGCGTCGTGTCCGGGGATAACGATATCTCTGAAAACATGCTGGACATAATTTATTACCCAAAAAATTTTCATCAAATGATACACAAAGAAGAGGTGTTTCGGTGGCTGAAGTCCTCCAAAGATAGAAAAAAAATTCTGAAAAAGCTGGGATATGATGCCTACCGCTCGTTTTTCCGAGGACTTCCCTTTCCCGCACTGAACAAGAAAGAGTTATTGAACCACCCCGTCACCCTCGAATTTACAGCTCTTTGTAAAGAACATATAGGTGATTACAAGTACGTTGAAAAGGGATGTAAAAGCATCGTTAAAGAACTGGTAAATTTCAGAGAAAGCCATTACTTCAAGGAAGACATAGACCTGTTCCAGGAGTTTTTAAGAAATAAAATAACCGAGTACAACAGATGCAAAACCTCCAGTTTCCCCGTCAAAGACGCGGACCCTGATGAAATAGATAACAAGGACCTGGTGATACTGCGTGAATGAACCAAATCCTGAACAAAAAAAACTGATCAACTGCACGGAAGGCATCTATATGGCCGATGCAGGTCCCGGGACGGGTAAGACCTTCACAATTTCACTACGCTACGCATCATTGTTAGAACAGTGGGGAGTGAAACCCCAGGATATAATCCTGATAACCTTCACCAACAACGCTGCCGAGAACATAAAGGAAAGAATAATCAACCTATCAGACCATGATAAGGCGGAATTGAGGGATGCCCCTATAAGTACCTTCCACAGCTTTTGCAGTCGACTGCTCAAACTATACGGCCACGACGCACCGAGACTGATAGGTATAAACGACAGGATAACCCAATCCACGAGGATCATAGAAAACGAAGTGCTGGAGAGGCGGGAATTTAACACGTTCCTGGGTGATTTTATGGGTAGGCATCCCGAATACGAGGATCATTACAGGATCACGCAAGACAAAGCTAACCTGCTCAACCTGATCCGGTCTTTGGGAGCTAAGGGCATCTTTCCCACCAAGGAAGGATGGTTCAGGAACTCGGAGCGCTACTTGGACGGCGATCACCCGGACTTCCAACATATCTTTTACGAGGCAAACCGACCTAGGCAGGGTGCTAGAAGTCCCAATCAATCTAGGTTGTTATCTAGGTTATCTAACTACAAAGATAAGTGCTTTCTACCTGATGCACCGTCCTTGGAAGAGATAAAAGGAGACGGTATCCAGGTACCGGAAAAATATGCCAAGGTGTGCTTTGAAGAGGACAGGACCGATCTGAAAAATTTCATACACGATCTTTACTTCGAGTACATAAAGTATGCCCTGGGCCGAAACTATATGAATTTCAGTTTCATGATGATGCTTGCCTTTGCTCTCCTCTGCCAGGACCACGCCCTTAGGGAAAAGGTGTCCTTTGATTACATGATGATAGACGAGTTCCAGGACACCAACGAAATACAGTTCAAGATGGCTTTATTGCTGTCCCGCACCGGAAACATATGTGTGGTAGGTGACTGGAAGCAGAGTATTTTTTCCTTTCAATACGCATCAGTTGAGAATATAGTCGCGTTCAAAAAAAGGCTGGAACAGTTCAAAAAAGAGTTGAACAGCGATTTTACAAGAGTCGATTACCCAATAGATATTAAAAACGAGATCAAGTTGAAAAAGAATTACAGGTCTACCCAGGAGATAATAGATTTTTCCGAACAGGCTCTGCTGGCAGAGGCGACAAAAAAAGAAAAGTTGGACAAAGAGGAAATAAAGTCTAGGATAACAAAACTAAAGTCGGTAAACAACGACGGCCCGGGTGAGATAGGGGCTTACGCAGGGGAGGATGAGAAGAAGGTGATACTGACCAAGATAACCGAGGTAGTCGATAACGATGATCATCTTTTAGCCGACCGCCGCAGGATACGGTACGACGATATAGTGGTATTGACCAGGACTAGAAAGTTCGGTCTTGACCTTTTGAAGGAGGCAAAGAGGTACGGCGTTCCGGTGGCCTACGAAGGTGGGATAGAACTGTTCCGGACCCGGGAATCACTACTGCTTCTAGCTTGGATGCGGATCCTGCAGAACCGCCGCTCCAAAAGAGGTTGGGCCGTTGTACTAGACCAAGGCGGTTACAGCATGGATGAGATTCAAAATATATTCCAAAGAGAGCGGTACCCCGACGACATGTACGCGTTCAGAAACGAGCTAAACAAAAAAAAGAGTGTCGGGTCTCTTGCCAAAACCGTTTTCGATAAATACTCTATAAACAACGCCTTATCCGACAAGATAGTGGAGGTAGTCCAGCACACCTATGATAACACCTACTTCAACCGGGAGGATATCATAAATTTCATAGTCGATAACATAGAATCACAGCAGAACTACGACGTGGATAGCACCGCCGAGAGCGACGTGTTTAACATACAGACCATACACAGCGCGAAGGGCTTGGAGTATCCCGTAGTAATTCTGGCTGACATGGGCTCCCGAAAAGGAGGTTACGCCGGGGCTATTGAGTTTACGGAACCCATCGGTCTAAGGCAGAACAAGATATACTCATCTAAGGGATATCCGTATAACTACGATAACTGGAAAAAGTACTTGCTCTCCAGATGCCTCTCCGGAGACTATGACGAAGAAAGAAGACTGTTGTATGTGGCCATGACAAGGGCGAAAAATTACCTTTATCTAACCGCTGAAAAGGACAAGAAGAGTGAATTCTTTACCAACCTGGAGATAAAAC
Source organism: Thermoplasmata archaeon (assembly GCA_046498385.1). GTDB lineage: Archaea > Thermoplasmatota > Thermoplasmata > Halarchaeoplasmatales > Halarchaeoplasmataceae > Halarchaeoplasma. Next base: position 36,616 of record JAWOAU010000024.1, on the reverse strand, counting down.
CAAAGATGTTGGGATCCAAAATAAGTTTCTCGACTCAAAAGGTTGAAGCACGCACCGAGCTATCAGTCGACATCCCTGAAACACATGCACCGGTGAAGTATTCCGGTCACTCGTTGATAGATGACTCTATATTCCAGGGTGACGAGATCGGTCTGGGGAAGGAATATGGGACAAAGGTACACGCCTTTGCAGACCTATATGCAAGGGGATATCACGAAACTCCCGAGAACGTCGATGAAGAGAATATAAAATCGTTCCTTGATTCGCTGGATGGAAAACTTGTCTCGGAAGAACCGTGCTTACTGCCCCTGGAGATAAATGGCAGAAAACTCCTATTCCAGGGTATCATCGACCTACTTAATATACGTAAGGACTCGGTTTGGATCGTGGATTACAAGACGGACAGGAACAAAAAAGCCAAGCAGGAATACATCAAGCAGGTGAGCATATATCACAACGTGGTGAAAGAGGTGTATCCGAACAAAGAGGTCTGCTCTTACTTATTTTATAGCTGGACTAACAGTTTGGAAGAGATAGAACCGTTGGACGAAAAAGAGCTCGGTGAGCTTGTATGGAACCACTGGAGGGCGGACTGAACCTATCTTACCAAAGATTTTTAAAGCGAAGGGTTTTTTGATGGAGGTCTATGAAATATATCGTTAAATTATTGAGGCCGTTGAACTGCTTTCTAGCATCTGTCAGCGTTCCCATAATATTGATCACGCTGTACGGAATGGAAAGGGGAGGTTGGCCTTCCTGGACCGTAACCGCTATCGGTATGATCGTTGTATTTACCTTTACAGCGGGAGGTAATGTCCTCAATGATTATATCGATAGAAAGGTGGACCGTATAAATCATCCGGATCGGCCCATATCCTCCGGAAAGATATCTCCCAAAAGTGCTCTTGCCTTATCCGGGATCATGTTTGTACTGTCCTTTTCCTCGTCCCTATTATTACCAGACATATTACCTAAGCTGATAGTAGTCATGGCTATAGCCATGATTATATCCTACGAGTTGATGCTTAAAAAATTAGGTCTGAGCGGGAATATGATCATATCCGCTCTAACAGGTCTTTTGTTCGTTTTCGCAGGAGCAGTATACGGCAATATATTACTTCCGTCCATAATCGGCCTCCTTGCAGGCTTATCGACCCTGGGGAGAGAAGTGACCAAGGACATCCAGGATATGCGGGGTGATTTCGACCGAAAGACACTACCCATGAGGATCGGAAAGACAAGGTCACGACACTTGGTGGCTGGCTTTGTTATCTCCGCGGTAATGCTGTCTCCCCTACCCTACCTATTTTCCATGCTCCCCCTTTCTTATTTGTTGATAGTCATAGGGGCAGATATAATTTTTATATACTCCATATTCCATCTCAAAGAACCAAGACGTGCACAGCGTTTGATAAAAGTCGCAATGAGTGCAGCCCTGGTTGCATTCTTTATCGGAGGAATAGTATGAACGTAGAAGATTACATAATGAAACGATTGGAATCGGAAAAAATTCACATGGGCCTCATCGATCCCGAGGAGCAGAACCCCGAAGTAGCTCTTGAGATAGCCCTCATCCTGGAAGAGGTGGGAAGCGATGCGATCATGATCGGCGGGTCTACTGGTGTAGAGATCGAAGAGGTGGACAAGACGGTAGAGTTGATAAAAGAACAGGTCTCTTTGCCCGTGATAATTTTCCCCACCAATGCGGAGACCATAACACCACGTGCCGATGCCATATATTTTATGAGTATATTGAACTCACGGGACAGGCAAAAGATCACCGGAGAACAGGTAAAAGGCGCCCCCATCATACGAGGAATAGACCTTGAACCCATATCTCTAGCCTACGTGGTCGTTGAACCGGGAATGACCGTGGGTAGGGTAGGCGATTGTGAACTCATACCCCGGGACCGCCCTGGGTTGGCTATATCCTATGGGCTGGCCGCTCAATATCTTGGTATGCATTTCTTTTATCTCGAAGCCGGTTCCGGCGCACCCTCCCCGGTACCTTCGGAGATGGTCAGGGAGGTGAAATCCGCCATAGACATACCCCTCTTCATAGGCGGCGGGATACGCACGAAGGAACAAGCCTTGGAGGTAGGGCGTGCAGGGGCGGATATCATAGTCACCGGTACTGTGATCGAAGAAAACAAAGACATAAAACAAACTTTAGAGGGTTTGATATCAACGATAAAAGAAATATAAGCAGCGGTATTGAGGACGACGAAGTCCTCGTGACTGAAAGGACGTACCGTTTGTCCTTTTTTAAATCTCCTAACGTACGCGTGACTATAGGTGCCATACTGCTGGTTTATGTTGCTACCTGGTTTGCCCTTTACCCCTGGAAAACGAATAAGTTGATAGACGTATTCTTGATAATCGTTTTTCCAACCATATTTTCAGCCCTCGTCATACCATATATGGGCTGGTACGAAGAGCGGATGCGCATACATCAGAGTTTTTTACTTGCCCTCGTCTCTTTGGTTATAACATCATTTTTCATAGTTTTATACGATATTCTACAATTGAGCGTTCCGGTTATAATTCTGGTGGGATATGCAATACCGGTCTCTCTTCGATACCTTGTTTTCAGGACGGTCTTTATTTCTCATCCCTTCAAGCCTTTACTCCATACTCTCTTTCAATCTATAGTAGCCCTACCGCTCATACACATGTTCTATCCTTTAAGAATGGTTGATTTGGTTCTGTTTACTCTCCTGATAATGGTAGGGCTTTCGTCGGTGATGTCATTTATCGCATTGATAAACCGCCCTTTCCTGAAGGATTTCAACATTTCAGGAATGGACCTCATCAGAACATCCTACCGGCTTTACGCGGGGAAGGAGAAAGGTAAAGAGGAGCTTGAAGGTATCTTCAGGCGAACTTCCATCAAATCCGATGTTAACTTCACCGTATTTTCCTTTAAAACGGATGAGAAGGAAAAAGCATTGTTTGTTATACCCGAACTTCATCCCGGACCGATCAAGGGTATAGCTGGTTCCATGCTGCCTGAATTACTTTCAAAAGAAATGCGGAAGGAACACGGTATGGTTTTCACTTTCCATGGCTGCTCTACACATGTTCAAAACCCAATACGTAAGGAGGACTGCCTGGAGCTGGTGGAGGAGATTAAAAAATCCTTTGAAAATATGAACTATACCAACGTAGGTACGTCTTTCTTCAATACCCATCGGGAATTGTTCGTAGGTGCCCAAGTACTGGGCGAAGGTGTTTTTCTGACAGTTTCTTTTTCTCCCCATCCTACCGAAGATATAGACGCGCCCATAGGTGAGATAGTGTCCTTAAATGCCCGGGAAAAGGGCTATTCTCGCATCGGGTTCGTGGATGCCCACAACTGTGTTAAAAAAGGTGCCATTGAGGTTTACTACCCATCCCGTCGATATAGAAAAATAGTCGAGAGAACAAACGATATAATAGATAAGTTGAAAGAAAAAAATATGGGACTAGTGGGTATGGGTACGGCATCTATGGATGGCTACGTTAAATCCGAAGGTATCGCAGGTGAAGGTATCAAGGTTGCTGTCTTTGAAGTAAACCACAGGAAGAACGCACTCGTATTGATAGACGGTAACAATATGGAAAACGGTCTTAGGGAAAATATCCAAGAGGAGATATCAGATCTAGTAGATATCTCCGAAGTACATACCACAGACAGCCATGAAGTTAATACACTGGTAAAAGATTACAACCCGGTAGGCCTATCCATGGACCACTCCTTGATAGCGGAAGAGGTTAGAAATGTAACAGAGGAAGCCGTCCGGGACATAGAACCGGTTCAGATCGGGGTGAATAAAGGCATATTGAAGAATTTCCCCTTGATGGGTCCCCTGGGAAGCCACAGATTAACAGCGGTTATCGAGACTGTCTACCGGGTGGCACCCATCGCCGGAGGGATGTCCTTTGTAATACAGTTCTTGGCTACCAGCGTTGTTCTATCTCTCCTTTGAAAAGATTTATATCTTTGCTCTGTGTCCACACCCTAAACAAATCTACTTACATAGCCCCGTGGTGGCTCGGAATCAAAGATTCCAATAACCACTCGCCTACTTACATAGCCCCGTGGTGTAGCGGTCAATCATTCGGGCCTTTGGAGCCCGAGTCCCCGGTTCGAATCCGGGCGGGGCTATTCAATCCAGTCCTAATTCAACATCAATATCATCTTCGTCCATACCTTCCGGGTCAAAGACATCATCTTCTTTATCGATTTCCTCGACATCCACTCCGTCTTCTTCGAATATTGCATTACATTTCAGACAGTGTGTATCCTCTTCTCCCACGCCGGCGCCACTGTCGGCATCGGGAACGGCTAATCCACCGTATCCCGATGTATTCTCGTCAAGGCCGTTCATGAGAACATATTCGTCATCAAGGCTGCCTCTAACAAGTATGTTCACAAACCTGTCTTGGACGATACAAAAAAATTTATATCAAGCATGACACCTGCTTCCAATGATATGGTCTTCAAATTCTTCATCCGTCGTATCTGGAAACTCATAGTCCTGTTCATGGTGGTGTTCATTTTGAGTTCTGTTTTTTTCTTTGTGTTCGAATATGAAGACCCTGGGGAAAGAGATGACAGATACAGCGGCCCGGATAATTTTGCCGACTCATTTTGGTACTCTATCGTTACTTTGTCCACCGTTGGATACGGTGATAAATATCCGGTGACCACCCAAGGCAAGATCGCATCTTTTTTCCTAATAGTGTTCACTTTTACATTTTTAGGCGCTATGATAGGTAATGTATCCGATGCATTCAACGAAGCAAGAGAAAGAAAGGTGTTAGGTATGGAAGGAACAGATTTCAAAAATCATGTGATCATCTGCGGTTGGACCAATATTGGTAAGATTACGCTGGAGGAATTGATGGCTACCAAGCAGAAAACAGTGGTCATCGCCGATAAAAGGGAAGAGATAACCAAGATCCGGGATTTTGGTGATAAAAAGTATCTTTACACCGTTTTTGGTGACTATAAAAACGAGAATGTGCTGAAAAGAGCGAATATACAAAATGCCAAGACCATAGTCATAGTCACAGACGATGATTCGGAATCCCTGATCATTTCACTCAGCGTCAAGGAGATGAACCCCGATGCTAGGATGATAGTGTCCATCAAGAACGAAGAGTTGAAAAAGACCCTTTACTCCGCCGGAGTGACCTACGTAACTTCACCTTCCGAGATGGCCGGTCGCATGGTCGCTAGCGCCGCCTTTGAACCGGAAGTAGCACGCTTCGTCGAGGATATCACCACCTCTACTTCCGGTTACGACGTTCAGCAGTATATCATTTCAACGAATTCCTATGCCAATGGCATGACCGTTGGGGCCTTCCAAAAAAAGATGCGAACCATAAAGGGTCCTCTCATGGTAGCCATAGGAAAATATCAGCCGTCTAGAGGAAGGAGGAAAGGGAATCCTAAAAACTGGAAGCTCGTCACCAACCCTCCGTCCGAAGCGACCATAAAGGAGAGAGATATCATCGTGGTGATCGGTAACACTGAGCAGAATGAAAAATTGACAAGGTCCTTGAAGTCCGAACAAGGACGCTGAGAAGACGTTGTTCAAAAATGTCTTTTGTACAGGTAGCCTATCAGGTTTACCATCAGTGCAGCTGACATCCAAAATATTACCAGGATGAGCAGGGTCTCATGAAGCTCTCTACCCCCCATATAAGGGATGAACCCTTCTCCATGGAGGATAAGGACAAGGGCGAGTGAACCGTAGGTCTTCGCTCCGAAGGCGGGGAACAGTGCTTTAACATGCATCTTCATTACCACGTATCCTATTATAAGATAAATTATCATACCGACCAGTACCGCGTAGGGAAGGTTTATGGAAGCTAAAAGTAACAGCAGGGAGAGGATGTTGTAAAAGACGGTACTTTTGCTCACATAATGCTTTTCCACTACTATGCCGTATATAAGTATGACACATACCCCGCCTACGGCCGCTTGAAAAGGTGTAAGTAAAGGCATTAAAGGGGGGTATGAACCAGGGTTATATAAATCATACCGGGTCGCTCATTGTACGGCGCTAGTACTCAACGGTCCATACCGCCGTATCCGAGGCGCTGTTGTACAACCAGTATCCCTCGCCTGGTTCGAACACGAAGGTCGTTACTTCATTGGTATATGCTAGGTTAGTTTCTTCATGACCGTGGAAGTAACCGATGCATGAAACCTCTTCGGGGAGTCCGTGATTTCCGGTACCCTGGCCTGGCATACCCACCATATTCCACCCGGGTTCCAGGGTGATATCGGTGCTAACGGGTTCCTCACCGGCTACGGTAAGTGTTACATCACCGGTGACCCGTATCCATGCTCCCATAGAATTATCCCAACTCTGCAAACTGTTGAAATGCTCCTCTCTTCCGGGTATATAGGAACTCCATCTACCCGAGGATGAGTCGTAGTAAATCACCTGTTCGTAGAAACCGGAGATACCATATTCAGCATGCTCCAACAAGAACTCCAAGTCGGTATCAACGGGAGCAAGGTTGAAGGACACAAAGTTCCATCCGCCTGCATCCCCTCCGGCGTAAAGTTGTATATCCTTTGTCGACACCCCTTCTTCGGTAAAGTTTGCAACGACGGTCTTGCTCCTATCCATAGTTATAGTGATCTGCTCATCCGTGCCGGATAAGTCCCCGGACCAGCGGCTGAAGACCCATCCGGGTTCAGGATATGCGGTAAGCATCACTTCGTCCTCGTACTCGTGCCGATGGATACCGACCTCAGGATCAGTCGTACCTTCTCCACCGGTGCTTATCCGGAGTTGGCATCCTCCTATCTTGGCAAGGTGTGTCAACGTTTCGTTAACCATTATCTCATGCTGCACCTCCCGGGTTATATTTGCCTCGTTATCTCCGTCCTGGGGACCGTAATAGCCGAACTGTGCATGATTACCGCCTACTATCTCCGCAAACACCGTATCTTCCGACAGATTTCCTTTACTATCCTCTATATCCTCCAACGTAGTCAAACCATCCCTATCTCCGTATACAGATAAAAACTCCCCTTCCTCATCGGATAGGTCATCGCTGGGATAGGACGCCCAAAAGAAAAGACCGTCTGCCCTCCCTTCTCCATAGAATGTTCCCGCAGCTACTCCTCCTAAAGAATGACCGCCTATGGACCAGTATTCCATCTCCGGGTAGGCATCCATTACATCGCCCGCCTTTTCTGGATTAAAAATCGGTTGGAAGCGGAAATACAGAATGGCAACAAAATACCCTTGGGCGGCGATAGCCCGGGCACCCGGTGCGTATGCACGATGATCCACGCTGCCTCCGGGATATATTATCGCACCTATATCGTATTCTCCGTCGGCGGGTTCGAATATGATCTCATCTTCGTTATCCGTGACGATTACTACGTCGTCCGATTCCAGGGCCTCTAGCGCCTCGGGCATGGCATCGTAGAGTGGGTCCTGTAAATATCTATCAACGGCTTCTGTATCTTCATCTGACGGAAGTACGTAACCCCTATCTGCCCCCGTCGATATCGGACCGATGATCGGTAGGATCAGTAGAAATGTGCATAAAAATATGAGAGGATCGTAGCTCTTTTTCGCCAACGTTTTACATCCCTTCATCAGGGTTCTTTTCTTTTGCAAGTTATCCGGTTTCCTATCCCCAACATAGCTTTTGTTGATTATTAGTTTGGTTGCTACATGTAGATTATATAGTCCCATTTAAAACATCCGTAAAATTTTAAAGTGATGGTATAGATTAAAGTGCGAGGCGTCGAAGCTATGAAACAATTGATAATCGAGGATGACGAAAACTGTGTTGGATGTGGTTTATGCATGTACGCCTGCGCACGGAGGTTCGGTGAAGCGGGGATAGAATCGTCTGCCATACTGGCAACCAGTAAGAGCGGTTTCGAGAGAGGAGCAAAGTTGATAGTGTGCAGGGCCTGCCCCGAACCTCCATGTGCCAAGGTCTGCCCCACGGATGCACTGCTTCCCAGAGACGGTGGAGGGGTGAATTATGATGAAAGTGAGTGTATCGGATGCGGTAACTGTATCCAAGCCTGCTCATTGGATGCCATATTCAAAAAGAAAGACGGTAAGATAGCCGTCTGTGTACACTGCGGGTACTGTGAAGCCTATTGTCCGCATGATGTATTGAGTTACAAAGAGGTAGATCGCAGTAAATTGGAGGTGAGAGGATGAGGATATTGAACATCGATCTATCGCGCTTTGATTATGATATAGAAGAGAGAAGCGACCTTGACCCGTGGCTCGGGGGCGTAGGCCTCGCCACTCAGTTGATGAAGGAAAAGATGGAAAACAAGGACTGTGACCCCTTGGGCGAAGAAAATATGTTCGTCCTTTCCGTGGGACCCTTTAACTCCGCTTATCCCGTGGGGTCAAAGTGTGTTTCCATGTTCAAGAGCCCCCTGACGGGAAATCTGGGCGAAAGCCATGCAGGTGGTCGAGCCGGCACGAGTATAAAGAACGCGGGCTTTGATGCGGTAACCGTTCGGGGAAAGAGCAAGAAGCCCATATACGTGGTGGTGGATAACGACGAAGTACAATTTCGCGATGCCTCGGCGATATGGGGTATAGGCAATTCCTTGATCGTCGGCCGGATACTAGCGGAGAAGGAAGAGAAAAGGGGGAAAAGGGCGGTCCTACGTATCGGTGGTGCCGGAGAGAAGATGGTCCGTTATGCCAACGTAACCACGGAAACCTACAGGCACTTCGGACGACTGGGTCTGGGAGCGGTCTTCGGCTCCAAGAATCTGAAGGGTATGGTCATGATCGGAGACGGCAGTAGGATGGTAGAGGATAAAAAGGGATACCGGGAGATATACGATGAGATATACGAAAAAGCGGTAGAGTCCGATGCCATGGACAAGTACCACCTCCTCGGTACCGCGGTCAACGTCGCCTCCCTGAACGAAATCGGAGCACTTCCAACTGAAAATTTGCAGAAAACTTCATCGGAACATGCCAACGAGTTGAGCGGCGAGAGCCTTGCAGAAAGTATCGGTAGAAGGGTAGCGTGCAACAACTGTCCCATAGCGTGCATCCACATAGCCAATCTCAGGGAGCCCTATGACGATAAGCCATATTTCTATAAGACCTACATGATATCCTACGATTACGAACTGATCTACGCGCTCGGGTCCATGCTGGGTCTAGAGTCCAAAAAAGACTTGCTTAGATTGATCCACAGGGTGGAGATACACGGCTTGGACGCCATGAGCACCGGAGTGTGTTTAGCATGGGCAACCGAGGCACTGGAAAATGGTATTATCTCCGTTGAACAGACCTTGGAACGCTTGGAATTCGGAAACCGGGGATCTTATCTCAAGGCGATAGACCATATCATAGATCAGCAGAACGACTTTTATGAACACTTGGCCAAAGGTGTGCGGCACGCTTCTCAGGTATACGGAGGTGAGGAATACGCCCTGGCCTTCGGCGGCAATGAGATGCCGGGCTATCACACCGGCCCCGCCGCGGTCATAGGCCGTACCATCGCACAAAGGCACAGTCACCTGGACAATGCAGGATACTCCACAGACCAGAAGATGGATGAAAAGCCAGGACCGGAAGAACTGGTGGATATGCTGATGGAAGAGGAACAGCAGCGTCAGATGATCTCCAGTCTCGTGCTGTGCTACTTCGCCAGAGGTGTTTACGACGAAGACACCATCCTCCGAGCTATGAAACCCCTGGGCATAGATATGGACGGCGAGGATCTAAGAAAATTAGGGGAAGACATATACTTTGAAAAGCTGAAGTTGAAAAAGGAACTGGGGTTCGACATGAAGGATATCCGAATGCCCGAGAGGATATACCAGACAAAAACCTCCAGGGGAAAACTTGATCGTGAATATGTGGAGTGTGCTCTGAATTACTTTAAAGGTCTGATGGAGGAATGCTGACTTTCAAGAATATCCATGTTTTCATCCAGATGACAAAGGGCAAGCAAACCGTATAGTACGGACCTGTCTTCCAGCGCAGTGACCGCTATCTCCGGCAGTTCGCTTATAACATCCCTCTCCAGCATGGGTTCGAGGCCGGAGGTGATCACCTCCGGGTGATTCACAGCCACCCCTCCACCCAGCACTATGAGTTCCGGGTTGTAGGCGTTGACAACGTTGGATATACCGATGGCGTTGTACTCTCCCATCTTCTGCACGACCTCTTTGGCGGCACTGTTCCCCTCGTGATATTTGATAAACAGCTCTTCGGCGTCTTTGAATTTTTTACCGGTCAACTCATATGCGAATCCCGGCAGGTTGTTGCCCGAGCAGTAGGCCTCCCAGTGACCTCTTCCGCCGCACCCGCATCTGCGGTTGCCTCCCACCTTTAGATGGCCCACCTCGGCAAAGTTTCCTCTCCAGCCCTCTATCAAGCTGTTCCCCACTATCACACCTGCACCTATCCCAGAGCTTATGGTGATGTACACCATGTTCGACGCACTGATTTCTCCGAAGAAATATTCTCCCACAACCCCCGCAATGCAGTCGTTCACCAAAAAAAAGGTGTCCAGGTTCGGACTTAAAAGTTCCATCATATCTATCTTTTTACCGGGTATGTTGGGTGGGTATATGATCCCATTCTCACGGTCCAAGGGACCGGGGGTGGCGACTACCGCTTTTTCCACACCCTCCATGAACCGTGCTTCCAGCATCGGTTCTTTTAGGAATTTATCGGTTTTTATCCTGGTACAGAACTCAAAGTCCCGTTCACCTACACCTATCAAGGTCTTTGTGGCTCCTATGTCTATGCACAGGTAAGTCATCTTTCAGTTATAGATACGGATACCATATAGGTGTAACGGTTACGAAGTCAACATAGTTGATCCGTCAAAATATCTATCCAGTCTTCCACCAACCGGGGTATGAGGAAGTTTTCCTTGACTTTTTGCCTGCCCGCAATACCCATCTCCCTCCTTTTACCGTCGTCTTGGAGTAGGTCCGCCGTTCTCTTTGCCGCATCCGTATAATCTCCCGGTTCGACCAGATATCCGTTTTTGCCGTGGTCTATCTGTTGTGGTATGCCTCCCACCTTTGTGCTCACCACCGGTGTGCGTTTCCACAGGGCCTCTGTGACCGTGAGACCGAAACCCTCCTTTATGGACATCTGCAGTATGACCTCCGCCTTGGATTGCACCGCATTCACCAGTATATCCGGAGCGTCCAGCAGTAGGATCACGTCCTCCATCTCCTTTATCTCTTCTCTGAGCTGACGATAGATTATCTCTCCCTCGGGGTCATCCGTGGCCATACCTCCCACTAGTACCAGCTGACAGTCTATGCCCATCTCCTTTATGATCTTGAATATTTTTATAACCCCAAGAGGATCCTTCCATTTATCGAATCGTGAAACCTGGGCGATGAAGGGTCTTTCAGTATCTATACCGACATCTTTCAATCTCTCAACAACCTTTTTTTCTTCGAGATCCTTATTCTTTATGGTGAGGGGATCTATGGCCGGCCGCAGCACGTACTCATATTCGTTACCTCCCTCCATCTTGAATTGTTCCAGTTGATATATGGTGGCATCGTATTTTAGCACGTAGTTTTTCAGGTAGTCCCATACATCCTTATCGGGGTTGGACAGATCGATATGACATCTCCAGAGCCACGGCTGAGTTTTCGATGAATACTGTATCAAAGGCAGCGGCTGGGGGTCGTGGATGATCACCAGGTCGTGGTCGAGGTGGGTAAAGGATGAGAATTTTTTATTTGTCTCTTCATAAAGCTTTTTATTCCATGATGTGAAGTTGATATCCTCTCCTTGAAGAGTGTTATGAAGCTTTTTTGTTACTTTGTAATAGTCCTTGAAACCAACTACCATCCTCCAACCGGCGTCTATACCGGTTTCATTCATGAGCGGTATGGAACTCCGGAGCATCTCCGCAACCCCTCCGCCGGTGTACGTAGAGTTTATGTGCACGATGTGTTTATCACACAGTTTGGTGGCTTTACGGTATATACTCGCTATCTGAGACTCACTTACAAATTCACGATAATTCACAAGGCGGTTCATAGTATTCAGATACCTATCATAGGTCCATCTTATTAAGTTTTTTTAACAAAAATCATCGTTTCGAAATGTATTTATACGGGCCCCATTGTAAATTATATGAAATGGATTTGGAACTGAAATTCGGAGGGATGAACCATGGGCGGAAAGAAACTAGGTGATATTACCAGGGATAAAAAGACCATCATCGTGGCCAACGCCGAACCCTACCAGCACGTTTTTGAGGGAGATAAGGTTGTGCAGAAAAAGGTACCGGGCGGTCTGACCACGGGACTAGACCCTATTATGTTAGGTTCCGATAATGTGTGGGTAGGCTGGGGAAGAGGCGAAGCGGATTTTCAAGTCACCGATGATGAAAACAAGATCAAGGTACCGGATGATGCGAAGGGCTACACCTTGAAGAGAGTGAAGTTGTCTAAAGATGAGATCGACGGTTTTTATTACGGCTTTGCCAACAGGACCCTATGGCCCCTATGTCACTCCTTTCCACAAAGAACGGATATAGATGGGGATAACTGGGAGATATACAGGAAGATCAACAAAAGGTATGCACAAAGTGCCTTGGAGGTGATGGATGAAGGCGACCGTGTTTTCGTTCATGATTATCATCTTGCTTTGGTACCGAAGTACATACGAGAGAAGCATCCCGACGCGGACATCGCTCTGTTCTGGCACATCCCCTGGCCACCGTGGGAGATATTCGGTACCCTCCCCTGGAGAAAGAAGATAATAAAGGGCATGGTTTCGGCGGATATGATCGGATTCCACACACCATGGATCGTACATAATTTCCTGGACGCCGTGAGAAAAGTTGGCGGTGCCGTTAAAGTACACGAGGATTTAGTTAGGATAGATGGTGATCACGCTGTGGTAAAAAACATACCCTTCGGTATCGATTGTGAGGCTTATACTCCAACGGAAGAGCAGAGAGAGAACTCAAAAGAGTTAAGGAGTCACTTTGGAAATGAACAGATCGTACTTAGTCTCGACCGTCTGGATTATACCAAGGGCATCGATAAGAGGTTGGATGCTATAAGAAAATTTTTGAATCGTTATCCGGAGTACGAAAGAAAAGTGGTCTTCATCCAAAAGATAACGCCCAGCAGGGATATTGTTTCCGAGTATAAAAAGATGAAAGAGAACATCGAGATGAAAGTGGCTAGAATAAACGGTGAATTCCAGAAACAGGATTGGATGCCTATCAGATATTTTTATCAGTACATGTCCCATGAGGAACTTCTCACCTATTATCTCGCCTCGGATATAGCCCTCGTTACTCCTCTCACAGACGGTATGAACCTAGTGGCAAAGGAGTTCGTTTATGCCAATGAAAAAGGTGTCCTTATCCTATCGGAGTTTGCAGGTGCCGCCGAATCGCTGACTGAAGCCATCCTTGTTAATCCTCATAACACTAGCGAGGTGGCCGAAGCCATACATGAGGCTTTGGAGATTCCGGCAAGTGAACGCAGAAAGACCTGCGAGAAGATGAGTAGGAAGATAGGGCGCATGGATGTCCACTGGTGGCGTAAAAGACTTTTGGAGGAATGGGAGATCAGCTGTTTCAAGAAGTGATCGGGTAAAGTGATATGAGAGAGAACGAACTGCCAAATTTTATGCCAAAGGGGATGAAAAAGTTAGAGGAGGATATCCGTGCTCACGGTGAGTTACTATTCTTCTCGGATTACGACGGCACTTTAGTATCCTTTACCGATGATCCTGCAGAGACCAGGACACCTATCGAGGTACTGCGTTCACTCCGTGAGTTGGGCAGGCTGGAAACGGTAAATTTAGCTGTTATAAGCGGTAGGACCATAGAGGACCTGAAACGCATGATCCCCCTGGATGATATCGTTCTAGCCGGCCTTCACGGTATGGTGGTTGACTACGGAAACGGGGAGGTCTGTTTACGGGATGATGTGGAAGAGCTTGCTTTAATCATAGATGAACTGACCGGGGAGATAAGGACAAAATATTTTGGTGTGGAAGGGCTCATCGTCGAGGATAAAAAGTTCGTGGTAGCGCTCCATTACCGTATGTTCCAGGGTGATGAACGCAAATTGAAAGAGGATTTATTTGACACGATAGTAAAGGGATCAAATAAACGTCTTGAGGTGCTGGAAGGGGACAAAATCTTTGAAATAAGACCCAAGGGCTGGAGCAAGGGGGTGGCCGTTGACCAACTTAGGGAAAGGTACGGTAGAGATAAACCCGTGCTCTACCTGGGTGACGACACCACGGACGAGGACGCCTTCAGGGTTTTAAAGGGAGAAGACAGGGCTTATCCGGTAAAGGTTGTTAAGGAAGGCGGAACAGCTCGGCTGGAAACCCATGCGGAGTATATGGTCCTCGGCGTGGATGAGGTGAGAAAGCTCCTTGAGCTTTTGGGATCCGTCTGTAATAACTGCGGTCATACTACCGTAGATTATCGCGAATAAGTTGGTCCTCTAGATTGATCTTTTCTACTGTGTACAACGTTGAAAATCTGCGGCAAATTTTTTAAATATCTAACATATTAAGAAAAATCGGTGCAATAAATGGTCTCTATCACGATCTACGGCGGTGCGGATGAAATCGGAGGAAACAAGATATTGGTCGAGAGCCAAGGTACTCGTGTCATGCTCGACTTCGGTACTCGTATGGGTTTTGAGTCCAAGTTCTTCTCGGAGTTCGTGAAGGCCAGGTCCAATACGGGTTTGAGGGATAGGTTGATTCTGGGTTCACTTCCCCTCATACCGGGGATATACAGAGCCAATATGATAAGGCCCTCAGGGTTAGATGAAGTAGAGTCCGAAGGCAGGGTCCTTACGGAGGATTCAAAACTGCTTGATTTTAAAGGCCTTGTAACCTACGAGGATTACGTGGATAAATGTGGTAGGGGATACCTGGATGCCATGTTCCTTTCCCACGCACATTTTGACCACGTAGGGGATATGAACTGTGTTCATCCTGACATACCCCTGTACTGCAGCAGCACCACTAAATTGATGGTGGAAGCCGTGGACGAGTTGACTAATTTTAAATCTCAAGCGATCAGTATGAAGAGGCCTGAGATCGCTTTTGGAAAGAGCGGTAGTTTCGCAGATAAGCCAAAGTTAAACAAGAAAAATAAAAGTGAAAGGGATTGCTTTACTTTAGAAGAGGGGAGGATTATCTCCATAGGCTCTATGAAAATTCGGGCGATAAAAATAGACCACTCCGTCCCGGGGGCAAATAGCTTCGTGCTGGATGCCGACGGTAAGAGGATCCTTTACACCGGCGATATACGGTTCCACGGCACATTTCCCCTGTCCATTGATGATTACGTGGAGCTGGTTGGGAAGGATATAAACGTGATGATCTGCGAGGGAACAAGGATAGATTCGGATTCACTCATCACCGAAGAGATGGTCAGGGAACGTATGGTGGAAGAGATGAAAGAGGTCGAGGGGCTGGTATTCGTAGACTTTAGCTGGAAGGATACCACTAGGTACGAAACTATCAGGCGGGCCTGTGAGGAATGCGATAGGGTTTTCGTGATAAATGCCAGGCTGGCATTCCTGTTGAACTTACTCAACGAAAAACCGGATATGGAAAAGGTGAAGGTATTTTTAAAGAGAAAGGGCAGTGCCCTCTATTCGCCTGCGGATTATTCACGTTCAAAATACGAGTACGGTTATTCCGTTGATAAAGAGGACCTGGACTCGTCACATTATGAGAACGGCTTGACCGCTTTGGATATAATAAAGGAACCGGGTAAATACGTGCTCATGTTCTCCTACTACGACCTTAACCAGCTGTTCGACTTCGCCGACAGCGACGGGGTGATACCCGGTTCCAGGTTCATAAAGGCCCAATGCGAGCCGTTTTCAGACGACATGGCCCTTGACGAAGAGCGACTCATAAACTGGCTTGAGATGCTCGATATAGACTTTAAAGAGGGTGAACCTGAGGTCCCCGAAGATTGTAAAAATCCCGGTTGTGAGAAGATAAAGCGGGTCATCGACCGCTCCCATGTATCGGGGCACGCATCCCGACCTGAGTTAAAAGAGATGATCGCCAAATTGAAACCGGACGTGCTGATGCCGGTCCATACCCTCGATCCGGGCGAGTTCAAAAGGATCGCCGAGGAGCTCGAGAAGGAACACCGTATAAAAGTGATCCCACCGAAAAGGGGAAAGACTTACGAGTTGTAAAAACTTATAAGGTATACCCTCCTGGTAAAAAGAACTGAGCATATGTCGAAAACGGATAGGAACGTGAAAGCGATCCTCTTTGACCTGGATAACACACTGGTTGAATTTATAGAAGCAAAAATAACCGCATGTAAAGCGGTTGTCGATTATCTTGATAGAGAGGACCATGCGGATCTGTTAGATCATTTTTTCAGAGGCTGCTACAGCATAGAAGACCCGTTGAATATCAAGGATTACCTGATCGCCGAGGAGATATACGAAGAAGATATTTTCCAAGAATGCTCAAGGATATACCATTCCGTCAAGTTGGACAACGTAAGGACGTATCCCGGGGTGACGGAGGTTTTAGAATCGTTAAAGAAGCAGGGAGTAAAGCTCGCTCTGGTGACCGATGCCGAAAGGGGTGAAGCCTTGAAAAGGCTCAGGAAAGCGGGCATAGAGAAACATTTCGATCTTATAGTTACCTTCGATACCACCGGTAAAAAGAAACCTGACCTCGCACCTTACTTTCACTGCTTAGATAAGATGGGACTGAAGCCTGAAGAAGTGGTTATGGTAGGAGACAGCCTTGACCGAGATATCATGCCCGGAAAAAAACTGGGTATGCTGACGGTACATGCCAAGTACGGCGATAGAAACCATCAGAGCGACGAGGTCGCCCACCGGACCATCGACGATATATGGGAGTTGATGGATGTGATCTCTTTTTGAGCGAACAAAATTTTTAAATCAAGGCTCAACGCTTCTCCATTGTGAATACGGGGGCCAACATATGAAATACTTCGCATACGGATCGAACATGGATCCCGAAAGGATGAAAGTACGAAGGGTGGTATTTTCAAAAAGAGAACACGCGGTCCTTGAAGGATGGGAGATAAAATTTAACAAGACATCTTCCGTTGATTCGAAAGAGGCCTATGCCAATATAATACCGGTCGAAGGAGGGGTCACAGAGGGAGTCCTTTATGAAATCAACGAGATAGGCTTGGAGATACTGGATCGTTACGAAGGGCATCCAGTCCATTACCGAAGAAAGAACATAAAGGTTTTAACGGATGATAAAGAGGAAGTTAAGGCGGTGACTTACGTAGCGGAACCCAGGGAGGTCGGGGAAGGATTAAAGCCTTCTAAGGAATATCTCGAACACCTTCTTAATGGATGCGATCTTTTATCCCGGAAGTACTGTGAAAAATTGAGGAAACAAGAAACCCTGGATTCTTAGGAAAAACTATCAAACTCACTTGGCCGGTAACATTCCAACAAAACCGAAGGTTTAAAGAATAAGGTATATATTCGCAGGAACATACCAGGTGATCACATGAAAAATAACCTTGCTGACCGTTTGTTGGATGCCGTAGACCGTAAGAAAAACCCCTCTGTTGTGGGACTCGACCCCAGGATAAACATGATCCCGGACCATATAACGGAAAAAGCACAGCGAAGGGCTAGCGACCCTTTTCAAGGTGCAAGATACTCCTTCGAAGAGTTCAACAAGGCCATAATAGATGAAATAAAAGATATCGTACCGGCGGTGAAACCTCAAATAGCTTTTTACGAACAATATGGGTCCCAGGGTATCAAGGCCTATGAAAAGACTGTAAAATATGCACAAAAAAAGGGTCTCACCGTCATAGGAGACATTAAAAGAAATGATATAGGGAGTACCGCCGAGGCCTACGCTGGTGCACATCTAGGTGAAGTGGAACTTCCCAACGGGGATTTCACTCCGTCCTTTAACGCGGATATGATCACGGTCAACGCTTATCTGGGTTCCGACGGTATCCGGCCCTTTCTGAAAGCCTGTGAAAAATACGGTAAGGGGATATTCATACTGGATAAGACTTCCAATCCGTCTTCCGGAGAGTTACAGGACAAGACCATTGAAAACAACGGCAGGGTGTACGAGCTGATGGCGGAACTCATAGATCGATGGGGTGAGCCTTTGGTTGGTGATAGAGGTTACTCTTCGGTCGGGGCAGTGGTAGGGGCCACCTATCCAGAGGAGGCGGAAAAACTCAGAGCATCGATGAGAAGGACTATATTTTTGGTGCCGGGCTACGGCGCCCAGGGTGGGACCGCCGATGATATCATACCATGTTTCAATCAGGACGGCTACGGAGGAGTTGTGAACTCGTCTCGAGGGATCATATTCGCCTACCGCCGAAAACCGTACTCTGATGATTTTACACCGGAAAAGTTCGCCGAGGCGTCGGGGCAGGCCGCCCGGGACATGAAAGAGAACATTATTTCCTCTCTGAAAAGAGGAGATAAGTTACCCGACGCATGGTAGCGTGGATTCCTAGGTTTAATTAAATAACTATGTGTAACACGAGATTGTAAAATAAACAAATCTTAAGTATGCATATTCACATAGGATATTTACACAGGGTTAGTATGAATATAAAAAAACTTAAATCAAAACATACTCGAAAGGAGATGAATGCGATTGCATCCGAGTTAGGAATAGATAATCCAAAATCGTATCGAAATAAAACCGAGCTCGCCAAGGCAATCATACCTCGGTCAGAAGAGAAGAGAATGGAAGAGGATGTGGAAGAGAAAATAGTAGAAGAAGATTTGAGAGATAGAATTTTCTTCGAAGGTTTAAAGGAAGTTAACGCCTTATTGAAGGTGTGTGAATCCACAAAAATATCTACTGACAGCTTCAGGGAGAATATCGAGGAATTGATGAACGTAGATCATACCGTTTCTGCCGAACGTATCCAGGAGATGATAAAAAATGTACTTGAAGATGGGGACGTAATTTTAGAATTGAATAAAAAGTTAAAGGTGTTGGATAAGATAGTGAATACCACCCATGATAAAAGTTTGAAGAAGGACATGGAAGATAACATAGAATTCATCTTGATAAAGTCCGAAACCGGGTTGTATAAAGAAGCACTAGAAGAAGTTGAACGCGCACTAGATTATTTAAAGAATCAAAAACAAAGCATCGGTGATAAAAAGAGCGAACTCGAACTCAAGATCAATGGGACGAAAAAGAAATTATCCGAACTCCGCTATTCCGGATTAGCACTTGATGATATCAAAGTACTTTTCAAGGAAGGGATAAATGCCTACAAGGATGGAAAAATAGAACTCGGTTTAAGAAAAATAAACGAAGCTTTATACCGATGTCATATGCTGGAAGACGTGTATGAATCTCTTAAAGAGGGGAGACAATTATTAAAACTTATGAAGGAAAAGGATATAGCTTTCCAACTTTATCTGGATATTCTAAAAATTGGCAAAAACAGCGCCGATCGAGGGGAGTACGAAACGGCGATAGAGATCGTAAACGATGCAATCAGCGAAATGCGTCAGGAACTAGGCAACATGGACTAGATATTTTTTCCATGGCAACTTTTTTAACACATTAACGAATAAGTTAGCTCATGAATTTCATAAAAAGTGCTTTGTGCATCTCGGTGATATCTATGTTATTACTGTCGGTGACCATGGTGGTATCCGCATCAAACGATAATCCCACTGCAACCATAAGAACGAACAAGGGCACCATGGTTGTTGAACTGTACCAGGACGACGCACCCATTACCGTTGAGAATTTTATACGTTATGCGGAAGACGGATACTACGACGGGTTGATCTTCCACAGAGTCATCGAGGGCTTCATGATACAGGGAGGCGGGTTCGAACCGGGTATGGATTATGTTGAACCGACTTATGGTCAGATAGAAAACGAGGCCGCCGAGAGTCGACATCGGAACAAGAGAGGTACGATAGCCATGGCGAGAACTCAAGAACCGCATTCGGCAACATCTCAGTTCTTTATCAATCATGCGGATAACGACTTTCTGGATTGGGACAAGGCAGAAGACGGATGGGGTTACTGTGTATTCGGGCGGGTGACCAGCGGTATGAGCGTAGTTGATAGTATCGCTGAAGTTGAAACCGACTCCATAGATGGGCACGACGACGTCCCCGTGGAAGACATGATCATACAGGATATTAGCATATCCCACGCTGAAGAAATCGAGAGTGACGATGATTCCAAACCGTTCTACACGAACATACTGTTCCTTCAGATAGTCATTTCCGTGATAGTGGCTACCGCGATCATCTTAGCATTACGTTATCGGGAAAATAAAGAGGAAGAGTAGATCAATCCTCCTCTTTGAGTAATATGGTGAATCCACATACTTCAACCTGTTTCAAAGGTATCTTTAGATCATCGTACCACTGACCCCATTTGCGTGATATGTGCTCTGTCCAACTGTAATCTTCATAGGTGAATTCATCGTCTTTATCACCTGTGATCCCGATCTTAGCATCTAGTTTATGGTAGTAGTCCTGATCAAGGTATCCACGGTCCATCTCTTCCATTGCATCTTCAACCATCTCGTCGGTCAGTTTGGGGTACTCACCTTCGAACAGAACAAAATCCATAGGATATCTAGGTCTAGGTGGTTCGTCCTCATCCGGGTACCCCATAGCCAGCTGTACCAAAGGGAATACTTTCTCAGGAAGTCCGTACTCTTCCTTTATCCTCTCAGCGATGTATATCGCCCTCCCGAGGAACACACTACCTATACCCATGCTCTCCCCGGCGGTCACCATGTTTTGGGCCATATAGGCAGCATCCTGGATACCGAATAACAGTAAAGAAAGGTCATTGGTCACCATCTTCCAACCTCTCTTTTGCATCACCCTCTCCATCTTGTGTGCATCCACACAGATCGTGAACATCAGAGGTGCTCCAAAAGGATGTTCATCTCTCTTGCGGGATAGCAGAACACTGTATAGTTGAGATACGAAAGGGGCCTGCTGACCCGCCCGAACTATGGTTTCTATCTCCTCCTGCGAAGGACAATCGTCTTTGTACTTCCTAACGGACTTATGGTTCAATATAGTTTGAATGACCGAATTTTTCTCCATGATATCAACAACAAATCCGCATCGAAATACATAAAGATTGCCTGTAGAAGGATAATGCTGTAAAACCAAAGATCCTTCTTGCTTTTTAATCTCATGACGGTTCGAACCATAAAAAACGCCGAGGGGAAGACGAGGAAAGCAAAGCTTTCCGAGCTGGAGGAATGCTCTGCATTCCTGCTGGCGAACAAATCGGAGATTTGTGAGCGTTGAGAATCGTAGATTCTTAACAGTTTTCGAATCTCTCCCGAAGCGTGAACGAAAGTGAGCGACTCTTGTCAAAACATTTTCTCGCTCCGCTCAAAAGTTATGAAAGCGCCGAGGGGGAGATTCGAACTCCCGTGGTGCAGAGCACCAGTGGCTCTCGAGGCCACCGCCTTAGCCGGGCTGGGCCACCTCGGCATCAATCCATCCCAAATGACATATCGTATTTAAGGGTTAAGCCCGTTTGATTTTTATATATGTTTTCTTTAGTGGCTTAGTAATGAAGCGGATAATAGTAATACTACTTTACCTTTCACTGCTGACACCGGGAGCGTTGTCCCTCGGCCATTTTTCTTCTAGCTCGGAACAGGAATTATTTTTTTCCTCACCCTTAAAGCATAAGGTGGAAACCTTCGATTGTTATACGGACGTCAGATTATTCACATCTCCAGACTCGTCATACCAGGTCCTCATGGACTTTTTCAATGATACGGAATCTGAACTGCTTATAGCTACCTACCAATTCAACTGCCAACATATCTCTGAAAGAGTTAGCGCCCTCGCTTCGGAGAACATCAACGTAACGGTGATCGTGGACGGTCAACCCGTTGGAGATATCTCTACTTCGACTTTATCCTCTCTCAACCGTATCAAAAGCGCCGGAGGAAGTATCAATGCTATTGAATGGGAGGATAATACGTTCTTCCACGGAAAATACATGATACGTGACAGGAGCCATGTTCTCATTACCTCGGAGAACTTCGGTCGGAATGGTTTCAGCAGAGAACCTACATGGGGTAACCGAGGATGGGGTATGATAGTAAATTCTACGTCCCTAGCAGACTATTATCGTGACATATATTTACACGACCTAAACCTCTCTTCAGCCATCTCTCCCGACGTACTCCTTACGCCCTACGAACCCGTGACCGGATATTACAAGCCCCGCTTCCAGAGCGAGGAACTCCATGACTTATTCAGATTCACGCCGGTGACTGCGCCGGAAACATCCTATAAACTGATAGATATGATCCAAAGTGCCAAGTATACCATCCATGTTCAACAGTATTATATACGGAATTGGGGTCAATATCCGAACCCTCTTGTTGAAGCTTTGAAAGAGGCGGCAGGTAGAGGTGTTGAAGTAAAAATTCAGATGGATTCCACCTATTTCCACATCGATGACAATAAAGATATGGTAAACCAATTGAACCAGTACGCCGAAAAGAGAGACCTTGAGCTTGAGGCACGTCTGATGGAGTACCGTCAGGGATTTCAATCCGTGCACAACAAAGGTATGATAGTGGACGGTTCAAAGGTGCTGATATCCAGTATAAACTGGAATGAAAATTCGTATTCAAATAATCGGGAGATTGCATTGATCGTTGAAAACCGGGATGTCGGTCAGTACTTTTCCAACATATTTTTGACTGATTGGAAGATGCTTAGAAACCGGCCCATAGCGGATGCCGGCGAAGACATAGAGGACGCTGTTGTCAACGAAGTGATCACCCTGGACGGCAGCTACAGCTGGGACCTCAAAAACATCTCCCGGTACCGATGGGACCTTACGGGTAACGGAGTATACGAAAAAGAAGGTCCTACCGTAAACTGGACTTTTTATCAAGCAGGTACCTACGAAGTGACCTTAAAAGTGATAGATCTAGAAGGTGAAAGCGACACCGACACCGTGAACATATACGTAAGTGAGCCGGAGAACGTATCAGATGAAAAAAGAACTATGTCTTCGATGATACTCTTATCTTTGCTTTTGATCTTCTTTGTATGGCTATCGAAGTTGGTGGCGGATCCTTAACATATTCTCGGTACCGGATCCCCCATGGGCGGATCGAGTATCCTTTTACCTCCTACTTCCGTCTCCAGAACCACCCCTTTAACGTCTTCCACAACTTCACCGATTATTTTTGCATATTTTCCGTTCTCGGTTTTCCGCACTTCTTTCAGTACTTTCTCTGCGTTTGAAGGGTGGACTGCTATGATCATCTTACCTTCGTTACCCACATTCAACGGATCGATCCCCAGCATCTCTCCCGCGGATTTTACCCATGGTTTCAGGGGGATAGCACTCTCCTGGACAACGATCCCTACTTCTGACTTTCTCGCCCATTCGTTCAATGCGTTTGCCAGACCGCCCCTGGTGGGATCTTTAGCAGCCGCTACGCCGCCTATACTCAATGCAGCGTCCATGATATCTAGAAGAGGAGCGACGTCGCTTTTTATGTTACCTTGAAATCCATATCCCTCTCTCTCAGAAAGTATGGTCATGCCGTGGTCACCTATGCTTCCGGACACTATGATCTTATCCCCTATGTTCAGGTTTTTATCGGAGAGCCATCGAGACCTTCGCCCACCGGCCAGCTCTAGGTTACCGTCCAAGGCCTGGTGTCTTTTGCCCACGGCCGAGGTGGTCATTATCGGCTCGTCCATATCTTCTCTCCCGACCACCTTGGTATCTCCGGCCAAAACCGGTACACCGGTGGCTTCGCAGATACCTGCAGCACCTTTAAGGATACGTTTCAAACTAGAATAGCGAAAACCTTCAGGCAGAACCAGAGCCGATGCGATGGCCACCGGCTGTCCTCCCAATGCCAAGATATCATTGATGGTTCCGCAGATGGACAGCGTACCGATATTTCCTCCGTTAAAAAAGATGGGTTTGACCGTGTGGGAATCTATGGTAAATACCAAGTCGTTTAAAACCGCAGAATCATCTAGGTCCTCCAAAGGTATTTCTCCCCTTTCACAGCGGAACAAGGGTAATATCTCCTTTGTTATCATCTGATCCATCAGTTCTCCTCCAGCACCGTCCTCCAATGAAACCTTTCTATCTCCTTCCATGATGATCGATAACGACAAACCGATAACCATTATATTACTTTTCGCACCCCAATTTTTAATTTCACTCAGGTAATGTACCGCTCTATGAAACCGGTTGATAAAAAGACGGTGATGATAGCCGCCGTCTTCGGGGTGATATCGATAATACTGTTGATACTCTTGAAGGCCGACGGCATATTTTTGATCATAATCCTATGGATGCTGGTGCCCGTGATCCTCAAGAAGATGATAGATAAGATAAAATCGTCTCGAAAACCGGGATAACTTTAAAATCGCTCTAGGATATCACGATGGTGATCCAATGACAGCTATGGGAATAATCGGTGGAACCGCCTTCAAAGAACTTGACGATCTGCGCCTAAAGGAAAAGATAAAGAGCCATACTCCATGGGGTAGTCCATCCTCTCACATATATAAGGGAGAACTGGCCGGGAAAGATGTAATACTCATATTCAGACACGGAGACAAACACGACATACCACCCCATATGGTTAACACCCGTGCCAATATATACGCCCTACAGCGAGAGGTGGACACCGTTATCGGGATTTCGTCGGCCGGTGCCCTGCGGAAGGATATAGATGTCCCCTCCATTTCAATACCGGCGGACTACGTTAACTTTTGGAACATAGTAACGTTTTACGAACAGTCCATCAAACACGTTAACCCTAATATGTCCTCTTCTCTGCGAAACAAACTTATCCAGGGCTCGCAGAAGATTAAGGATATTAAGGTGCGTACGGAGGATGTCTACGTGCAAACGACCGGTCCCCGTTTGGAAACCAAGGCCGAGGTAAGGATACTCCAACCCTACGGAGATGTGGTGGGGATGACCATGGCACCTGAGGCAACACTCTGCAGGGAGATAAACGTTGATTACGCCTCCCTGGTAACCGTTGACAACCACGCCAATGGTATCTTGGAAAAACCCGTACGTTACGACGATATAATTGAAAACGCCGGTAAAAGCAGGGGCGCTGTTTTCAACATACTCGAGAATTTTTTAAAGAATAGGAGATAGTCAAATGAGTCTGGTGATAAAGAATTGCAGCATGATAGATGAGGAAGGTGAATGGGATGTTAAGATCAAAGACGGTGAGATCGCCGAGATCGGAGAGGAGCTCTACGGGAGTCAAGAACTGGAGGGTAAAGGAAAATACCTATCTCCAGGTATGGTGAACACGCACACACACGGGGCCATGACCCTTCTAAGAGGGTACGCAGACGACCTGCCCCTGGATGAATGGCTGCAGGATAAAATATGGCCCCTGGAGAGTAAACTCACGGCGGAAGATGTATACTGGGGTACCAAACTTGCCTGTCTGGAGATGATCAAGAGTGGCACCGTGGCCTTCAACGACATGTATTTCTTTATGGAATCCGCCGCCAGGGCCGTGGAGGACATGGGGATGAAAGCCACCTTATCCTACGGTTTTATCGATATGGGAGACAAAGATAAGCTGGAGAAAGAAAAACAAGAGACTCTGGATTTTATTGATAAATTAAAGGACGTAAAGAACGTACGTCCGGCCCTGGGTCCCCATGCGACCTACACCGTTTCCCGGGAGGGCCTTCAGTGGTGCGCAGAAATATCTCGTAAAAAGAACATACCCATACACATTCACCTTGCCGAAACGGAGAAGGAGATAAAGGATCATAAAAAAGAGCACGGCGTTTCCGTAACGGAATATCTGGACCGGCTCGACGTACTCACCGAAAATACCACCGCCGCCCACTGTGTATGGCTAAACAAACAAGATATCGAAAGGCTGGCCCAAAGAGATGTGGTGGTAAGCCACTGCCCTATATCCAATATGAAACTCGGTGTGGGTAAAGCCATGGATTACAGAGCGATGAAAAACGCGGGGGTGCGCATCACCCTTGGTACCGACGGCTGCGCTTCCAACAACAATCTGGACATGTTTGAAGAAGTTAAAGCCGCGGCTCTGCTCCATAAACTTGAAGGAGATACGACTCTGCTGCCGGCGGAGGAGGCCTACCAGATGGCGACCAGGGACTCGTTGAACACCGGAGGTGGTGCGGTAGAGGTAGGGAAAAGTGCGGACCTTATACTCATCAAAAAAGGGGTGCCCGACCACGATATCATCTCCGACATGGTTTATTTGTTCAGTGGGTATAGTGTGACAGATACCATCGTAGACGGCCGTGTTCTCATGAGGGACCGTCGAGTGGAAGGAGAAGAATTGATCAAAGAGAAAGCTTATTATCATGCCAGAAAGCTAGTGTCCGAGGTGTTATAGATGCTGGAAAAACTAGAAGACTCTATGAATAACTGCCCTGCCGTTAAGATGAATGATTACTACTATTTCATACACCCCATAACCGACGGACTGCCTCTGGTGGACCCTGAGTTATTAGAAGAGGTAGTAGAAGCAGTTGTTCAGGTAGCGAATATGAACTGCGATTATATCTTAACGGCGCAGTCCATGGGATTTCCCCTGGCAGCCGCTCTATCTCTAAAGACCGGCTTACCATACAAATACATCAGGAAACGCAGTTACGGACTAGAGAACGAAATATCTATAGACCAGGTAACCGGTTACGGCTCCAGCGATATGTATATCAACTTTGTAGAGAAGGGGGACAAGGTACTGCTGGTAGACGACGTGTTGAGCACCGGCGGTACACTCAGGTCGATCGCCGCGGCTTTAAAGAATATCGGCGTGGAGATAGTGGACATCGTCATCGTCTTTGAAAAAGTAGGTGTAAGGGAGGATTTGGAACGTGAATTAGGGTTAAATATCAAAACTCTTCTGAAACTGGAGATGGACGGAAAGGATATCAAGGTCATCAGCAAGGGAGTTTAATCCCTTAAAATCCTCTTTTTCTTACCGGAACCATCCTCCTTTATGGCTCGATATTTTTTCTTAACGGTCCACCGCTTTTTTTTCGGTTTTACCTTCCTTTGTTTTTTTACCCCTGCTGGAGGTATTTCAACGGTTTCTTCCCGCATATTATCTGTATCCACTTCTCCAACAACATCGATTATGGGCTCTTCCTCCTCTTCATTTTCCCCCTCCTCGACCACCGCTCTAAGTTTACGCTTCCTTTTCTCCCTTTTCTTCAGGACCGGGAGATCCCTTCTATCTTTTTTCTTTAAAACGGGCAGGCCTTTGAATTGATCGTTTTTACCCTTTCTCATCTCAAAGTCGCCAACACAGTCCTCTTCGGAGAAGTCTTCTATCCACCCCTCCCCATGGATATTCAATTTATCGTTTTTACTCTCCTCATGAGCGGATATAAGCTTATGTGCGATCAAGATGGATAAGATGACCACCACTATGAACAGAATCCCCTCACCTATAAATCCCAGGACATTGGGACTATGGTCTTCAACCTCAAGTACTTTTTCTTCGGAGGTTACGGTTATGTTTTCCCCCAAGGGGTTATATTCTTGGGCAACGTAATAATAGGAATAGGTCCCCGGGGTCATTGTTTTCTCAAAAAAGAACAGCACCCCTTGGGCGTATCCGTCGTAGTCCGGATCCAGAGATTCCATAGGATATTTATCCCCATTTATAACTATCTCTACGTACGTAGGCCGGTTCCCGTCAACGTCCTCATAATCCAAAAGCCAGTATACATCAAGGTCTGTAACATGCACGCTGACTTCCGTTATCACAGGGGGATCGTTCACCGGCGTAACCTTCAGGGTAAATGAAAACCACGAGGTTACATTACCGATGATCCGTATCTCGAACATCATATCCACGGTGTCGTGAAAATTCTCTGGAGGTAAGAAATCCACACCGTCGTCATGTATATCGACCGTTATCGGGTCGTTGTTTGTAACACCCAATATCTCGGACCCTGGCGGTAGAAGGCCCTTTAAATCAAAATCGGTGTATCGGGTATCCTCCTCCATGGTCAAATTGAGTACGGATAAAACATCTAAATTGCTGACGGTGTCCATATATATTTTTGCTTCATCCAAGAATGAATTAACAACGGTGATTTGGGAATCGGTCAGGTGTAGGTGATAATGACCTCCGACGATACCGGTTGAGGATATGATGGAAGACGACCCTTCTAATTTTATTCCGTAGAGTGAATTGTTGTTGAATATGTTGTTTTCGATGTAGGGTGAGCTGGATATCGCCGAAACACCGTATACCTTGTTTTCCGAAAAAGTATTATTTGCGATCCACAGGGGTGAATCTGTCCATAGCCCCCCTTCGTTACGGGAGATCACGTTATTTAAGACCGCACCTGAGCTTTGTTCAAGATACAATCCGTTCCCGCCGTTATCTATTATCTGATTTTTATCGACTAACAGGTTTTCCCCGGAGTTGGATAATATCCCTGTTCCCGTGTTGTTTTCTATGGTGTTATGTGTTATGTTTACATCTCCGCCGGATATCCTTATACCGTTGGAGCCGTTGTAGATCTTGTTACGTTCCAAGTTCACGCCTTCGGCCCGGGATATATGTACCGTCCAGCCAATAGAGTCCTCCATATCATTATCAGATATTTCACCATGGGTATGTTGTAACAGGATACAGTTACCTGAGCTATAAAAGTGATTGTGACGGATGCAGACCTCAGAATCCTCCGCTTTTATACCTACCGCCGTATCCTTGAACACATTATCTTCTATGGTATACAATCCACCTTCCAAAGATATGCCTGTATCGGATATATGATCAAAGGAGTTACCAACCAAAGGTGCTTCCAGGGATATAAACCGTATTCCTCTATATCCCTTAAATTGATTGTTCACTATCGCAGGCGGCTCTCCCTGGGCCTGAACAGCCCATCCCATATCTGAATGGAATAAATTGTTTCTTAGGGTCGGTGTGGAATTTTCGGAGTGGACGGCGGTGCTGCGGTAATATCTAAAGCTACAGTCCCTTATGGATGGGGAAGAAGATTCGGCAAAGATGTTTACGCTCCCCCCCATGAAACTGGTCTCTTTGAACGATACCTGGTTTGAACGGACTACGAATTCGGGACGGGCTTCCGGATTCCTGCTGCCGTATATCTCGGAATTATCTATGGAAACCATACTGCCCTCCATGAATTCAAAATCAAATCCAGGTGGATAGTCCGGATCTGTCTCGTAGGGTGCTTCTATGGTCCAAGAGGCCCTGTTATGCATATAGATATTGTACCCGTGCCCAGGGATCAATTCATCATGTAGTTCGAGCTCTCTGGACCCCTGGGGAGTATCTTCTTCCACTTTCTTTAAATCGTCGATTATATCTTGGAAGGCCTCCGATACGGACATGGGTTCATGGAGGGGGTAGCCCACCATGTTCAACCCTTCATTCAAAGGAATTTCTATATGTTGAGGGAGCAGTCCCTGGAATTCCAGTACCGTTTCCTGGACGATATTTACAAGCACACCCATGGTCCGGTTTATTTCATTCAGGGAATTGAAATGCTCCGGTCGATCCACTTGATAGCTTTTCCATGGGCTGGATTCGTTCCAAGCATCGTAGTACAATACTCGATCATAATGACCCTCGATGGGAGAAAGGACCGAACTTATTGAATCGTCGGTCCTTAAAAAGGGGAAGCTCAGAAGATGGTATCCGGGCTCCAGTTCCAGGGAGATACTGCCTTCGGTGTTATCTTCATATGAGATGATGAATGAATCCTTAACATCTAACACACCTCCGTTTTGAACAACGTAAGAACCGGGTGACGATGTATTCAATATCATATCGACGTTGTTTAAAATAAGGGTGCCTCTGACGTCTATGTCACCCTCGACCAAAAGGGTTTCGTCCCGGATAACTAGTGTATCGCCCTCAGCTACAACCAGATTCTGGTTTGTGTCTGAGGCATGGGTAGATAGCATAGGTAAGAACAGAGATGATACTATTGATATCAATGCGAACAACGTCAATATCCTTGTGTATACTGGTAATTTCATCGAAAGTCACCTCTTTTCAACCGCCGCTGACCGGTGGGAGCAGCGCTATCTCATCTCCATCCACCAGGGATTCACCGCCTCTGCCGGTTTCTTTATTGATCGCTACTATCACCTGTTTGGAAGTCTCGTCCAAGGCGGAGTATTCCTTTTTAAGCATATTCAATATGTCTTTTGCAGTGGTACCTTTAGGGACCTCTTTGATTATCCGTGACTTACCCACGGCATCCCTGGTAGCTGCAAAGAATTTTATCGTAACGGTTATTTCGGATGACATCGCCTGACTATTGTTACACCTTACTATATTATTTACGTTTTGGTGGTACCGGGAGGAACCGATAACAAACAACCCAGAGTCGCAAATATTATATACAGTAAATTAACTCCGTATACCATGCCTTTTAGCATGAAGATCGCAAGCCATACACCTATCTCATCCAACAAACTTAATGAGGTGCTGGAAAATTTTCTTTTGGACATCGGCTATCTGTCAGGACGGAAGGAGGGCGAAGAACTCTACAACAGCATACCCTTCCGGCTCTGGACGGACTGCTTTCTCAGGGATACCGAGAGAGTATGGACGGTGGACGAGATGGCGAATAAACTCCAGGCCTCAAAGCCGAGTGTGTACCGTCATTTGAACAAATTAAAGAATTTGGATATAATCGAATCCAAGGATATAGTCGTAGAAGATAATGGAGAGGTTATCAAGAAAGGTTACCGCATAAGACACGGTGATCTTGTGACCGCGTGGCATATAACAGAAGCTAACGTTGAGTCAGCCTTGAAAAGATACCGTGAATCGATAGCTAAAATAGACGATATGATAAAAAAGGGGTGAAAAAAAGATGAAAAAAAAGGAGATGCCGTCATTCGACCGTTTGGTGATCGGGTCCAAATACAGAATAATCTCACTCAGTAAACGTGATGAAACCATGGAGACCGTGGGAACCTTCAAAGGATACATGTATTTGGGACGGGACCAGGCGCTGAAGATCGAGTTGGAATGTTCAGGAGATGAGCCTGAACCCTTGAGAGTCATACCGTCTCACATGATACTTTATATGGATATAATCGAACAGATGGAACAGAAAAAAGAAAAGAGCAAAGGCAGGAGTTCTTCCTATTTCGGGTGAAGGTCTATCACGATATATATAGAAAACGGTACCCTGGAAGAAAGACTGCTTAAATTACTTTTGAAGGATATCCCCATCACCCTAAAGGAAGCTGCAGCAGAACTGAAGGTATCGGAATCAAAGATGAAAAGGATTTGCAAAGGACTGGTTTCCAGAGGTATAATACAGATGGAAGGTAAAGGAGATACAGTTTACCTGCGCCTTCTTCGCAGGGACATTTCCTTTCACGGCACCAACCCGTCTCAACAAAAGTCCATCAAGCGAAAAAGTAAGAAAAAGAAAGAACGGGATGTGCCTGATAGTATGATGTACGCATGAAAAGATTTATATACCAGTGCCGCATTACATATACTGTAACGATAACACCCTCCCACCCCCCCTTATCATTTTTCATTTTTTTGGTTAACAGTGCCTATGCATATTTATACGAGTGTATGTTTGACCCTTAGATGTTCCGCCGAGGGAAAAAACCTGACATACTCAATGGGAATATCGTTCCCACCCTATTTCTCATAGGTTGGCCTATAATGATAGAGTCCTTGTTGCAGATCAGTTATAACCTTGCGGATACATACTGGCTTGGAAATATGGGTGAAACCGCAGGCAAAGAGGCCCTTGCGGCGACTCAGGTATCTTGGCCTCTGGTCTGGTTGATGGTCTCCGTAGGTACCGGTTTTGGGATCGCCGCGATCGCCCTGATCTCTCAGCACACAGGTGCCAAGCAGCACGGCATCGCCGAGCTGATAGCGGGCCAGTTGTTTTTCTTCATGATAATTTTTTCAACCATCGTAGCGATAGTAGGATTTCTTATATCTCCCCTTTTACTGAACTCCATACTGGTTGATAGCCCGGAAGTTGCGGCGAAGGGCACCGTATTCATGAGGACCATATTCTTGAGCCAGCCATTCATGTTCATATTCATGGCCTTCGCCTTCACACTCCGGGCTTGGGGAGATACGATTACACCTATGATGATCACCGTGGTAGCCGTAGGCGCAAATATAATCCTGGATCCACTGTTTATATACGGTGTCGGACCCTTTCCAAAATGGGGTATATTCGGAGCCGCCTTTGCCACATTGATTACCAGGGCCTTTGCCGCTTCCATCGCCATGTATTTGATATTAAAAGGTAAATTGGGGATAAAGTTAAGCCTGGAAAATCTTAAGCCAGATTTTTACAGACTTAAAAAACTATTCAAAATCGGGGCCCCGGCAAGTATAGGAAACAGCGGTACGGCCTTCGGCTTTGTGGCAATAATGTTTATCGTGGCCCGGGTGCACAACAGCGATGCCGCTCTAGCGGCCTACAACGCCGGGGACAGGATACTCGGTGTGATGTTCGTACTCATGGGCGGGCTGGCCATCGCCATGAGTACCATGGTAGGCCAGAACCTCGGGGCCGGAAAGTTGAAAAGGGCGCAGGAAGTGGTTAAAAAGGGTATGATATCCATCGCAGGTTTGATGGGAGTATTCACTATAATACTGTTCCTTTTGAGCCGAGAGTTTATCATTATTTTCAACCAGGATCCCGAAGTTGTGCGTATGGGGGCCGAGTTCCTTCTAATATTTTCATTGAGCATGCCTTTCTTCGGCCTGTTTCGAGCGGTCAATGCGGTCTTTGAAGGCTCGGGCCACACAAAGTACATGATGGGCCTGGATTTGCTGCGATTATGGGGTCTGCGGGTACCGTTGAGTTTCATATTTGCACTGTACCTTGGTATGCAGTCCACCGGTGTTTGGATAGGGATGGCACTCAGTAATGTTCTATCCGCAGGCGCAGCCATCCTCGTACTGGGGATGGGAAGGTGGAAAACAAAGGTCATCGATGATGAGGTACTAGAGCGGCCTAAAAATAGGATATAAAAGGAAAATGGTGGGCCCGCCGAAATTTGAATTCGGGTGCCTAGCTCCCCATGCTAGAAGGATGGACCAAGCTACCCCACGGGCCCTTGAGAAATGGTTTATTAGTAATGCATCAACTCGTCCACGGCATCTTTATGAGCTAGTATCACACGTCGACAGCAGTATCGTTCTATCCCGAGATCATCTAGTACCTCACCGGGTTTTTCACCTCTCTCTACCCGGCTCAGGTATACCTCGTATACGTTCGCTATCACTTTTCCACAGGTGAAACATCTTATGGGTATTATCATCTGTCTCACATCACCGGTATGATTTCTGTCTCTTCTTACGCGCACCACGGCCCATCGGCTGTTTTGGCAGGCTCCTCCTGGGATCGGATACAAGTAAACTGCGGTCGTACTCCTTGAACAACTCCTCCAGCTCCGGATCCTGGAAATAATCCACAAAACAAAGTGCGATGGCGGTCCTAGCGGCACCAGCTTGACCCATGACACCGCCGCCGGTGACGTTGACATTCACGTCCACATTGTCTACCCTGTCGCCCACTAATTGAACAGGTTCTTGTATCTTTAGCCTGGCCATATGAGGTTTCTGTATCTCCAAGGGTACACTGTTGATCCTGAACCGACCTTTTCCCGGCTTTATAGTCGCCTTGGCGATGGCGGTTTTTCTTTTTCCCGTACGTGTTACAATCTTTTTATCAGTCATAACAAAGACCTCTAGAATTTAGCTCCTAAATAGGAAGACACTTCTCCTAACGTGACTCCCTTACTTCCCTCGGCATCCTTAACATCAGGTACGATTATTTTTGAATCCTGAAACTCAGAGGGGACTCCGATGTATGCTCTGAACCTCTTTAACGCTCTTCGTCCGCGGGGCTTCTGATACGGCAGCATCCCCCGTACCGTACGCGTGAATATACGCTCCGGTCTTCGGGGATAGAAGGGACCTCGCATTTGTTTTCCCCTCTCCCGGTTTTTCCTGTACTTGCTTAAGATCATGCCTTTATTTCCAACTATGAATACCTTCTCGGCGTTGACCAGCCTCACTTCTTCTCCATCGAGGATGTCCTTAGCCACCTGAGTGGCCAGCCGTCCCAGTATTTTTTCTTCTCCGTTATATACCTTCATGAAGTCACCCCATTATCCTTATGCCGGAACCCTTTGGATTCTTTTTAGCCATCTCCCGTATATCCATATAGGATCCACCGGCATCCTCTACCTTCTTTCTAGCACCTTGGCTGATACTGAAAGAGCCTATGTTGACTTTTTTGCTCAGGTAACCCGCTCCTAAAACCTTTCCCGGAACTAGGACGGTATCTCCTTCTTTGGCGAATCGCTGTATGGTAGAAAGGTTTACCTCCGCCCAATTTTTAGAGGGTTTTTCAAGCCTTTCCGCCACATCTCGCCAGATAGGTGCTGATTTGTTTCTCGACCTGGCTTTTAGATATTTAACCAGGCGTACAATATTTTGGTTTGTCTTGTTATCTAGTGTCATATCTGACTCCTCCGACATGCGGAAGTTTGCCCAACCCACTGAGTATGTTGTTTATAAACCTTACTGACGACCGATTTTCAACTCCGTTATCAGTAATCTATATATGCATAGATGCTATACCTGTTTTGAAAGGTGTTTTAAGATGGCCAAGTATGTAGTAGTTTCCAAGCTAACGGATGAAGGAAGAAAAACTATAAAGAAAAATCCGGAAAGAATTCTAGAAGTTAATGAAGAGATGGAGAAGAAAGGAGTCAAAGTTCTCCAGCAGTACGCCCTTCTGGGTAAGTATGACTTCATAACCATCCTGGAAACACCGGATCATCACAGCATCACCAATGTTGTAGGCGAGATGAGTTCTAGAGGAACTATCCGTACAGTTACCATGCCCGCTATGACCATAGAAGAGTTCATAGGCGCAATGGACAGCTAAACCCTTTTTTTTCTTCTTTTTTTAAAAGATGAGGATAGACCTCACAACTTTCTACCCTAAGCTCAGTATATCCTATCTTGCGGCATCCGGCGATCCTTTGGCTTCCGATTTATAGTCAATGATATGATTTTTTGAACTAAGTCGCGGGTTCCGCTATACAGGTTCAGATATCCATGTCTTCTATATTCAGGTTCGGAAGGGACTCCTCTTCCTCCTCCCCCTCGTCCGGGGACAATGTATCCTCTTCCGTTTCATCCGAATAATCGTCCTCTATATCTTCTACCGGCTCTTCTTTTCCATGCCTCATCGCAAGCACAACGACGATCATAAGGATGATGATCAACAGGATTAATATCCACCAGTAATCTTCAAGGAAGCCTGGTTCTTCTGAATCTTCTGACTCATCTGGTTCTTCTGTCTCACCGGTAACTGTCATGGTCGCCGAGCTGCTTTCATTGTCGCTGGACACTTCTAGTGTGTATTCCCCTTCATCTTCCGCAGTCCATGTAAACGTACCAGTATGTTCCTGATCGGCGCCGAGGATGATATCCGTATGCACTTCGATCTCCATATCGTTTACACTGAACACTATGTCTTGAGTACCTTCCAGATCACCGGTGTTCGTTACAGTGTATTCTACAGGTACTTGTTCTCCTTCCTCGACTTCTTCGTCATAGTCTGTGATCTCGACTTCAAAGTATGGGTTATCCAGAGGCAGTTCTACCGTGACCGTCACTGCGGTAGACGTAACCCCGTCATAGGCTGCAGTCACGTCATAGGTGCCGGCCTCTGTTTCCTGAAATACTCCTGCGTCCGCATTGGCCCAAGTAAAGTCCGCAACATCGTCAGTGATCAGGTTAGCGAATTCGTCATATGCCGCCGCAGAGAATTCGATGGATTCTCCTGATTCAACTGTTTGATCCGTATCCGGCGATATCTCTACCTCATGGGCGGCTCCGGGAACTACCGTAACCGTAACTGTGGTAGACGTAACTCCGTCATAGGCGGCTGTTACGTCGTAAGTACCGACGGTCTCTTCGTAGAACACACCGTTTGCTGCACCGCTCCATGTAAAGTCCGCAGCATCGTCAGTGATCAGGTTACCGAATTCGTCATATGCCGCCGCAGAGAAATCCAGTGTTTCTCCGGCCTCTACGGTTTGCTCGGTGTCCGGCGATATCTCTACGGTATGGGCATCTCCGGGAATCACCGTGACCGTAACTGCGGTGGACGTAACTCCGCCATAGGCGGCTGTTACGTCGTAAGTACCGACCACTGTTTCAAGGAACATACCCGATGCATCTGCACCGCTCCATGTAAAGTCCGCAGCATCGTCAGTGATCAGGTTAGCGAATTCGTCATATGCCGCCGCAGAGAACTCGATGGATTCTCCTGATTCAACTGTTTGATCCGTATCCGGCGATATCTCTACCTCATGGGCGGCTCCGGGAACCACCGTGACCGTAACTGCGGTGGACGTAACTCCGTTATAGGCGGCTGTTACGTCGTAAGTACCGACCACTGTTTCAAGGAACATACCCGATGCATCTGCACCGCTCCATGTAAAGTCCGCAGCATCGTCAGTGATCAGGTTAGCGAATTCGTCATATGCCGCCGCAGAGAACTCGATGGATT
>JAWOAU010000097.1:0-12395 GCA_046498385.1 Thermoplasmata archaeon | reverse complement strand
TCGCCGTGGCCTCACCGGAACCCTTCGACTTTTCGGATCTCCGCTATTCCCACTATGACGGGGGATGGGATCTCAGCTTCGTGGGGCGGCAGGTCTATGGGGATCCCTACCTGGCCCTTAAACATGCTATCACTATACTTCCTTCCATCACTTCTGCATCTGATCTCTAATTTGCAACGCCTCTTTCGTATATACCTCTCCGGAGAATCATTTTTTCACAAGGAGATAGATGAGAAGACCATTTGCTTTGTACATCTATGGGAGTGGTTGCTCCGGCCTTGATGTTATAGAGAAAGTCATATATAGGGATATGTGGCATATGTTGTACGTGTTGCATATGCGGCATATCGTTGAATACAACGTATTAAACGTTCCTGACATCATGCAGTCGACGATACTCTTCCACCATTTTTTTAATGTTGACAACACTGCCCTTGGTGGGTCCTTCTTTCAGGGGCTCCTTGGTAAATCGGTCCGGGAGGGTATCCTGTGTTTTGATGCCAAACTTTTCGTTGAGTACGAGATCCCTTTTTACGGATACCGCAAGCAGAGTCTCAAGTTCATCCGGGTTATACTTGATACCTGTTCCGTAGTAAAGCAATCTGGCAGAATTCTCGAAGTTGATCACATCCATGCAAAGGCCGATATTTTTACAGATGGTCAGTGAATCCGTAAGCAATGCGATCTTCTCGGAGTAGGTTACCAGCTCCGCCTTCCCTTCCTCTGACAATCTGTCGGCGGCCTTGGGGGTTCCGAATCTTTTTTTCGCGATATCGTACTGTTCGGAGAGTTCGAAATATGGCTCGGCCCGGAGATGGTCCGCCCCTCGGGAGGATACGGCATAGGTGAGTCCGTATGCCTTTATACCTCTGGGGTCCCCGCAGATTATATCCAACCCTTTCACCTGCATGACCAGTTTTTGCGCTTTCTCAGAGAACTGTTCGGAGAATTTCGTTGCACCTTGGGCCAGTTCTTTCCCGATCCCCTCTTTATGTGCTATCATGTGTATGAGTTCCCGGACCTTTTCCTTGTCACCCCAGCCCAAGCTCAGGCCGTCCACATCTTCGGGTTTGATCAGTTTCCTTTCCTGACATTCCATGAGCCAACCTATCACCTCCCCAGTGGATATGGAATCCAAACCTGCCTGATTGAGGTAGTAGTTCATATCCAGTGCGAACTCAAGGTCGTTCACACCGATCCTTGAAGTGAAGGAGCAAAGAGTCTCGAACTCCGGCCCCTCGGATTCCGTTCCCTCGCATACATAGTACCGGGAACAGTGAACGCTGCAGTTGTAGCAGGATTTGTTCTTCACCTTGTATGTCTCGGCCAGGGTTTCCCCGGATATGTCATCCACATAATCGCAAACACCTTTCTGGAAGTGGTTTGTGGGTAGTATTCCCACACCATGTAGATCATTCATCAACATGGTTGTACCCAATCGATGCCTTTTTTCATATTCCGGATCGACCATTATATTATCTTCTATGTCTTTCACTTCCTCTAAAAATGCCAAGGGGTCGTGCAGTGTCACAGGTCTGTTCCCGGCAACCGCCAGGGCCTTCAGGTTCTTTGAACCCATCACGGCGCCCATCCCGGTTCTACCGTTCACCCTGTTACCGCTGGAAACGACACAGGCGAAGGGTACTTTTCTTTCACCTGCGACACCTATGGTCGCCACTTCTATGGAATGATCTCTGTTATCCTTTCTTATCTTTTCAGTGGTTTCCAGTATGTTCTTACCTTCCAGTTCCGGGCACTGAACGAATCGAACACCGGAATCGGTGACCAGCATGTACAGCAAGGAATCCGAGCATCCCGTTATCATGATCTGATCGAAGCCGGTGGATTTCATCCTTGCGCCGAACTGCCCTCCGGCGGCGGAGTCACCGAGTATACCGGTCAGAGGTGATCTTGCTGATATCGTATAGTAAGCGCTGGCAGGGAGTATTGAACCGGTCAGGGGTCCTACGCCGAAGACCAGCATGTTCTCCGGTCCAAGGGGATCGCAATCGGTGTCGAGCTCTTCCAACAGTCTCTTTGTGTTGGCCGCCCTGCCGCCTATCACGTTTTTTATCCATTCCTTTTTCAGCGGTTGTATCTCGAATTCCCTTTCTGTGAGGTTTACCCTAAGGACCCTGCCTCCGTAGCCGTGTTCAATCATTTTTTACCCTCCAGTGTTCCCTGAGCTCACTACCTTCCATGCTTACGTGATGATACCTTTTTTCCGATGGCTCCATTCCCTCGGTCTCTTTCTTATGGTTCTTTAGGGATATGTGCTCCTCGGGTTCGTATGACAGAGCCCCTTGGGTACATGCTTCTATGCACCTGGGGTTGCCTCCGCACAGATCGCATACGAAGGGTATACCGTCGAAGAGCTCAATTGCACCCACCGGGCAGTTACGTTCACACGCACCGCATTCCACGCAAAGGGTGGGGCTGACCAACACTTCTCCATGCACTCCGATCCGTATGGCATCCGCCGGACACTGAGCACAGAACCTCTCCTCACACTGCATACACACTACGGGAGCATCAACTCCTTTATCGTATATATTTATGACTTTTATCCGTGATAATTTTCTATTGGTTTTTCCAGTGTGGTAAAAGGCACATGCGGTTTCACATCTTCTGCATCCGGTACATTTGCTGATATCAACCACTATCATCTTCGACCATCTCTATCTTGTAGATAACTTTACCGTCGGGATCCGGGCACTGAAAGTACTTGACACCCTTCACCCAGTGTTCGTCACTCAGATCCTCACAGGCCTGCTTTATGGGGAATACCGGCATCATGGCCTGCAGTGCCCACATACAGATATGTCCGTCGTCAGGGATCCTAAGCTTGGATCCGTCAACATAAAAATGATCTCCAACCAGCATAGGTAGGTTGCAGTATCCATCTATTCTCTCCACTGTGATCTTCAATCGGGTCATGAAAGCAACTCTTTTCAGGTGCATGTATTGAGGAAGTAAATAATTTTCCCAATGCCTTCCGTGGTTTTGAATCGCGCATCTCGTCGCCCTCATCGGAACACGCACACGGTCGATGATAAAAAGTGCTGGTTGCCTACCATGGTATCTGGACAGAAAAAAGCGGTAAAGTACCTGAAAGAACATAAATCAATAAAAAGTGGAGATCTTCAGAAATTATTCCCCGAGGTCAGCCGGGGAACTATAAGAAAGGATCTTAAAGATTTATCGGAGATAGGAATTACAAAGAAAACAGGCTCTAAAAGAGAAACTCAATACGTTTTAGCCTAATATCCCAACATTTGATTGGAAAATCTATTGAAATTGGAATCTAAACCGTTCAACCCTCTACTGGAGAGAATGTTTTTCATGATAAAATATATCGAAAAATGGGGCCGCGAACAGATAATCCACAACAATCTACAGCCCGGCGAGCAACTCTTCCTTGGTCATGGTGTTTCGATGTTTCTGATCGTCCCAGAGTTTTCTGTAGTTGTAAAAATATTCGTATAAACCCAATTTATCGGAAGTTTGTATTATCTCGTGAGAATCGATGATACCGGCCTGTATGTAGAGAGGTAACTCTTCGAAGATGTAAATGTCATAACTCTTCAAAGCCACGTTCACTTTCCTGAAAACTTTCCCGAGTATCCCCCTGGTATCTGCCTTTTCATCACTAATACCTTCACAATCGTAGTAAAAGTGAGATGCCCCTGGGACAACCACCGCGATATCCACATCGCTTTTGGCATGATCATCACCGGTGATAACAGAACCGTACATAAGAACCGCCAGGATATTATCATCCCGCTTGACCCAAGAAAAATCGTTTCTCACTCCTTCGAGCAATTTCTCACCCATATCTCCATATCCTCCGATATCTCGTCCACGTGCAAGATAACATTTTTTATGGATTCCAAAGCGATCTCCCTCACCAACCCATTATATTCACGGACCAATCTGTTGCGAAGGCCGTTCGCTTCTTTCATGATCACCCCTTACAGTTCGCCCAAAATACCTTTTTCACACAATCTTTCTATGTTAGAATAATCATCTTGGACGAGCTCCCCAATATCTTTTAGAGCAATGGCAAAGATGCCCGTAAAGGCTTCCAGTAGTTCTTGATAAGCCTTGTAAACCGCCAAAACGCTCTTTTCATCACGGTGAGGTATCCACGAATCGATATTATTTTTTCTCTTATCTATCAGAGACATCTTTTCACGGTATCTCAACAATCTTTTCTCATCCATACTGTTATTCTCATAAGCTTCACATTTATTTAGTTTTATCCGAGTCATCTTCAAAATCCCCAAGAGATGTGCAGTCCGGAAGGTGTTTTACGTTTTGGAATCTCATGTGATGTTTTCACCGGGCCTTTCCGGGTGATATCCCATACACGAAAGTACCGGCTCGTGGTTCCGGGTCCCGACTAGATACAAACTGGGTGCGCTGTTTCGATGAGTGCATGTTTGGTGTAATTCGCATCACCCTCCACGGGCTGCTCAGGTTTTGATATAGAAACCATGTGTACTTTGAAACAGTATTAGGCGTAAATGTGTCTGGCTCGCCCTATGGTAATGTAAGTATGGTAGAGGATTTGACTATCATGTGGGCCTAAAAAATTGGAAGATTCGTAGTCATTCTAACTCATGTATCTTTTTGACTCTGCGTTTTTCTTAATACAGTCCGGGAAGACCACCGTCATCCTGATAAATTTTTCCTAAATATTACGGTAACTAGAATGTTATCTAATTGAAACGTTCTAGAGACTAGAATATAGTCGCCCGACCAGGTGATGATGTAGTTCACTTACAATGGTATTATAGACCCGCCTTGTCGAACTCATCCATGCAAGCAGGAAGGTTGTTGAACTCCCTTCTCAGGCTCCTGATCAATACATCCCAGTCCCCCTCTCTTCCCTCCCTCCGGTAGATATCTTTTATCTGGGTAAGATATTCCGCAGCCCTCCTGTAGTTTTTCCTTCCCCGATTCGCAACCAACCCCTCCGCTCGCTTCAAATAGAATCCTATGGCCCTCTCGGGATGCGATCTTACTCCCGCTTCCACTATCCTTTCCATGAGGCTCCAAGGTCTGTTCCAAATCCTCTTGTTCTTACCTAACCTATCGGCGTAATCCCATGCCCTGTCCAGATCCCCTTCATCCAAGAATATCTCGGAGATGATATCGAATTTTTTATCCTTTTCAAGCTCTTTAAAGAAATCCGATCTGACCTTTTCAGTGATATCTAACTCTTCAGCGAGTTCCATGATCCGTTGGAACCCGGACAGGCTGGGCGATGATCGGAACCGTTCTTTCTCCATGCCCAACGCCCTCTCGAATTCACCTCTACTTTTATCGAACTCTATCAACCACGCTTTTAACCTGTCGGCAGGGTCCTTCTCGATAAAACTAGATACAAGTTCTCTGGCCATATCGTCGTACCCCTTATCGCGGAATCGGTCTGCTACTGTGACTATATCGAATTGACCGTCTATCTTCTTCGCAGATTCGTTGGCTTCATCTATTTTGTCCATATCTAAAAGCGCGAGTGCCTTTAGTTTCGGGAGGTCGAATACCTCT
Organism: Thermoplasmata archaeon; assembly: GCA_046498385.1. GTDB lineage: Archaea > Thermoplasmatota > Thermoplasmata > Halarchaeoplasmatales > Halarchaeoplasmataceae > Halarchaeoplasma. Next base: position 6,842 of record JAWOAU010000097.1, on the reverse strand, counting down.
AGATCTACCAGGAATTTCTCGATCCCATCGTCGAGCTCATAAAGTTCCAAAAGCAACGCTCCCGATTGCTTTTTCTTCCACTCCGAGTCTGAGGCGGCTACAATGTCTTCTTTTAGATATTCCTTCAATTGATCCCGGTCCTTTTTTTCCGTGAATTTGATCAGACTGTCCCAGGGTCCATACATTATGTCGATCCCTCCAAAATCCAGATCCCATTTTATCATATGATAAAGTGAATCGACCACCCTTTTACGTATCTCTGTATCTGGCCGGCTGGCCTTCAAACATTCGATCAAACCGTCTTCTGCATCTGCCAGCGGATCGTAGATATCCTCACTTTCCTGGCCGTATATCTCTCCGATGAGATCGAGGGTTTCCATTATCACCGTGCTAAATATCGCCTCTGCATTACCTAGTTCCCCCATCTCAAGATGCTTTTTACCCTTTTCGACCAATGCTTGTAGGGAGTTAACGATCTCCCATTCATCCTTTCTTCCGTAAAACCCGTCGAGTATGTCCCTCACATCGTGCCGGTAAAGTGCGGGGTCAACTGGCTCTGTTTTTTCATCTGCATCAGAAAACCCTGGTAAAGGTTCCTCAAGTAACTTGTTCAACGAAGGTTCTCTTTTCACCATCTCGTTGATAAGGAGTATCAATTCCTCCTTGGACCGCTCTTCTAAATATCTCTTCGCCGGTATTACCTCCTTGAATGATTTTTTATCTTCCAGCCAATCCAGCAAGACCGCGACTATGTGTTTACAGTCCCCGTAGTGATCGTCGGGACAACTGCAGTTGGTGCTTTGTATGTGCCCGTCATCGGTCAAAGAAACCGTCACCCTGTAAGATCGTCTGTAGGATCCCATAACTGTTGCTTCCAGTCGTCCATCCTTACGGACACGATCCCTTACAAACCCCGCGAGATGATATTGAATTCCCCTACTGAACCTTCCCTGCTCGGTCCTGTTTTTTATATCGTCTTCGGTGACCATCTTTTCCCTCTACATCATCCTTTGGAGTCTACGTAAACATTTTTCAGCCACTTCAACTCCTTTTTTCCCCAGTGACCTCCGAAGTGATCCCAGTAATCGTAGGCCTGATCCCACCCGCCGAAGGAGACGGTTCCCGGGATCACCCGCCCAGGTTCCTCGTGTTCATCCTTCATCAACTCTTCAGCAACCTTGGGCAAAAAACGTACCGCTTCTTTAAGGTCTTCTGTGGCCTTTTCTTTTTGTCCTGTTTTGAATAGGGCCAATGCACGACCGTAGGCTATAGCGGGCATTCCATCCTTCGGATACATCTCGCTTATCTTTATCACATCATCGTACCGTCTTTTGGTAAGATATATATCCACCAACACTTCCCTTACACCCTGGTTATCATTCGGGTTATATCCTATGATCTCCTGGAACAGGGGCAGGGCCTTATCTACTTCCCCTAGGTTCAGATAGGTGAGCCCCAGGTTCTCCAAACATCTCAGGAACGGTCTGTTTTCTATCATACTCCATTCCAGCGTATCTCCTTTTCTGAAGCCGTGGGACAGCGCACTTCTGCCTATATCGACACCCTTTTTCCACAGCTCGATGGCCTTCATTATCTTTCCCTTATCCGCATACAGATATGCGAGAAGGCTCATGGATTCTATGTGGTTCGGCGAATCATCAAGAACCCTTTTCAAGCACATCACCGCCTCCTTTAATTCACCTTCGTCTATGTGTTCCACGCACTTGTCAAAAAGGGGGTAAGCAGCTTCCGCCTCTTTTGGCATATCGAGAAACCAGCTTCCTTCATCGAATTCCCTGGCAACCCATCCCTTTGTTAGCCGAGAACTTTTTTGATCTTCATCCAAAAATTCATCCAATCTCTTTTCCTTTCTCTCGCTGGATCTTTTACTGGTGAACTCATCTTTCTTCACTAACGGCAATACCTCTTCTCCGAATTTCTCTACCATGGTCTCCAAGTATCTATTTAGGGTATCATCGGCCTTTTCTTCCCATTCTTTCCACCCTTCGTCACCCATAGCTTTCAGTATCTCTGATTTGAACATGTAGCTTCCAAAATGCCCTACGGACACATCGAAATCTTCTTCCTCGGTGGATATCACCTTATCGATGGTTTCCAGTGCCTTTTCCAGGTCACCACTGGAATATGATAATATCGCCGAGTAATTCAGCGCTGCTAAATCTTCAGGGTCATCCCTCAACCATCGTTTGACTCTTTTTTCTACTTCTTCCTCTTTTCCCTCTTGCATAAAGCTCTCGAGTTCCAAACGCTTGAAAATCTCATCCGACTCCTGAGAAAAACCCGTATCTTTTATCTCGGAGATCATGGCTCTTGCTTCCTCGGTTTTTCCCGATTCGATGAGATGGTCGATCTCTTCTATCTCGGAGAAAAAAAATTCGCCTGGATCGAGAACTCCGTCGGTCCAATGTGATTCCAAGAAATCATCGGTCAGTTCTTCATCTATATCTCTTGCCCTTCCTATGATCTCCTCGTAACCTTCATCGCCCATAAGAGAGAGTATCTGGGCCTTCATGAGCAGTCCTTCAAAAAAGTCCGGCTCCCTTTCCAACAGCTCGTCCAAGTGCTCCAGAGAGCGGTTGAGATTCAAGTCCATTAGATGATATTGAGCTTTATTAAAAAGAAGATACGGATCTTTTTGGTCGATCTTCTCCCATCTATCGAGGGTATCCCGGGCTTCTTTTTGGTTTCTTGTAAGTATATGGGATTGTGCCAGTAGGGAGAGAGCGGACACATCGCCCGGTCTCGATTCCAATATCTCCTCGATCCTCTCTCTAGCTTTTTTGAACATCCCCTCTTCAAGGTACATGGCCGCTTCCCGAAGGGTGTCCTCCTCGGGATCATCTATGCTGAATTCAAATAACCGGTCCCCCATCTCGACAGGGGTCAATCCCGTATCAGACTGCTTTCTCTCTTCGTTGTACCAACGAACGAACTCCTGCTGTTGTTTTAGTTCCTCCTCTTCGGTGGTAGGTTTGTCCCGGTCCTTGAAGAACTCACGATGAGCTTCTTCGAATTCGTTTATGTGCTTGTCAAAATCCTTTTTTTCTTCTTTCCCGATGGTAACTCCTCCGCGGACTTTTTTCATGCTAACCCGTTATCAGAAATAAACGTTACTATCGTTGTCCCTATAAATCAGAACCGGGCGGTCTCCCATATGCTTTTCATGGTTACCACCTTCGTGAAGTCAGGTCGATAAAATACCATCTGCTTTGTACCTCGACTGCTCAGGATTTGATGTTATCGGGAAAGTCATGTGATATGTGGTATATTGTTGTACATGTGGCATATTGCGGTATATGCGGCATATGGTTGAATAAAACGTGTTAAACGTTCCTGAGATCATGCAGTCTGCGGTACTCTTCCACCATCTTTTCGATGTTGACAACACTGCCCTTGGTGGGTCCATTCTTCAATGGTTCCTTGGTAAATCGGTCCGGGAGGGTATCCTGTGTCTTGATGCCAAACTTTTCGTTGAGTACGAGATCCCTTTTTACGGATTCCGCAAGCAGAGTCTCGATTCCGGTGTAGTCCTGTATGTTCCATTTCCCGGAGTAACTTCCCCTCAGGGTGTGTATCGCCATCATACTGGATATCAAACGTGTTTTATCTCCAACATGATGGGAACATATGAATATATTCGGTGAAGCCATAATATCTAGTTCGAGGATGTACTGCTACGGCAAAATATCCGCTGGGAGGGGAAACGATACCCCAATGTTGTGGAAAGGAAAAACAAGGGTCATGTGGAGGAATTCCAACTATTTCCTACCCAACGATGAAACGTACAGTTCTAGGGCCCGGGGGCTTGTCCTCCATTCCCGTCCCTCTCTCAGCCCCGGCAGCTCGCCCTGACTGCATCTCAGGGCCAGGTATTTCTCGTTGTACGGGGATATCTCCGAGGCCTCCTTCAATGAGATCAGAACGTCAGCGGAAGTCCCTACCTGGTCCAGCAGATCCAACAAACTCGAGGCCATCCTTACCTTCAGTAGATCTTCCAGAACGGATTGGTTATCACGGGCATACTCGTTCAAAGAACGTATGTATTCATTTCTCTGCTTTGGTAATATGTGTACCGGCGGCCAATTCCTGTTCAAAAAGTGCAGGTTCAACAACAATCTACCTATGCGACCGTTCCCGTCGCTGAAGGGATGTATCCTTTCGAATTCGTGATGCATCCAGGCACCAAGGGTAAAGGTATCTTCACCCTCAACATCTCTCCTCCGGTACTCTCCCTCCCACCTGATCATCTCGTCCCGGACCTTTTCCATACGGGGCGGAGATATTTTAGCACCCGTAATCCTGGCGTTTATGCGTCTCCAGCTCCCGGCATCCTTAAACACCCCGAAGAATACCTGTTCATGCAATTCCAAAACCAACTCCAGGTCCATCTCTTTGTGTTTTTTCAAAGAACGAAAAGCTTCTTCGTGCTGGATGGTAACACGAACATCATCCACCGGTTTACCGGAGGGAGTCAAACCCTGAAAAAGAATTTTCTCGGCATCCTTCCAACCGATGGTGCTTCCCTCGATGGCATTTGTCCCCCAGGTGTTCAGGGCCGAAGTACGCTTCCAGACGGGATCCGGCAGGTCCGTGACTGAAACCCTTTCCAGCAGTTCGGATCTCAATTCTCGTAATATGGATTGTAACATGTAATAGATACTAATCATATATCATATTTAAACATATCTGATTAATCATCAGGGATGTGCGGTAGTATAAGTCATGGTAGTGATGAGCTGTCATCCTGTGATGATGGAGGTGATGTAGAGGATCGAACATCATGGGGCCTAAAAAATTGAAAGATTTGTAGTCATTCTAACTCATGTATCTTTTTGATTATTTCTGCGTACAACTCTGTAGAACAGAACCACCCTGATCTGATCATCACATCCACGGTATCACGCATATCTGAAGGTAACGTCACTCCTTTTTTCACCAATTGGATCAACAGATAGATGGATCCACCGTAATCTATATCCTCTGCTTCCGCGATATGTCTTCCAAATTTGTCGTCCAAAATGGCTTTTGCACCACTATCCTCCGCTATCACAAGCACATCTCGTTTGATACGATGGAAATACCACTATCGTCATGAAATGAGTTAAGACTACTGGATACTTTTTTCATCAAACGACCACTCGATCCAGCTTGCCTTTTCTTAATGCACACACATTTCATTTGATCGACTGTCGGATGGGGTTTTCAATCAATGTTTGATCTATCCCAATGATCCCCGCCGCTCTTTTTATGTCTTCCAAGTTTAGTGTTGTTTTGAATCTGTCGAGGTCTTCCCTGATCAGAAATTCAGTCAATATTCCTTCTCCCCTTTGGATTGAACTGAATAGCAGAAGGGCGGCAATGTCTGAGATATCTTTGGTCTTCTTGTGGTCTTTGGTCCTGTCAGGATATGACTTTATTTTCATTGCAAGTAATATTTCAGGCGATGGTAGCCAAAGTTGTTTGCCGAACATTTCTATTTCTATTCGGTTTTTCGGGTCTGAGAATACATGGGTTAGAAGTGGCTCGTCTATCGGTGTGAATCCGTATCTTTCCGTGAAACCATCTGGTATGTTATCTACTATCATGTCTATATACAGTGGAAATATCATGTAACTCGGTGTGCTTTTTGCCTCTTCCAGGTTCATGGCTTCTCCGGTCTCCAGATGCATCTCCTTGAACATCCGGAAAGATAACGGTCGGAAACCAAGGTCGTCCTGTAGCCTTTTGAGGGTTGTAAAAAAAGCAGAATCGTCTGGATTTGTTGATGGGATGCTGAAACCCAGGTCTATGTCCCGGGAGCCTATGTATTCTCTTCCGGTCGTTTCATAATAGGCTTTGTTGACCTGATAATATACGGCCCAACCGCCGAGTATTACTATCGGCTCGTTCACGGTAGTTATGACCTTTTGGAGGTATTTTCTTGATATTACCATCTCAATTTCTTCGTACATATTTTTCCACCATCATGTCGTAGGCTTCTTTACAAACACCACCTTCCCTTCTCAGGTCGATGAGCACCTGGGGGATGGATGCAAACCAGAGATCGTTGAATTTCTTTTTGTTGTACATGGTGTGTTCGTCGTATATCAAAATCCTCAGGTTTCCCTTCCCCACCAACCCGATCTCAATTATATTGTCCTTCCAGCGTGTCAGATCTTCCTCTTTTATGTACAGGTCCGTCCTGGATGGGAACAGGTAATTGTTGAACTGGTTTTCCGCCATATATGTTGTGAGAGCATAATCCATATCTTGTTTAATAAGGAATTCTTTGGGGGATCTTACAAAGAAATCGTAATGTCGAGGCTTCCGGTTTATGGAAAACCAGTGGTCAAGCAAGGCCTCTTTGTCAAGAACCTTTGTGCCCTTAACTAGCATTTCTTCTTCGAGCTTTCGAAGGTAGTCTATAACCCAGCTCTTCGCAGTCTGTGATAACTGTGCCAGGCGATACTTTGTTAGAGTTCCATCCGGCTCATCCATCAATACCCTGAGTATCCGTTCGCGTTTTACTCCATACATTATCAGTCGGAAAACCTATGTATTTATAAACCTTTCCGACCGGTCGGAACTTTACATCCTTTAAATACCATCCCGACCCATCATCGGACAACGCTAGGATATCCGCATCTACTACGATATCCATCAAGAGCTCTTAAAATAACACTTACAGAGGGATCTATTGTGTGATTAGAATTATTAAATCTATCTAGACCAGAAACTTATGCATTCGGAGAAGGAAGCATAAGCAATAAAGAATATAGGAGATCGGTACTCGTGAGGGTATATACACGTAGTCGTGATGACCTATCGCCTACCATTCTATC
>JAWOAU010000071.1:0-13161 GCA_046498385.1 Thermoplasmata archaeon | reverse complement strand
TTCAGACCGAGGCCGTGGTCGGTTCGCCCGAAGCCGTTCATCGCCCGCCAAGGCCTTACCGCCCGCCGTTTGCGCCGGGTGAGTCGTTCACCATCGGCCAGGCTTTCGGTGGTGCGTTCAGCCACATATGTATGCAGCCGGCCTGATTGGACACAACAATCGTGGGATCGTAAAAACATCATTCGCTTTAGGAAATATCACAGGAAACGATTACGTAGGAGGTCTGGTTGGAAACAATTATGATGGTACAGTGACCGACTCATATGCAACGGGAGCCATATATGGAAACCAATGGGTCGGTGGCCTTGTTGGATACAACAATGGAGGAACTGTGGAAAGGGCCTATGCAACGGGAAACATAATGGGAAGCGAGTGGGTCGGCGGCTTCGTTGGAAATAACTCTGAAGGCGTCGTGAAAAACTCGTATTCCAGAGGACACGTGATCCGAATATCGGGCTATTCTTCTTCAGATATAGGAGGTTTCGTCGGAGATAATTATCAGGGTAAGGTAATCAACTGTTATTCGACGGGAAGTGTGGAGGTAAAAGACGGAGAATTGTTGACCGCAAACGGTTTCGCCGGTAGCGTTGACTCCGGTGGTTCTTACGAGATGTGTGGTAACTTCTGGGACGTTGAAACCAGCGGCCAAACGTCCACTACTGGTAACTCTACGGGAAAGACGACGGTTGAAATGAAAACTCAGAGCACCTTCACCGATGCAAGCTGGGATTTCAACAATATATGGCACATGGTAGAAAATGTGACGTACCCGCTCTTGCAATGGCAGGAGCTGCCGGAATTCGACTCGATGGTACTGGACCTATATGCTTACGCCGAGAGCGACGGCTGGAACTTCATATCGTTCAATCTGGCACTGGTGGATACATCATTAACATCAATCTTAGCTGATATAGACGGGAGCTACGACCGGGGCATGTACTATGATGCATCTACAGACAAATGGCAAAGCTATGTTCCAGGCAGACCGGAGCACTTCAATGATCTCGACACGTGGAACCACCACATGGGCATATGGATACGCGTTACAAACAGCACAACTCTCACCTTAGAAGGTTACGTAACTACGAGCACCGACATCACGCTGTACCCAGGCTGGAACATGGTCGGGTACCCGAGTTCCGGGAATTCCGTAGAAGGAGGCGGACTGCCCTTGGAAGTAACGAAGATAGGATACTTCGATGATATGGCAGACTACAATTTAGCTTATGACTATGAAACTAGCGACTTCATCTTCGAACCCGGAAATGGATACTGGCTCTACAATGGTGCGGACTATGCCGTAACGTGGACAGTGGAGTACTGACATAACTCTAACAGCATTGGGATAACTTCCATGATCATGAGAAAGATCCCAACCAAGACCTCTCCCTTCCGAGCCGTCGAGAAGGGAGTGGGAACAAATTTACGATCCGTTACACTGTGGAATTCATTCCGGCCTGAGCGGTGTCAGGTTTGTTCCTCCAAACCCTTTCTCGAATTCAAGCTCCCGATCACCATTCACGGAATCCTATCTTCTCCTTTCGATCAACAAATATTACCACCCATGTCTCACCTAGTCTAAACATGCTACCGAGACTACCCGGGCGATGTGGACTTGTAGCCGGATGCCAGGTATCGAATATATATGCACGAGTGGTGAGGTCCGATCTGAGTATCTAGAAGTGAAACACGGGATATGTAGTAGGAAATGTTATACCATACCTCGTTAATACCGGTTTTGCCAACAGTTGATAGGAGTAGAAAAAATGAAGAATAGGTTGTTTACATCCGCGCTCATAACCATGCTGGTGCTAAGTGGGTTGATGGCATCGGTCGGAGGTGGAGCGATTTTGGAAGATGATTGGGGAAAAATACTGGATGAAAAAATCGATACATTTAGTGATCATTGGGAAATAGCACGTTCTTCGGAGCATTCAGGAGACATCGAACCTGTGATGATACGATACGTCGAACAGAAGAGCGATGAAGTGGTAATACAATACAAGATGCCTGAACCAGTATTCAAGGAGGTACCCTATCAACATAGGCATGATCAAATAGCCTATCGTATGGGTTTTGGTAACAATGATCTCTTCTCGGAACCGGGGAGACCGGAGATCCCATCTTTACCTGTCCGTATCGTAATCCCCAGAGGACACGTTGTGGATAGTGTCAACGTCGAACCGGATGATCTGGTTACAGTGCCGGGTAGATACCTGCTTTCGTACGCCGAAGAACCTCTACCCATCACGTGTGAGCCGCGGGAGAAGCCGTCCACATTACGGGATGAGTTAATCTACGGCTCGGATGATGTTTACCCGCATGAGCAATTCGAATACCACGGGATACAGTACGGTATGGGTATCGCTGTAGCTCATATCAGCATATATCCCGTTGAATATAAACCTTTAAGCGGTGATCTGCAGTACTACGGTAAATTCACATTACGGGTAAATACCGCACCGGATGCTAGCGCGTATACCGATCTACGGGTAGATATCGGTCGTTTCGAAGATAGATTGGGTTCATCGATGGATAATTTAGCTGCCCTTGACACGTACATCGACGGAGAGATGATGGGAAACCAACAGAACATCGTAAACCCCATGGATAGTTACTCGTATGTGTTCATCACAAGCGAAGCGGTGGCAGAAGACGGAACTGTGGACCCAAGTGTCGACGACCTTATCACACACCGAATGGGCTTGGGATATACCAGTACCGTGGTGACAACGGAATACATATATGCGAACTATAACGGAAACAATAATTTCTATCGCGTTAGGAACTTCATAAAGGATGCATACAACAACTGGGATACCGAATTCGTTACCCTGGGAGGAGATACCAATATTATACCGTACACAACTGTTTACGATTCCGTGGGTGAATATTCTGAAAACATACCCACCGACCTGCCTTTACAATGCCTTGACGGCGACGTATGGGACGAGGATTTCCATGCAGAGTTGATGATCGGCCGGATCAGCGGTAATAATGCAGGCGAGATATCGAACCAGATACACAAGATACTCAAATATGAAACCGAACCACAGCGTGACGGTTACTTCCAGACAGGTCTGGGGGTCGCAGAAAAATTGGACGATGACACGTATGGTAAGGAAGCCATGCTGGATCTGCAAACATACTTCTCCGACGAGTGGTCATGGGATGGGCTGTACGATCAAGACGGAACATGGGGCAAGCAGCAGATAATCGACCTGATCAACATGGATCACTACAGCGTAATAAATCACCTGGGGCACAGCAACTACAATTATAATATGAAGATGTACAACGGTGACGAGACCAGCTTTACCAACACGAACTACATCTTCATAAAATCCCAGGGTTGTATCCCTGGAGCCTTCGACTCAGACTGCATAACCGAGAGGTTCACCACCCAACGAAACACTGGAGGTATGTTCGCAGCGGTTATGAACTCACGCTACGGCTGGTACAATCCCGTTGATCCCACGGGCGGACCCAGCCATCAGTTACATCGAGCATTCTGGTACGGTGCCTGGGACCTAAACATGGATTACTTCAGCGAATTCAACGAGTATTCCCATCGAACACAGTACACATACTCCAGATGGGATGCACTCTCATCTAATTATTTTGGTTGCGCCGCAACTCGTTTCAGAGGCAAGGAGATACCCGGTGAACCACCCTCGGTCACGGTTACAAGACCGGATGGTGAAGAGGTCTTCACCGCTGGTGAACAGGAGCAGATAACATGGACAGCAACCCCAGGTGACGATCCCGTTGACTACATGCAACTTTCATACAGCGTGAACGCCGGTACGTCTTGGACACCAATAGCAACCGGTTTACCCAACACGGGTAGTTACGATTGGACTGTGCCCAACGAAGATAGTACCGAATGCCTCGTCAGGGTTCAAGCAAAGGATGAGTTAGGACGTATCGGAGAAAATGTGAGTGACAGTGTATTCCAGATGATCGGAACACCGCCGACACCACCCGAGACCCCTACGGTTGAACACGCATCGGGACCTTGCATGACGGTATTCGACGATTTCACCGACGGAAACTACGAGAATTGGACCGTTTATGACGGCACCTGGGCGGCATCCGAAGGGTACCTTCAGGGTCATGGGACCATATCCATACCATCGGAGTTAAATGGTGAACACATAGATGCCTACGGTAGGTGGGAGATCGATTTCCAACTTGCTGAAACCTCCGATGCATCGGGGTATCAGCTCATGAGGTATCATTTCATACAGATAGACAACCCGGACAGCCGTTATGCCAGCGGTTATTATATCATAATCACGGGCAGCATCGATGGCGGTAACGGGCAGATCAACCTCTGGAGGTGGGATAGTGGAAGCACACCTGGCGATACCACCATCAGTAGCTCTTGGAGCCCGAACACAAACATCAATACATTAACAGTGGAAAGGGAGCAAAACGGTGCCTTTTCCATGTACCTGAACGGTGATCTACTTGGAACGGGAACGGACAATACATACACCACCAATGAGTACAATGGCATCAGAAACAACGAGAATCCTTCGGGTGGTGATGAACACATCATCCATGAGATACGTGTGGAAGTCATGGGTGAAGATAATGAACATAACCGCCTCACATGGAATGCTAGTATCCATGATCCTGCCGAAGTAAGTCGCTACAACATCTACCGTTCGGAAACACATAACGGCCCATGGGATGAAAGCACCCTCACCGATAGCGTTGCAGCAGACGGTTCGGCTCGATACGAATACCTTGATGAGAACAGAGGTATGGCCGACGAGATATACTGGTGGTATGTGATACGTGCAGTTGGAACCAACGGCCTGGAAGAACAGAACGAGGAGGTATTTCAAGAGCCAGGGGCACCTATGAACGTTTTCGATATTTCACTGCACGCAGGGGGCGATGCCGACGGCTGGAATCTGGTGTCCTTCAATCTGGCACCTGGGGACACATCATTAACATCGATCCTTGCCAGCATCGAAGGCGATTACGATCGTGTTATGTACTACAATGCATCCTCTAACAGCTGGAGTTCATATGTACCGGAAAGGGGCGAGCACTTCAATAATTTACACTCGTGGAACCACCGCATGGGCATCTGGATACAGGTAACCGAGGACACGATACTGACGGTAGAAGGAATGATACCAATGACCACCGATATCACACTTTACCCGGGTTGGAACATGGTTGGGTTACCCAGTTCGACGAGTGGTGATCACGGATCACCACCGGAAGTGACCATTGTGGGCTACTTTGACGTTACCGCGGAGTACAATCTTGCATACGACCACGATCCGGCTAACTACACCTTCGAGCCAGGAAAAGGATACTGGGTGTACAACGGTGCAGACGAAGCGGTGGTCTGGACGGTGGAGTACTGACATTAGAACGGTATTGGTACAATTATCAACAACTCTAAAAAGAGTGACCTTCGAACGTATGTGATTGATCATAGGATAGAAATATAACTGCCAGTACCGCCATCACGATACCTACGGCTTTAGATAAAAATATACTTTCATTCAGTAATATAATACCCAAGGAGACCGTAGTTATCGTTGCCAAAACCATCATAGGTTTTGCTGCACTAGCCCCGACTGTAGTAAGACCTTTACAGAATAATATGAAGGCAAAGGCTCCTATGATACCGTTCAGTGCGGGGTAGACGATATATGAATTCAACGATATCTGCGTACCAGTAAATACGGAGATCATGAAGACCGCAGAAAATATCAAAATGGTCTGGACAAGAGATCTGAAGAATCTAGTATGATTAACGCCCTTTTTCATTATCCCTAAACGAAGGAACACTGTTGAGAGCCCAAGAGAAAGAACAAGCCCTATCAGGTAGAGATTTCCCAATGAAAAGCAGAGGATATCGGAGTCTATAGGATACAAGAAGAAAAATGATACGACGGCTAAGCCCGCCCCGATGATCTTCAGTTTGTCTATCTTTTCACCTATAACAACTACAGAAAGTATTACCGTTATCAGTATGCTCAATCACTGGATCGGTTTGACCAAGCTTACTTCATAGACTGACATAGCGAGTCTAGAAAGTATAATACCTGCACCGATGCATATCCCGGCGAACATAGGGTATATTGAATCTCGATCGAAAGAGAACGCGAACTCTTTATCGAATAGAACGAACACTATCACTATCGGTAGAAAAAATGCGGATCGGATGAAAGCGGTGGTCCAGGGTCCCAACTCTGTGACGCCTATTTTTGCTATAAAATCCCCTATACCCCAAAGAAAGGCCGCAACGATGACCAGGAATATACCTTCGCTTTTTCTTTCCATCTTTTTCTCGTGGGTTAAATCAGACGGTATTTAAGTAACTTTGTTTCCTTTTTGGATAATTTGTTCGAAAAATTTTAAATATGTATAGATAATATAAGTAAAAAGATTGTACATGTTTGTAGGGGTTAGAAAAACCGTCATTTCGATAGTGGCCTTTTCTTTGATAATATCGACTTTGTTCTTACCTGGATGCATAGAGGATCAAGATCCTCAAGAGGAAAATGAAATAAAACCTCTTGACGACCCTGTTGAACCCTTTAGAGGTTATTACCTGGGAACACTTCCAATGCCCGAAGAGGGGCAAACGTTTGATGAATCCTACAATTTTTTCTCCGTTCATGGTGAATTCACTCCTGTTTGGGGAAAGCCGACACCATTCTACAAAATGGCCGAAGATCTAGAAGGTAATTGGGGCCAGACGTACGTGGATAACTATATAAGGGGAAACGAAATGTTCCCGTTGATCCATCTTTCTTTTATCGGTCAAGGTATGAGTTTGGAGAGCCCGGCAAATATCCAAAACCCTTCATTGAAAGACAATGAATGGAGAGAAGCTTATAAAGAAGCGGCTATCGACGTAGTAAAAACTTCAAAACCACTCTATCTCTCTTTGGGAAACGAAGTAAACAGGTGGTATGAGAAGTACGGTGCAGAAGATGGTGACGAGGACGGATTCCAGCATTATGTCTCATTATATGAAGAGACCTATGATGCTGTAAAAGAAGTATCACCGGAAACAAAAGTTTTCTGTGTTTTTGCCAGGGAGATAGTCTCGGAGAATATAGGTGCAAATTTCGATTTCATAAGTATGTTCGATAGAAATAAACTAGATATGCTTATGATAACCAGTTATCCTCACTCTGTCCAAGGTATAAACAGACCTTCAGATATCCCTGAAGATTACTATTCTTCCGTGGCTGGTCTATTACCAAATAAACCCTTCGGATTTAGTGAGATAGCATGGCCATCTAGTGAAGTGTTTGGAGGTGAATCAGCTCAGGCACATATCCTAAGAGAAGTTACCGGAAATTTGACCCTGGATCATGATGTTGACCTTCAAATGCTCACGTGGAGTTGGCTACACGACCTTAACGAACAGGACGATACCGGGATGATAGAAAGAAATGGAACGGAAAAACAAATTTTTCAGGTGTGGAAAGAACTCAGTTAGATGATAAACTCCTTGCCACCCGAGTTACAAAGGGAGGTAAAAGATTTTGTGGATTTTTTGTCTCAAAAACACGCTCACAGGGAGGTTCGGGCGGGTAGCTTGAAAAGCATCAGAATGAAGGTAAGGGGTATTCACCCCTCTTAAAATCCGTTCCCCAACCGCTTGATGGACAACAGTAATACCTAACAACATCAAAAAGGCATTCAAAGGATACGAGAAGCAGTCCACTCTTGATTTTAAACAGTCAAGAAGAATCTGTTCTCGATCTTCCTCATAACGAACATTAACACAATGAACAGTGCCGCTCCGGCAAGTATCAGGGTCCATCCACCGATCCCCAGGGGAACCACCCCGAAGTACCGGTTCAAGGGAGAATAGAGTACCAGCATATGCATCAGCAGTGAAACCCCTAGGGCCGTACCGAGCCATTTATTGGATATAAAGGGCGTTCCGTATCTCGAGCGTATCGGGAACACTTCTATCAACTCCAGTACAACCAGAGAGGTGAAGGCAAAAGTTCTGGCGGTTTGTACGTTATGCTTAAGACCGTATACATACAATGAAAGACATATGACCGCCACCCAGATCCCGATCCATGCTATAGAGAATGAGAGTGTTCGGTCTATAATGCTCTCTTCTTTCGAACGAGGCTTACGTTCCATTATCGTTTTGGAAGTTGGGTCCACGCCCATGGCGAGGGCCGGGAGCCCGTCGGTTAGTAAATTTATCCATAAAAGCATGACTGCCGTCAAAGGCAGACCTAAGCCAACGAGAGAACCGATAACCACTATCAGAACTTCACCCAGGTTACCGGAGAGCAGCAGATTGACGAATTTTTTTATGTTGTCGAATATTCCCCTCCCCTCTTCTATCGCTCCTTCTATCGTGGCAAAGTTATCGTCCAGTAAAACCATGTCCGATGCCTGCTGTGAAACGTCCGTCCCCCTTATCCCCATGGAAATACCTACGTCGGATTCTTTCAACGCCGGAGCGTCGTTTACTCCGTCTCCCGTCATTGCCACCCTGTGTCCGAAGGATCTTAGGACCCTGAGGATATCGACTTTGTTTGTGGGTGAAGCCCTGGCAAAGATATCGATCTCACGGACGACTTCTTTGAATCGTGCTTCGTCCATCTTGTCCAACTCTCTTCCGGAGACCGCCTTTCCCTTGAACCCGAGTTTTTTACCGATGGCTATCGCCGTAGTTGCATTATCGCCGGTTATCATGATCGTACGGATACCGGCTTTTCTACAGGTTCGGATGGCCCCTTTTACTTCCTCCCTAGGCGGGTCCATCATCCCCTGTAACCCCAAAAAGATCAGCCCGGTTTCAATATCGTCTTCGGATGCTTCGATGAAATCTTTTTTGCCCATCATATTGTCAAGATCGATGGGGTTGTAGGCAAAGGCTAGGACCCGAAGGGCGTCGCTTGCGTACTCGTTGTTTTTTTTCAAAAATTGCTTTCTTTTTACCTCGGTTAATTCTTTGATCTCGTTGTCTTCATAGTATCGGTTGCATCGATCTAGTATAACTTCCGGCGCACCTTTGGCATATATTCTATCCTTGCAGCCAGGTCCGTCATGAACGGTGGTCATCATCTTCCTGTCGGATGAGAATGGGATCTCGTCTATTCTTTTGTATATCTCTTCCAGCTTTTCGCGACGATATCCCGCTTTTTGAGCCGATTGTATAAGGGCAGCTTCCGTCGGGTCACCTATTATCTCTCCGTCGATCATGTGGGAATCGTTACAGAGAGCGCCGGCAAGAAGTATCTTTTTCAATCCGGAAGGCTCTGTAGGTTCACCCTTGGCCGTAAATTCTCCATGGGACGAAAATCCGCCGGAAACGTCTATGTCCGTACCATCGAAAAAAATCTTCTTGACCACCATCTTGGATTCTGTAAGCGTTCCCGTTTTGTCGGTACATATAACATCTATGGATCCCAGTGATTCTACCACCGGTAATCTGCGAACTAGAGCATTTTTATTCAGCATCTTCCTCGTGCCCAGGGCGAGGGTTAACGTTACCACCGCCGGTAATCCTTCCGGGACTGCGGCCACCGCAAGAGCGATAGCTGTGATGAAGGCGATGAGGAGTTCGTTTCCTCTGAAATAGAGTATCGGTATGAGAAGTATACATACGGTCAAAACCAAGATACCCAGACTCTTACCCAGTTTATTTACTTCTTTTTGAAAGATCGTCTCGCCTTCATCCACTTTTTGCAGCTCGGTAGCTATCTTCCCTATCTGGGTATTCATACCTGTGTTTACAACGATAGCTTTGCCCTTCCCTTTCACAACGTTGGTCTGCTTGTGGACCATGTTTGTTCTCTCGGCAAGCTCGGTATCCACATCTATTTTACGATCCTTCTTATCGACGGGAAGGCTCTCCCCGGTCAAAGCGGATTCGTTCACTTCCATATTCTGCTGTTCTATGATCCTTGCATCAGCAGATATGGTATCTCCCTGGGCGAGGAAGATCACGTCCCCGGGAACCAGCTCTTTGGAATCTACCTTCTTCTTTTTTTCCCTTAAAACTACAGCTTCCGAAGATGCCATCCGCTTTAGAGCTTCGATGGACTTCTCAGCCTTCCAATCCTGCAGAAAACCGAATACACCGTTGGCGATAACGATGATAAGTATGAGGTAAGCATCGATATTATGACCTACCAGGAATGAAATAACCACCGCGGTGATCAGTATCCATATAAGAAAATCCTGGAACTGCTCCAGCAGTATATGTAAAGGTGTTATTTTTTTCCCTTCGGGGATCTCGTTTTTACCGTATTTTTGCAGCCTCCGTTCTGCTTCTTGGTGGCTGAGGCCTTTTTCAGAGGATTTTAACCTTTGGTATACCTCTTCTATTCCAACGGAGTGCCAATCGCTGCCCATGTCTCTATGGTAATTGTGATGTGCATATTAATATGTTTACAAATGCCGGATTCGGCATAAAAGTCTATTCGGTTCTGACTCCGAGGGATGAACAGCGATATAGACATATTCGTCAAATTCAAAGAGGAAGTCCGGTCATTGACTATACCTAGGTCTCAAGTGTATAGTAGAAGACACAAAAAATATCGTCAAAAGTTGTGTCTTTGGATATAAGTCGACCTAAACATGTTGGATAACAAGGATACATAGAGATATCAAAGAGATGAGTATCTTGTGATACGATTTAACACTCCCGGTCCACGGCCTTTTTGATCCGCTCGAGCCCTTCCTTTAATGTGCTCCTAGGACAGGCGAAGTTGAGCCTCATAAACCCTTCACCTCCTGAGCCGAACATGCTGCCTTCGATCAAAGCCACCTTGGCTTTGTTCAACATCAGATCGCTCAACCGACGGGGTTCGAGGCCAAGTTCACTGAAATCAATCCACAGCAGGAATGTACCTTCAGGTTCAACTGCTTCCACCTTCGGTATATTATCGGCGATAAAATCCAAGGCATATCTCTTATTTCCCTCAAGATAATCAAGCTGGGCTTCGATCCATTCCTCTCCCTGCTCGTAGGCCGCTTTCAGAGCGGTCAGCCCGAGGATGCCCGGTTCCTTGACCAGCTGCTCCCTTGCATTTTCGAACCTTTTTCTTATGCCTGGATCAGGTATCACTGCGAACCCTAACTTTAAGCCAGATATGTTAAAACTCTTAGCAGGGGTGATGAGTGTTATTGAATTATCCGCCGCCTCTTGAGATATGGAAGAAAAAGGCGTATGATCACCTTTGTAGATAAAATCAGAAAATATCTCATCTGACACGACCATAACATCGTTTTCGAGGGAAAAATCAGCCAAACGCTCCAGCTCCTCTCTCCTCCATACTCTACCTACGGGATTGTGAGGATTACACAGTATCATCATGCTGGTCCTATCTACAAGCCTATCATCGTCGGGAGAAAATTTTTTACGGAGGTCCTCAAAGTTCATCTTATATTCGCCGTTGTGGTACTTCAACCGGTTTTCCAGGACCCGACGACCGCTGTTCTCTACCAATGAGAAAAAGGGAAAATAAACGGGAGGTTGAATCACTACGGAATCTCCCAGGTCCGCAAAGGTCCTGACGGAAACGCTGAGACTGGAAGTGATACCGTTGGTATAGACTATCCATCCAGGATCGATATTCCAGTTATACCTTCTTTTTACCCACGTCACAACCGCTTCATCGTGTTCTTTTCCGGGTTTAGAGTAGCCGAAGGCACCGTGTTCCACCCTATCCTTAAGTGCCTGTATGATGGCTTCACACGTCTTCCAGTCGGAGTCCGCTACCCACATAGGCAGTACGTCGTCTCTACCGAAGTACTCTTCAAGACGATCCCATTTTGCACAACACGTCCCTTTACGATCCAGTCCTTCATCGAAGTTCATCTTTATCGATATTGTATATCCGCTAGGCTTTTTAGAACTTGCCATGATAATTCTGAAATGACTCTCAATCTTTACTCCGAAGAGCTCATCTTTAGATATTTATCGAACCATTCCAGAGTGAACTCCAATCGCTTAATCCTCTGCTTGGGTTTTCCCTCCCTTGAAAGGCCGTGATTCTCGTCTTCGAAGAGAACTAGTTTTGAGTCGATACCATGATATTTCAGGGAGGTGAACATCTGTATAGCTTCCGCTTCCCAGCACCTGTAGTCCTTCCTCGATTGTATGAACAGAGTCGGAGTCTTCACCCTATGGGCATATTTCATAGGTGATCTGTCCCAAAGTTGTTCAAAATCAGACCATGGATCAGCTCGATTCTGGTCTTTAACAAAATAATAACCGATGTCCGTGGTGCCGAATTTGGAGATCCAGTTGGCGATACTTCTGAAAGACACGGCGGCGGCGAATCGGTCGGTGTGTCCGATGACCCAGTTGGTCATGAAGCCTCCATAGGAACCCCCTGCCGTGCCCAACCTGTTTTCATCTATGAAGTCATGCCCTTCAACAGCAGAATCCAGCACGTTCATGAGGTCTTCGTAATCCGGCCCACCGTAAACCCCTCTAATATCTGCGAACTCATCGCCTTTACCAGAGCTGCCTGAAGGGTTGCTGAACACCACCGCATACCCGTTATTCACCAGGAGCTGCATCTCGTTGAAGTGTATGGGCCCGTAAACGCACTTCGGGCATCCGTGTATCTCCAGAACGGTGGGATACTTCTTTCCCTTCTCATAGCCCACGGGTTTCATGATCCACGAATCTATCTTTCTACCCTCAGACTCTACCTGAAAGTACTCAGGTTCGGACAATTTCAAGTCCAAGTCGTTGAAATCGGTTATCCTTCCGTCAAGACCGTAAAGCTCCTGCGGACGGAGTCCTCTTAGACCAACATATATCACATTTCCATCATGAACATCGAAACAGTCTATGGAGCCTTCCTCCTCAAGTACTGGCACTATCTCGTGCTCTTGGGTGAATTTGTAAAGGTTGACGCTGTAGTCCTCGGTGATCAAAAAGTACAGTTCATCATCACGTACCCTGAATACCTCTCCACCACCGTACTGAATGTCCGTTAAAAGCGAGTTTCCCAGGGACCTGTCCATATCCGTCAATCGCCTGTACTCTCCTTTTTTGAGATCGTACAGGTAGAAGTTCATGTTAGTGTTGATACCCATCCTCTTCATATCCGTGGCAGCGAAGAG
This sequence comes from Thermoplasmata archaeon, assembly GCA_046498385.1. Taxonomy (GTDB): domain Archaea; phylum Thermoplasmatota; class Thermoplasmata; order Halarchaeoplasmatales; family Halarchaeoplasmataceae; genus Halarchaeoplasma. The sequence continues at coordinate 57 of JAWOAU010000071.1, read as the reverse complement.
TATATTCCCGTTAAAGAAACGGGAAACACCGATCTCGAGAACATCCTCGACGAGCAT
>JAWOAU010000011.1:0-70063 GCA_046498385.1 Thermoplasmata archaeon | reverse complement strand
GTTTACACAGCTACGATGGAGCAATACGTTTTCTGAAACGGCTAACGACCAACTAACAACGATTCTCGAATACTGTGGTATAAAACGTACATTCGAAACCGTTATGGAAGTATATGATAGCCAAGCACTTGATCCCCACGTTAATCGTGATAGATTCATGGACTACTGGAGGGCTTAACCGATGACGCATGAAGTTTTTTGTAATTTCGCTTTTTAACCCACCGCACTCTTCCCCAAAGTTCGACCCCAAATCAGATAGATGGTGAATACTATGGCTACTCCTATTATCTGAAGCAAGAAGTATCCTAGGATCACCGCCAGTAACCAGGTCCAAAAAACTCTACTTTCCTTTTTCTGTTTGCTCTGGTCCACGTATATGATGTACGCTAATAGTGCCATACATCCGTAATCTATGATAAGTTCGAGCATTCACTCATAACCTCTTTTTATATGCCCGTCACAGCGGAACCCCGTGTTGCTTACCGATAAATAGTCTGGTGAATCCGAAGTAAATGAGTAGGATTGCCACTACTCCGATTATCCCTATAAAAAAGTATAAAATCGCTGTGGCCAAGACCCACATCCACAGTACGATCTTGCCGTAGGAGTTCTTCTCCACATCCTTGTTCACTATATACAAGGCTGCGAACAAAAACAAGAGCTCTACGATCATGGATAACATGTATTCAATCCTCTAAATTATCCAGTATCCTTTCAAGATAATTTCTGAGATTTGCTTTTTCCTCTTTATCAAAACCATCGAGCATCTTGTTCTCGGACCTTTGGTCTATTTTCTTTATTATGTCTTCAATCTCTTCTCTTCTATCGGTTAGATATATCCTCACCGCTCTCTTATCATCCGGATCCGGTTCTCTTCTCAAGTATCTTTTTTCAACCAAACTGTCGATTATCTTTGACGTGGTGGATTTTGAGATGTACAGCGCCTCACATATTTCTTTCTGTGTTTTACCGTCTCCCTTCTTTAAAAGCTTGAACAGCAAGGGAAACTCACCACGGTTAAAGTCGTATGGTTCCAGCTCACATCGTATGTAGCGGATAAGTTTTTTGTGCACTATCTGGTGCAGTTTGTGTATCGTATCTTCCTGGTCTGTATTTTCTTCCACATTACATCGCCTCCGAACAGATCATATATCCTTTCCTTTTTCATCATCTATCACGAATTTAGATTTGGGTCCTTCTTCTATAACCTTTTCCTTCCAACGACCTAATGAAAAAACAAACAGTGCCAAACCGGCGGCTATTACATTGCTTAGCGCCATGCCCAGCCAAACGCCGCTGGAGTACCAACCGATAATGAAAGCAAAGATATAGACCAATGGTATGCGTAGGGCCCATAATCGAGATAAGCTGAGGATCATCTGCTGAACCGTGTGTCCTGAACCTTCCAGAACTCCGGTTATACCCCTGAAAACGCCGAAGAATGGCATCGCCAGGGCGAATATCATCAAGAAATTACCTCCTTCCCCTATGACCGCAGGATCTCCGGGTATAATAAATGCAATTAAAATGTTTCTCAAAAGGAAAAGGACTATTGCAATAGCTCCCATCAAGCCGAACAACAAAATTATACCTTTTTTCGTTACCTCTTCGGCCCGCCCTTTTTTCTGTGCTCCCAGGCTCTGGCCCACCATGGTGCTCATCGCCATGGCAAGACCGCCCATGACCAGAAAGGTTATGTTCAATATCCTGTTGCCAGAGCCGTATGCGGCTGCGGCTATCTCCTGATTGGGTAAACGGTTTATAAAGTACCATATCAGTATGAACCCCATGGCGCTGCCTTCACGGCCCAGGGATGCGGGAATCCCGATGGACAACAGCTTTTTTATCTTGGTAAAGTCCGGTATGAGATATGATAATTTGAGTCTGATACCCAGGTTGCCATGGAAAAGAAGATATAATCCGATCAATGCGCCTATACCCCTGGTTGCTACAGTAGCAATAGCCGCCCCTTGGATTCCCATCTTGGGTATGGGTCCGAAGCCGAAGATCAGTATCGGGTCCAATATTATGTTTATGAATACCGAAACCGCCGTGATAATCATGGGTGTGATAGTATCCCCCCAACCCCGTAGTATGAAGGAAAAGGAAAAGAACATGAACATGAAAGGCAGACCCAGGAATATGATCTGTAGATATTGGGTCCCGTAACTTGCTAGGGCAGCAGCTTCCGCACCGGACCCCGTCAAGAAATCCAGAAAAAACGGAGTTAACAGATAACCAATGACCCCTACAACCATGGAGAACAGGATCGCCAATATGTAAAGCTGTCCCGCATCCCGATTCGCTTCCTCGAACTGTTTAGCGCCAGTATGTTGCGATATCAGAGCGAGAGCCGCTATTCCAAAGCCCATTCCCAGACCCATCATCAAGAATACAACAGACCAGGACATACCCATGGCACCAACAGAGTACCGTGCTTCCTCTCCCGGGAGCCTTCCGAGCCATATGGTATCCACCAGATTGTATAGGGTCATGAGGAAAGAAGATATCATAAGGGGCCAAGCGAGTTTGAACATAACAAGAACGATATTGCCTTCGATTATCTCATCCTTTTTTGGTTGAGACATTATATCTTTAAGCCGGTGAAATTTTCCTAGGTGAACGGATTGTTCATCCTTTTCCGGATCTGATGGGTCGTATTTCATAGAAACAAGTTTCCTACGAAACTATCCTATATAACAGTTTCCCATGAAACTAAAAACATTTGGATCGTTTATCGGGCTTTTTATAAAAAGCTAATCGACTCCGCCGATTATAGTGGGAGGTATAACAATCCGTTGTGCGATAACTGCCGTATCCTTCCGGGTAAGTGGAAGTACGTTCTAGTAGAACCGAAAGGATGGGATCCTGCACACAAAACATTCATCCGAAGATAGTGCCAACACCTGCTGCTGCATCCTCGTCGGCTGCTTTGATGGCTTCGTAGACTTCTTTATCGTCTTCCATCGCTTCTATATCGTTCTCTTTGAAGAGTTCCTCGGCCTTCCCTACACCTTCTTCCATACCCTCGATCAAAGCGTAGGTAGTTCCATCCTCAAATCCCAGACTTTCACCATCTCTAACACTGGAACTCTGTCTGCTTACCAACTCATCGGAGAGTACCTTAGGTACTATGTCTTTTTTATCCCCGGGAACTTCGAATACTGCATACATGATAATCAATACGGTGGATTAAGTCATAAGATAAAAATGTTACCGTCCTCAGAATAGCAAGCCTTTTATATTATTCTAGTGTCTGCTCAAATGTCATGGCGTTGATCATATGAAATGTGATTATGATGTTAAAGAAAAACCCAGCGGCAGGAGAATCATCGTTAACTGCATAGAGTGTGAAGTGGATTTCGACCTGAAAAGATGCTACCCGCAAATTGTGAGCATGATGTCCATGGAATATAACATAGACAATATCATATTTTCAGACCATAAAGAAACCATGATAAAGGGCGATGCGGTGCGGATTTTAAGCAACTTGGGTACACTATCTAGAGAATTGAAAAGATTGTCATTGAGAAAAACGAATGAAAGTAAATGCAAGGATTGCAAGGTATCCCCGAAGATATTATTCAGTGAACTTGACAACAAGATAAAAAAGGACCCCCAAGAACTTTTTAAAACCTACAAAAAAATAGCTTTCAACTTGATGAAAGCCGATGATTGTCCGAAATGCCGTAAAACAACCAAGGAGGACCTTGAACGCATAGGTGGTAAATTTATTACCATATCAAATGATGTTAAACATAAGGCCTACGGAATAATAGGGTGAATACATGAATTTCGCAGAGCAGGTAAAGGAGATAGGAAATATAAGGGGCGACCGGTTTTTCAACGGCATCCTAAAGATATCTGAGAGAGAAAGAGAATTGAGACCCAGCTTTTCCTACACCTGGGTGACGATAAAACTGCCCGAATATCTGGAAAAAGTTCTAGAATATTATATCAAGCACACCAAGGTGTCTTTGTACAGAGATAAAAATAGCACCGATGATTATTACTACATCGCCCCCAACGAATATACCCTCGATAAGAAATACTACGTCCTACTAAACGAGGTGATGGATAACCTATACGCCCATTCATCTATCAAGGCCGATCTTTCATCGACCGAAGGGGTACGGAGGTACATCAAGTCCATAGGCAAACAGATGATAAGTAAGACATCGGAAAAATTGGATATATCCTTGGAGGATAACAGGGAAGAAACTGCAAGTGACATTCAGGTGTTGGTAGACATACTGACAAAATACACCGCAGGCTATGGCGTCGTGGAAACCCTGTTAAGGGACCCCCATGTACAGGACATCTATATCGATGCCCCTTCGGAGGACAATAACGTTTACGTTGAGCTCGGGGGTGTACCGGATATAAGGGACAAATGCAGGACTAACATATATCTGACCAACGAAGAAGTGGAGAGTATGTTGGCCCGGTTCAGGGCCGAAAGCGGAAAGCCCTTCTCCGAGGCATTCCCGGTATTGGAAACTAATTTAAAAGAGTTCGAGACCCGTATTACCGCCATCGGCAGACCTTTGAGCCAGGAAGGGATCGCTTTGGCCCTCAGAAGAAGAAACAAGGAACCATGGACCTTACCGAAGCTGATCAGGGTGGGGAGCATGACACCCCTAGCCGCAGGTTTGCTTTCCTTTCTTGTCGACGGGCGAAGTACCTTACTTGTAGCAGGCAGCAGAGGTGCGGGTAAGACATCTATACTCAGTGCGTTGATGATGGAATTCCCCAGAAGTCAGCGGATACTCACCATCGAAGATACTCGGGAACTCCCTTCCCGTACCATGCAGCAGTTGGGTTACAACATACAGAGTCTAACGGTGGGTTCCCTTCTTGAAAAGAACGAGATGACCGCCGACGATGCCCTGCGGGTATCTTTACGCCTCGGGGAATCATCCCTAGTACTTGGTGAGGTTAGAGGTAAGGAAGCCAGAACCCTATACGAGGCTATGAGGGCCGGCACCGCGGGAAGTGCGGTGATGGGGACCATACACGGCGACTCCCCGGATGCGGTCTATGAAAGGGTGGTCTTCGATATGGGTATATCAGAGGAGAGCTTCTCCGCAACGGACTTAGTGCTTATAGCCGGGATGATACGTCCAGGGGGAACCCAGCGAAGGATAAGAACCTTGACACATGTCTCCGAATACGAGGAAGGTACCTTTACAGACCTTATGCGTTATGACAACGGTCTAAAGAGCACGAATACATTGAAAAGAGACTCCGAGCGTATAGGTCACATCGCCCGGTCATGGGCGATCACCTATGAGCAAGCCATAGAGAATATCAACTTGCGTTCAGACCTAAGAGCGAAGATGGTAGAGACGTCGAAAAAGAAAGGAATGGATCTCCTAAGTCCATCATGGGTTTCGGAAACCAACGACAAGTTTTGGAATCTGGTGGAGGAGTATCACGGAACCGGTTCACATGAGGAGATAAAAAAAGAGTGGATGGAATGGTACGAAATGAGGACGAGATATGTCTGATCAATATATCAAACTCTGCAAGGCAGTAAACAAAAGGTTTGGAGCATCACGGGTAGAGATAATAGAAAAGAGAAAGGAAAAAAAGGAAAAATACCTTGAAGCCCGTCGGAAACTAAAGGATGCTGAAAGGGACCTAGTCCAGGCACTGGTGCTGCATGGAAAGGATTCTTTGGAATACAAAAAGTGCTTAAAAGAAAAAGAGAAAAAATCAAAAAAATACAAAGTTATTCAACGTTCCTACACCAAAGCGGAGTTCGATCGTACCGCGGAATTCATAGGTTACGATGTTGAGGAAGAAGAAATAATGCTGCTCTCCGTCTTCGGAGCATTTGTAACCTTTATGATATTATTAGTCATAGTATCCATATTCCACCTGACCTACGGGTTAAGCTTTATATCCGTCCTATTGTGGGTGATACCATTATTTTTGGCCGCTCCCATGGGCGTGCTCGTCTATTTAGCCAATTATCCTGAGATCAGATCGCAACAGCTCAAAGCCAAAACAATAGGTTCCGCCCCCGAAGGGATAAATTACATGACCATGTCCATGAGGGCACATCCGTCACTGCACAATGCGATATTGTTTGCGGCGAATAATGTAGACGAACCCCTGGCATCAAGGCTAAAAAAAGCCATTTGGGAAGTGTATCTGAGGCAGAGGAGCAGTTTGGAGGACTCAATCATAGCCCTTGCGGGCGAATGGGGCGAATGGAACGACGACCTAAAAAGATCACTTTATGTTATCCGTTCGTCTGTATTGGAAAATACCCAAGAAGGACTAGAGGCCACCCTTCAACGTGCCAACGACATCATAACAACAGGAACAAAGCAAAAGATACGGGACTTTTCCAATTCTCTTAAAACACCCACTACCATACTTTTTGCCCTAGGTATCTTACTGCCCCTTATAATCGGCGCCATGATGCCTATGATGACCCTAGGTGGTCTGGATTTGACCTCAATATACCAAGAACAGGCTGAACAGACCGGTGGTCTGAAACTGGCCCACGTGGTCCTTCTGATGAACATACTGATACCCTTCGGTGCATTTGTTTATTCATATAAGATATTGATCAACCGCCCTGGCACCACTGTTTTACCGTCCATGGACACTGATGAGAAAACTGCATACTATATACCGTCGGCGATCCTTGTTTCGGGACTAATATTAGTATGGTTATTTCGCACTCAACTGGAATTTTTGATGCCCCTGCCCTGGATATGGGCTCCCGTCCTTGCAGTCTCTTACTACCTTATAAGTAGTTCCTGGAAACAAAGAAAGCAAAGGATGGAGATATTGGAACTGGAGAAAGAATTTCCCGATGCACTTTTTCAGCTGGGGAGCAGGATGGCCGAGGGGAAATCCCTAGAAAAATCCATAGAAGAGACCGGAAAAAGCATGAGCGGCTCCAAGGCCGGAAACTTGTTTAAAAACATAACCACCTTAACGAGATTAAAAAGGATGCCTTTAAAAGATGCCCTCTTTGGAAACAAAGGGATCTTGAACTCACACCCCTCTAGGACGATCAAAGCCAGTATGAAATCCGTGATATCCGTCTCTCAAAAGAGTCCACCATCCGCAGGTACCATCATATTACAAAATTCCGAGTATCTCAAGGATATGCAGGAGATGGAAAAGGATATACGTTCGGAGCTGGTCCAATCGGTGGAGATGATGGAAGCCACATCCATGTTCTTCGCTCCCGTGGTCATGGGTATAATAGTGGCCCTTTATTCAATGTTATATAGAGTGTTTATGGACATCTCGGGTCAGGGGATAATAACTCCCTACGAATTTACCCTTGTTATAGCGGGGTATTTACTAACTATGAGTGCGGTGATCACCTATTTTTCGGTGGGAATAAAGTACCAATCCGATCCTACGGAATTTAAATTCGCCCTTGGCAGAGTGTTGATGGTATGTACCATCATATTGACCATTGTTATACTGATAGGTCAATCCTTCTTGGTGTGGTGACTGGTAACGTAGTCCCTTCCCCTCTTCAGGGCGTTAAAGTTCAATTCCGTGAATTGTTTGGGTACGCTGTCCTTGACGGATTCCTCCAATGCCTCGTCGGGAACCAGCTTTGTAACAGCGTTGAATCCGCCGATCATGACAATATTTGCCACGATCTTATTACCCAGGTCCTCAGCCATCTGGGTGGCTGGAATCTCTATGACATTTTCGAAATCATAATTGACAACTAGGTCCGGGTCCAATACAACGATAGATTCCTCTGTAAGGTCCTTGTGGTACTTGTCCCAAGCGGGTTGAGACATCACCATCATATTGTCAGTACTAGGTAATCCACAGTATCCGATCTCACGGTCGGATATAACTACTTCAGAACGGGCCGCCCCTCCCCTCGCTTCTGGGCCATAGCTCTGCATCTGTACGGCATTGTAGTCATGGAAAACCGATGCTGCTTTTCCAAGGATATAACCTGCAGTCATAATGCCCTGACCACCGCTTCCACACAATCGTATATTCTTCCTCATTTAAATCTCTCCAATAGTTCTTCGTACCTTTCACCTAAAGATATCTTACTCTCGTTGTGCAGCACCCCGATTTTTATCTTATCTTTGATCTCCTTCTTCTCTTCTTCACTACCATACTTCATGATCATATCGTAATCTTCAGTAAGTATAGTTATCTCTTCGTAGTGATTCCAAAGGTCCTTGATCTCTCTGAATTTGTTACGCCTTCCGTATGCTGTCGTACATGGTGAAAGCATCTCGATTAAGCTGAACCCTTTATTCTGAAGCCCCTGACGTATAGAGTTGATTGGTTGATTAGGTCGGTTAACAGGCCATCTAGCAACGTATGATGCCCCAGCTGCAATCGCCATCTTGCTTATATCGAATGGGGGTTCGATACAACCGTAAGGTGCAGTAGTTGCATAATCTCCTTCGGGCGTCGTCGGAGCAACCTGTCCTCCAGTCATCCCATAGATGAAATTGTTGACCACTATAACGGTCAGATCGATATTTCTTCTAACGGCGTGGATGAAGTGATTTCCACCTATACCGATGCAATCACCATCGCCGGTGAAAACGACTACGCTCAGCTCTGGATTTGTTACTTTGACCCCAGTAGCAAATGCTAGTGCTCTGCCGTGAGTCGTGTGAAGTGCATCGACTTTCACATAGCCCGGTATCCTGGAAGAGCAGCCGATGCCGGATAGGAAGACCGTGTTATCCATATCGAGGCCTTCCTTTTCTATGGCCCAGAGTGTGTAATCCAGTACATTACCTAGACCGCATCCGTTGCAGAATATATGCGGCATCATCTCCTTTCTCAGGTATTTTTCCCTTATCTTTTCACCGCTAGCTACGTCTACGTTCTTAGTTTTATTCTCTGAAACCATCTTCAGATCACCTCCAATATCTCGTCGGGTTTGTGTAGTTCTCCACCGATCTCACTGGCAAGAACGACCTTGCAATCAGCGTATTCGTTGACTTTATGATACAGCATGCCTGTATTCATCTCCGCAACAACTATCTTGTCTACTTTTGTTGAAAGCTCTTCTACAGCTTTTATAGGGAACGGCCAAAGTGTTTTAAGCCTAAAATAGCCCACCTTGTTGCCTTGTCTCCTCGCTTTGTTAACCGCACCTAACGCACTCCTGCTAGCTATACCGTATGATAGTATAGCTATATCTGCATCATCGATGTTTCTCTCTTCGATATCCGTTAATATCTCCCTATCATCGGTGACCTTCTCCATCTGTCTTCGAATCAGCTTGTCGTGATCTTCTTGGTCATCCGTTGCAGGGAATCCGTGTTCATCGTGTGTCAAACCAGTAACGTAAGTTCTGTACCCTGTGCCGAACGGGGCGAATTCAGGGACTTTCTTCTTACCGTAATTACCTTCTCCGAAGGGTATATACTCATCCGGACGGACCTTAGGTTCCTTCCTGTAAAATAGGTCTACTTCATCTGGTATCTCTATCATCTCTCTCATGTGGCCCAAATCGGCACTAATGAACAAGAAAACAGGTGTCCTGTACTCCTCTGCAAGATTGAAACTTCTGATCGTTAATTCTACGGTCTCTTGGATAGTGTTAGGAGATAAAACTATGGGATGATAATCACCGTGAGAGCCGTACCTGCCCTGCATGACATCTCCCTGTGCCCCCAACGTAGGCTGACCTGTAGACGGCCCCGATCTTTGAACATTAGCAACAACAACTGGTGTTTCACTCATAGCAGCGAAACCTATATTCTCCTGCATAAGGGAAAAACCGGGTCCACTGGTTGCAGTCATGGCTTTGGCACCTGTCCACGAAGATCCGATGATCGATGCCATACTCGCCAACTCGTCCTCCATCTGGATATATCTACCACTGACCTTGGGTAGCAGTCTTGACATCATCTCGGCTATCTCAGAAGCCGGTGTTATGGGATATCCGCCGAAGAAAGTGCACCCCGCCAATAGTGCACCGTAGCAAACGGCTGCATCGCCGTGGATGAACTGCTGCTTGGCACCCAATACCTTTTTTACCTTCTCTAAGTCGAAATCTTCTTCATTCATCTTCTTCATCCTCAACAACCGTAATAGCAAAGTCCGGACATATCAATTCACACAATCTGCAGTTGTTGCATCTACCTTCTATCTCCACTGGTTGATGAACTCCTTTTTTGTTCAATTCTTCACTCTCCTCGAGTGCATCCCTAGGGCAGAACAATATGCACAGGTTGCATCCTTTACAGTAATCCTCATTTACTTCTATCATCAGTGTCAACCCTACAGGGTCACCTCTACATCGAGGTGCCTTTCTAATACTCTCTTACCTCTGTACTCCGGCAGAAGCATAGGCGATTCTCTATCCGTTTTTATCCCGTTCTTCTCCATCTCTTTTTCGTAATCCGTTATGTGTTGGAGGCTCAGCTTACCAATCTTTGCTTTCTTAACGTGCTTAGCAGCACTGATACCTGCTATCCTACCGAATACGCTGTAGTCCAACAGAGAATTACCCATCAGTCTGTTCTTCCCGTGGACACCACCTTCTACCTCACCACCAGCAAACAATCCTGGTACAGGTGTAGATGCGTTTGTATCGATCACTAAACCGCCGTTTTGATAGTGAAGTGTGGGAAATACCAATATTGGATCCTTTGTCATGTCGATTCCGAACCTCTCATACTGTCTTACCATAGCGGGGAGCCTTTCAGCTACCGTTCCTTCACCCTTGATCTCATCTATCAACGGAGCATCAAGCCAGACACCTTTCATCCCCGTAGGTGTTGTTACACCGTTATCTCTTCCGTAGCATTCCCTGATAAGTGCAGATGCTTCGATATCCCTAGGTTCGAGAGGATTCACGAACAGTTCTCCGTGTTTATTCACTGGTTGACCACCTAGACTTCTAACCTTTTCTGTAACAAGAAGCCCTACTATCTGGTCTGGATAAGCTGCACCAGTTGGATGATATTGAACGCTGTCCATATCTCTCAAGGGGATGCCAGCTTTGTAGCCCATTATGAGACCATCTCCGGTGGCGCCATAATGGTTTGTCGTAGGATATGATTGTATGTGCAGTCTACCGAAACCACCAGTTGCCATAACTGTTGACTTTGCTTTGACGACGTAGTATTCATTGGTCTCCAAATTCATCAGGATCGCACCGGCCACCTGACCTTTATCATCCTTAAGGAGTTCTACCGCTGGGGTGAACTCCAATACAGGAATCTCTAAATTCCTAGCTTCATCCCTGATGACCCTCATCAGTTCAAGACCGGTATAATCTCTAGCAGAGTGTAATCTGTACCTAGATGTTCCACCACCGGGCAATTCGATAAAATTACCATCTTCGTCCCTATCGTACATCACTCCAAGTTCTTCGTGCCAGTGGATTATCTTCGGTGCATCTCTGGTCAGTATCTTTACTAGTTCGGGTTTGTTCGTGTAGTGCCCTCCTCCCATGGCATCTAAGTAATGCTGTACAGGTGAATCATCTTTCTTATCAGCAGCTTGAATCCCTCCTTGTGCCATCATGCTGTTTGCATCACCGTGTCTGAGTTTTGTAGATATTAGTATATTCTCCGGTTTGATGCCTTCTTTTACAGCCCAGAGAGCTGAAACTGTACCTGCACCCCCGCCTCCGATGACCAGTATATCGACATCGTGATCTACCTGTGACAGATCTATATCAGAAGGGGCGATGAGGCTGTGAGCCTCCAGGAGATCTACAAGTTCTGTCGGACCGATCTCACCCTTACTGGGCCCTATTTTAATTTCTCTTTTTCCACCTTCTCTATAATCGGGATGGAAGTTATGAAGCGTCTCATCAGCCTGTTCAGCTGACATCCTTTCGAAGGTCTTACCGATCCTATCAGGTCTCGTTTTTTCTACTTTTTCAATGGATTTTCTCATATATTCTGGATAACCGTCAGCCATCGTGATCACTCCTTTTCGAATTTTCTCTCGTCATAGGCTTTCTTCAACTCCTCTTCGCTCATGTTGACCAATTTTTCGAAATCTTTATCGAACTTTCCTTCCTCGATCTCTTTAACCCTCTTCTCAAGTTCTTCACTGTCCTTGTCAATATACTTGCCAGTTATCCTCCTAGCAAGCTGTGCGAGATGATAATGTTTGATATCTGCGGGACATCTTATAGAGCATAAACCGCATTGGATACAATCGAACGATAGATCTGCACATCTTTCGATATCCCCTCGTAGCGCTGCCTGTACGTAATCCATCACTTCGATATCTTGTGGACAAGATTTTGTGCAGGTATTGCAGGATACGCACCTGGCGATCTCAGGATAGTACTCCAACATCACGTTGTCCCTTTTCTCAGGATTCACTTCATCGATGTCATATTCTTCCCTGACACCAGGAACGAAGGGTAGCTGCACCAAGAACATTCCCTCCTCGACTGCCGTTTGACACGCTAAATCCATCTTCAACTTGTACTCGTCCTTACTCCTGTAGACCGTGGCACACGCTCCGCAGAAACCTCCTCTGCAACCACATCCACGTACGAACTTGTATCCTGCATACTCGAGCGCAGTCATGATAGTGAGTCCTTCGGGTACTTTGTACCTCTTACCCATGACGTATATGTCGATTAGATTTTCTTCCTCTTCTTTATCTTTCTCTTCATCTTCAGGCATACCAATCTCACTCCAAAATATCCTTATCCTTTAGTAATTTTTTCGGGTCGACCTTATGTTTCTTCATCTCTACATCCAATCCAAATGAGAGGGTTATCAGTTCGGTCAGGTAAAAGACCGGTATCTCGTATTCGGTAGCCCTTTGGTGAAAGTCAAGGTTGAACTGGCACAAGGGGCACGAAAGCACGATGGCTTCTGCCCCCTCCTCCACGGCCCTGCCCACGATATCTTCCACCCTCTTTTCAACGATATCGCTCCTGTTTACCGTGTGATACGATCCACAGCATTCTGTCCTCTTCGGGGTTCTGATCACCTGTGCACCAGTGCACTCCAGCAGATCTCCCATGATAGTCGGGTTCTCAGGGCCGTCGATGGCGACAATGTCCGGTCTTAACAGCATGCAGCCGTAGTAAGTAGCCACTTTTAGATTATCCAATGGTTTGGTAACCCGCTTCTTGATCTCGTCCTTCATATCGATCAATATCTGGAAAAGGTGTTTTACATCTACGTTACCTTCGTAATCCGAATCCTCGGTCAGGAACTCGTTCATTGTTTCCAGGTCATCCGGTTTATCCTTCATCCTCTCGTTAGCCTGTTTTAGAACGTTGTAGCACATATCACACAGCGTGATGACTTCTTTCTCACCCTGTTCCTGTGCACAGCACATTGTTCTTATCGGTGCGATCTGGTGCATGATATCATCGGTGGTCAACGATTGGACGGCTCCACAACAGTACCAGTTATCCATCTCGACCAACGGTTTCCCCAGAGCTTCCATGACCGCCATAGCGCTCTGTTCGTAATCGCTGGCCTTTGTCTTTAGCGTACATCCTGGATAGTACAACAGTGCATCCCCGTCCATGTTATCCAGTCTCCTTCCTGAAGCAGCCAACTACAGCGAGCTGCGGTAGTTCAGCCATATTTTCCACATGATCTAAATCTACTTTATCGATGTTTTTTCTTAACGTGATCTGTCTTACTGCTTCCATGATCTTGGCGATATCGATATCCCTCGGGCATCTCACGCTGCACTGGAAGCACGCTGCACATATCCACATGGTGTTCCTCTCCAACACCCCTTCTTTGTCACCGAGGATTATCCTTTCGAATACTCTCTCTGGTAGTTCGTCCATTTCCTCCACAAAAGGACATCCAGCAGAACAAGTCCCGCATCGGATACAAGAAGTGACTGACTGTCCTGACAGTTCTTCTACTTTATCAAGAAATTCCTTATCTCTTTTCACTTTCATGTTAATTCAACCCCTAGGCCTCCTCGGTGACTTCGTTCTCCGGTTTCATCTCCATCAGCTCTTCATAATTGAAGACTGGCCCATCCTTACAAACGTACTTGTTCCCTATGTTGCACCGGCCGCATTTACCTATACCGCATTTCATCCGGTTCTCCAAAGTAGTGTAAACATTTGAAGGCTGCCAACCCAAATCCATCAAGGCTTTTAGGGTGAGTTTGATAGCTATGGGTGGACCGCATGTAAGTGCTATGGTGTTCTCGGGATCCGGTTCTACGATTCTCACCAGCTCTGGAACGAACGCAGTGTAGCAGTTATCGAGTGAACAAGTCCTCGTCTCTTCCTTATAATCTAGATCGACCGGTTCCCATCCCTCTTCAGCACACTCTTTGATGATGCCTTCTTCACCGAAGTTCCAATCTATGCATCTCCAGAGCTCTAAGTCGTTTCTTCCGCCCAACTCCTCTAGTTGGTCCTTGTAAGCCATATCGTTTATGCTCCTGGCACCGTAAATAAGGTTCACATCTCCAAATTTGTCCCGATGTTCATCACTGAGAACATAACCATATACCGAGCGAAGGGGCGCTATACCTATACCTGCACCGATGAAAACCAAGTTCTTACCTTCCCATTCCCCCACTGGGAAACCATTTCCGTAGGGCCCTCTAATACCTACCTTGTCTCCTACGTTCAACGAATGGAGACTAGTTGTCACATTACCAACCCTCATCACTGTGACCTCGAGTACCTCATCGGTAGGGGGGGATGACAGCGCGAATGGAGATTCTCCTTCTCCGAACACGGAAACCATCACGAACTGACCTGGCTTGTAATCAAAATTTTCTTTTGCTTCTTCATCATCTATTTCCAATCTAAAGGTTCTTATGGGTCTTTCTCCACCGCACTCCAACCTGATATCTATGAGTGTTGCGGTGAATGGTCTGTATGGTGAATCATTTTCCATCGCTACTCACCTCCTCCACCTGTTCCAGTACCTCGATTATGTCTATGTCCGTGGGACAATTCGTTATGCATCTCCCGCATCCAACACAGCCGATCACGTCGATATTCTTAGGCATATATAGGTACTTGTGATACAATCTGTTTCTCAGCCTGTGCTTTTTCTCGGGTCTCGGGTTGTATCCCGAAGCGTGTATGGAATAATAATCGAATTGACAAGAGTCCCAGTTGCGTTCTCTCCACCCCTTATCTCCAACTATAATATCGTTGATATCGAAGCAGTAACAAGTAGGACACAATAGCGTGCAGATACCGCAGCCTATGCACCTATCTGCTACCTGCTCCCAGTAATCGTTTTCGAACACGTCTTCTAGGGCATCCTGTAGGCCATCAGTATCCAGTGATCTATTTATCTTATCCACCGCATCCTCCTTCACTTTTTCCGATTTCTTTTCATCTTCCTTGGATGCCTTGTCCAAGAAATCCTCGGTGTTCTTGACTATCTCCTCACCTTTCTCGGTGAGAATCTCAACATGGTAGCTGTCGCCTATGTCTGTCCAGAGCATATCAGAGCCCTCCTCGGTATGAGGTCCACCACCCACGGATGTACAAAAACAGTTCTTAGCGGATTCTTCACATCCTACGGAGATGATAGTTGTTTTTTCCCTTCGATCCATATAGTAGTTATCCCTGTAGTCTTCTCCGAAAACTTTGTCCAATTGTGTCATCGCCCTGGCATCGCAGGGCCTTACACCAAATAGGAGGGTTTTTTCAGGCTCAAAATTTACTTCTTCCGTCCCGACGAATCTGTTCCTTTCTCTTTTAAAGTCGAACATCTTTTCCGTCTGTGGGAAGAAGACTTCTTTGCATGATTTTTGTGTGGGCCCAACTTCCAAATCAGGCCCTTCGCCATCGTACGTTCTAAACTTGACTGCTCCGTCCTTTTTTACGGGCAGAACAACTTTATAATCTGAAAATGAACTCAGGAAGTCAGTTAAATCCTCTTTTTTTAGGACATAATTCACTGTATCACTCATCCTATACAATGACCTCCTCTGGATCATCTTTATCATAAGAACCGAACAGACTTTTATCATCCACATCCATACCTGGTTTCAAATCGAATCTCTTTTTCACACATTTCTCCAATATCCTGTTCATCTTTCTTATAGGGATGTCCATGGGACAGACCCTCTCGCACTCACCGCAGTCTATACATCGACCCGCAAGGTGCAACGCTCTTATCATGTGGTAGAAAAAATTATCTTCTTTCGTAACGCTCTTGTCCAGCCATCGATGTGGTTTCTCACGCTCGAAAACACATTCCTCACAATAGCACATTGGGCATACGTCTCTGCACGCATAGCAGCGTATGCACTTGGAAAGTTGATCTTCCCAGTACTCCCATCTCTCCTCAACATCCATCTCTTCGATGTCCTGTATATCTTGATATTCATCTGTAAAATCTTCCTCGACTTCGGGGCCAAAGACAACATCGGCTATAACTGGATTATGAGTTGTACAGACCTGACACTTATCTGCCAAGGTATCGTCCTCTTCCTTGTCCTTATCTATCATGCCTTCACATGTAACGCCTATTATCTTCATTCTTTCTCTTGGTAGAACGTTCTCCTTGATCAGTTCGACGATCGCTTTGGAGTCGCACGGTTTCACGACTATACCGATTGTGGTGTCCTTCTCTTTCCTTATGTTCTCGACCAAAAATCTCGTGAGGTTGTTGACGCATCCCTGATTCCATACTAACCTGTCTGCATCTTCTGGAGTTCTGATGAAGACTGGTCTCGCGATGAGTGGGTCGGACCCCTTTTCATATCCTATAAGGTAATTCACGTCGTCGTTTTCCAGCCACTCCTTCGCCTGTTCTTTTATCTCTTCTTCTATCTTTTCGTAATCTCTGGTCATTCTACCCCTTTCCGTAGTTTTTTCTGCGGTCCTAGTTCTCTCACCTTGTCAGTGAACTCCTCAACAACGTTTGCGAATTTTTTGCCCTCGGCTGCCGATATCCATGATAGCTTAAGTCTTTCTGGTTCTATACCCATGTAATCTAGGAAATCCCAAAGGATGGTCAGCCTTCTTCGAGTGTAGTAATTCCCTTCTATGTAGTGGCAATCTCCCGGATGGCAGCCAGAAACCAGCACGCCGTCTGCCCCTTCCTGGAACGTCTTCAAAATAAATTCCGGACTTATCCTGCCCGAGCACATGACCTTGATAACCCTGATATTCGGTGGGTACTGCTCTCTAGATGTTCCTGCGAGATCTGCACCGGCGTAACTGCACCAGTTACAGCAGAAACCGACGATGACCGGGTCCCAATTTCCTATTTTATTTTCATCCCCCATATTAAGTCGCCCCTTTGGTGGCATTTTTGATCATAGAAAGTATCTGGTTATCCGTAAACCCCTTCTGTTGTATAGAACCTGAACGGCATGTAGCAGTACAGAGCCCGCACCCCTTACAAAGAACGGGAGTAACTTTTGCAACACCTTTTTCTTCGTTGAAATCGATGGATCCGAAGGGGCACACATCTATACACAATCTGCATCCCATGCAGGTGTCTTCGTCAACGACTGCAGTTATGCCTTCACTTTTAGTGAACCCCTTCATCATAGGGATCGAAGCCTTCGAAGCGGCTCCTAGGGCTTGAGCCAAAGTATCCGAGATGTTTTTTGGATAGTGTGCCCCACCTGCCAGATAAACACCTTCGGCAGGGAATTCTAAAGGCCTTAGTTTGGCGTGTGCCTCCATGTAAAAGTTCGCTGGATTAGAAGAGATCTTCAACATCTTTTTGAGCTCTCTTGCGCTCTTGTCACCTTCGAGTTGCATAGCGAGAACAAGATAATCCGCATCTATCTCCAAGTCCTCATCCAAAAGGTTGTCATAAACTTTGATGTCGAGCTGATCTTCTCCAACAGTGACATCGGGTTTATTCTCCGTCGAGTATCGAAGAAAGATGACCCCGTCCTTCTCTGAAACGTCCATGTAGTACTCCTCTTCCCTTTTACCGAACACCCTCATGTCTTTGTACATGATGTAAACGTTTGAATCTGGATATTTCTCTTTGATCGCTTTGGCGTTCTTCAGTGAGTTCCCGCATCCTACACGACAGCACCACGGTCTTTCTTCTTCCATGGCACCTACACAGTTGATGAAAACGACATTTTTCGGGTCTTTCAATTCGTCCCTTTGAAGAGCCCGGTCGAGTTCCAGCTGTGTCATTATCCGGTCGTCATCACCGTAGTGATAGAAATCAGTTGGATCGATCTCCTGGAATCCAGTGGTTAGGATTATCGTGTCCCCATCTATCGTCTCTCCATCTACCTGCACTTCATAATTGCCTATGTACCCGTCGATAGCTTCGATGTTGGCATTTGTCATCACCCTGATATTATCGCTGTCCCCCACGAGATGTATAAGCTTGTCAGCTAATTCCTGGGCATCGATATCGGTTGGGAAAAGCGTATTCAACGTGTTCAATTTACCCCCGAGTTTTTCTTCCCTCTCTATCAAGGTAACTTTGATGCTGGAATCCGCAAGGCTCAGCGCAGTTTGCATCCCCGCAACACCTCCCCCTATGATTATCGACCGGTCTCTGATCTCGATGGTCTGCTCTTCCAAGGGACTTAAATTCTTCACCTTCTCGACTGCCATCTCTGTCAAGATCTCTGCTTTATCAGTGGCTTTTTCGACATCATGACTATGAACCCAGCTGCACTGATTTCTTATATTTGCCATCTCGAAAAGGTAGCGGTTCAATCCGGCTTCTTCCAAGGTATCTTGGAAAAGTGGTCCGTGGGTGGTCGGCGAACATGCCGCTATCACCAGCCTGTTCAGGTTCTTTTCTTCGATCATCTCTTTGATTCTCGTCTGCGAGTCTTCAGAGCATGCGAACATGGTCTCTTCAACGTGGACAACACCCGGCCAATCCTTTATTCTCTCCACTACATCCGGAACGTCGATATAGTTAGCTATATTCTTTCCGCAGTCGCAAACGATAACGCCTATGCACGGTCCTTCGGCGCTTACATCTTTTTCAGGAGTTTTCTCTGGTACACCTTTCCTTTTCCTGTTCTTGATAGGGGTCATCGCCTGTGCCGCTGCACCGCTGGCCTGTGCAACACTGTCGGGAATATCCTTAGGTGCTTGGGCACATCCAGCTAGGTAGATACCTTCCCGTGTAGAATCCGTAGGTGCAGTGAGAAGATCCTTGGATTCGAAGAAACCGTTCTCGTCTAACTCTATATCCAAAATCTCCGCCAACTTCTGGTTTCCGTAGGATGGTATAATGGCTGCAGACAAGACTACCATATCGACGACGTTAGTTGTGACTTCTCCCCTTTCAGTATCCTCATATTCTACTGCTAACCTTCCATCCTCGGTCTGGTAAACTCTAGACGGCCTGCCCCTTAAATAGTTGACACCCTCTTTTTTCGCCTTGTCAAAGTACTGCTGGAAGTCCTTGCCATAAGCCCTAAGATCAATGTAGTGAACCGCAGTATCAAGCTCCGGATTCTCTCCCTTGCTTATGGACGCTTGTTTGGTAGCGTACATACAGCATACCCTTGAACAGTAGGGCATACCCTTCTGCTTGCACCTGGAGCCGACGCACTGTATCCACGCGACCGACTCCGGGGGTTTTCCGTCACTTCTTTTCAGCACCTTGCCGCCGGTGGGTCCTGAGGCGGACAGCAATCTCTCGTACTCCATGGCTGTTAACACATTGGGATATTTACCGTAACCGTAC
The DNA here is from genome assembly GCA_046498385.1 of Thermoplasmata archaeon. GTDB lineage: Archaea > Thermoplasmatota > Thermoplasmata > Halarchaeoplasmatales > Halarchaeoplasmataceae > Halarchaeoplasma. Next base: position 50,462 of record JAWOAU010000011.1, on the reverse strand, counting down.
TCTTCCCTCCACTCGTCGGGCTGCATCATCTCGTAACCCGTAGCCACGATTATGCTTCCAACCTCTATCGCGATCTCCCTTGAGTTTTCCAGGAAATTGATGGCCCCGGCATCGCACACCCGCTCGCAGGCGCCGCAGCCCACGCAGTTTGCGTAATCCAGGGTGTATGTGAGGGGAACCGATTGAGGGAATTCAACGTAAATCGCCTTTCTGTCGGACAATTTCTGCTCGAACTCGCTCGGTACTTCCACCGGACAGACCTCTTCGCAGTCTCCGCATCCTGTGCAGACCTCGGGGTCAACGTACTTTGTTCTCTTCCAGATTTTAACCTTGAATCCACCAGCGTTGCCGATAAGTTCCTTTACCTCCGAGTAAGTCAGTAATGTAATATTCTCGTTCCTGCTGGCTTCCACCATCTTAGGAGCCGATATGCATATAGAACAGTCGTTAGTAGGAAAAGTCTTATCCAATTTCACCATGTTCCCACCTATACTAGGAGATTTATCAACCAGCACCACCTCATAACCCTTCTGGGCCAGGTCAAGTGCGGATTGAACGCCAGAGATTCCGCCGCCGATTATTAAAACATCTTTTTTCATATGTACCTACCATCGGGCAATGGATATTCTGAAGGGTGGAACATCAAGTAGTTTATAATACCTTCGGTTCGTTTATTAAATCATTACAGCAGCCCATTACAGTAGCCAAGCCTTTTCAACCTGGCTTTTTGGTATCCAATCGTCGTTGACTAAGATGGCCTTTTCAGTCACCGCCTCAACGGTACCTTCAACCACTCCTTCAGGTATCCTGTTCTTTTCAGCTAGCCAATCGGCTACTTTTACACCTATTTCTTCTCCTTTACCTACTTCTTCTATCTTTACTTCGTCTTCTTTTCCCATACGAACCCGAGATTTGCCCCACCGTTAAGTATCTTTTGGAAACTAGTTTTTTAAATTTGAGCCCAAGGTTTATATGAAGGAGATGGATATTCAACAAAATTAGTAAATGTTGAAAAGTATGAAACACAAGGGATATTTTATTGTGGAAAAACGACAAGATATGGTGGACGCCACCTTTGATGGCCTCTATCCTCTTCGGTACCTTCGTGGCCATCGGGTTTCAGAACGCCTTTACGAGAACCATGCCCGGAAAGATAGAACTGATAGGTGTATCGTTAAAGATATGGCAGTGCTCCTTTCTATGCGGTTACACCGCCGTGGCCTTTGCGGCGATCCCGATATTGATAAAAGTACTTCCCAGATACAAAGGACTTTGGATATCTTTCGGACTCTTGGTAGCCGTCTCAAGGCTCTACTTGGGGGCACATTACTTAAGCGATATAATATTCGGTGCCATGGTAGGATATCTTGTAGGGTTGGCATTCTTGAATTATAAATTTATCATAGAAGAAACAGAGCTAAAAAGACAGCTTTTTCACGCATTGTTAGGGATATCCCTTGTGGTGCTGTTGATCAAAGGTTTCTTGGGCGAAATCGGATCCTACATACCGTTGGAACCTCTGCCGCCGGTGTCTAGGACATTTTTGATGATTTTGGTTATCGGAGGAACAACGGTGTGGACCTCTAGAAAAATCGATATCCCCGTTATCCACTGGTTTTTGGATAAGTTCGAAAGAAAGGAACTCCGGTATGAATTTCCGGGAAAAGGCTGCTTTTTGTTTTTCCTCGGTGCCTTTGCGATATCTTTGTTCTTTCAGGAGCACATAATAGGAGCGGCACTGCTGATTCTGGCCGTAGGTGACTCCACTTCCCATGTCGTAGGCACTCACTTCGGAACCGTCAAGCACCCTCTCAGCAAAGATAAGAACATCGAAGGGCATATAGTAGGGGCGATCTTAAGCGGGGTGGTGGCATCTTTGCTGGTGCAGCCCGTGACCGCATTCGCCGCCGCATCGGTGGTGATGTTCGTTGAGGGGATATATTTCAAGGGATACCTGGAGATACTCAACGAGGATAACGTGATCATCCCTGTCCTATCCGCGACCATGATCTTTATGATGGAAAGATCCGGCCTTCCACCATAATATATTTTTCATTTATAAGTACGGCAGGAGGGACAATACCAGGCGTCGATCTCCTCTTGGCGGATCATCTCTACATCACATTCCTCACACCTCTTCTTACCCTTGCGAGTAAATTTTGAGAAAAAAGAAGATGTCTTTTTTTCTTCCGTCTGTATCCCGCCGCACCGCGGGCATCTTTCACCCTCGTATTTCAAGGGTATCCCACAGTTTGGACATTGTTTGCTTTTCCATGAAACGACTCTAAGCCGGCCCGGCTTTATGAGATAATATATGATCATGATGATAGCCACGAACAAAAGGAAAAGGCAGCATGTTGTGAAGTATCCACATAGCGAATCTACTATCAAGCTATTTCGATAATCGTATGAGAAAACCATCACCGTGGAGAGTTGTATCATCTACACGATATTACAAATCCGGAATTTACGTTTTGGGGAACGCACAACGTCGTTAACTGCCCTTATACCGTGCAAACCAAAACTCTATTATAACCCAAAATTATTCCACGAGCATGCTCGACACGGTGGAAGAAGCGGTAGGCAGGTTAAAGAAAGGAGGGTTCGTTATGATATACGACTCCGATGGTAGAGAGGAGGAAGTAGACCTTGTCACACCCTCACAAAAGATCACTCCGCGAAAGGTGAGGAGGCTGAGGCAGGACGCCGGCGGGCTTATCTGTGTAACCATACCACAAGATACATGGAGCAAGTTGACACTGCCCTATCTGCAGGATATATACACTCATTCATCGGACAGGTTTGAAATACTCAGATACATGGAGGCCGACGACATACCATATGACGAGAAATCTACCTTCTCTCTCTCGGTAAACCATCGTGATACATTCACAGGAATCACCGATTTGGACCGGTCTCTGACCATCAAACGCATGGCTGTTTTAGGAGAAAGAATAAAAGATATGAAACAAGGAGAGGCATCGGTAGAATTCGGAAAAGAATTCCGTACTCCGGGTCATGTTTTTTTACTGAACGCTTCTGAAGGTTTACTGGATGAGAGGATGGGACACACCGAACTGGCTACATACATATTAAGCCTGACTTCTCTATATCCCAGTATGACCATCTGCGAGATGCTCTCAGACGGTGGTGGAAGTATGTCCGAAGAGGAGGCTTCCATATATGGAGAAGAAAACGATATTCCATTGATCGAAGGAAGGGACCTTGTATCGGTGTGGGAGGAAAATAATGGCTGATAAAAAGGTGATGGCGGTAGGAGTATTCGATATTTTACATCTCGGACACGTACATTACCTTAAAGAAGCAAAAAAATTGGGAGAGCGGTTGATAGTGGTGGTTGCCTGCGATGAAACGGTGAGGAAGCAAAAACACGAACCATTGATGAAAGAGGACGTGAGGGCGGAGATGGTGGCAGCCCTAAAGCCGGTAGACGAAGTGATAGTGGGGCATGAGGAGGACAAGTACCGCACCGTTGAAGAGATCGGGCCGGATATTATCGCATTGGGATACGATCAGATCCACGAGGAAGGGACCATACAGAAGGAACTGAAAGAGAGAGGGATAAGAGCGAACGTGGTAAGGATGCAACACTACAAAGACGATCTCGACGGTACCAGGAAGATAATTCGAAAGATAGTGGATTGGTACAGTATGAAAAAAGAACTAGAGCAGGTGGAAGGCCGATGAAGACAATAGGAGTTGCGGATACTACCTTCGCCAGGTGCGATATGTACCGCAGTGTGGTGAACGAGCTCAATTCCATGGGAACAGGTTTTAAGGTTAAAAGATATACTGTACCCGGGATCAAAGACCTTGCCATAGCATCCCAGAAACTCATTGAAATGGGGTGCGATCTGGTACTAGCTCTCGGGATGCCCGGTCCCGAACCCATAGACAAGCAGTGTGCGGACCAGGCGTCCCGTGCACTGCTGCAGGTAGAGATAAAGCACGATGTACACATACTGGAGGTCTTCGTCCACGAAGACGAAGCAGATGACGATAAAGAACTGGGCCGACTTGCCCACAACAGAGCAAGAGAACACGCGGCGAACGCCTACGACCTGCTCTTTAGGCAAGAAAGGCTTCAGAGGATGGCCGGTACCGGTCAGCGGGAAGGACATCCCGATGCAGAACCAATTAGATAAAAGGTGAATAGATATGAAAATAGGAATAGTAGTGTCGGAATTCAACTACGACATAACGCACATGATGCTCGAGAGGGCAAAGGAACATGCTAAATTCCTTGGAATAGAGGTAAAAGAGATAAAGCACGTTCCCGGGGTATTCGATATGCCGCTGGTTATCAAAAAGCTGCTGGAGAATAAGGATATCGACGGCGTGGTCACCTTGGGTGCCGTGATAAAGGGAGAAACAGATCACGACGAAACCGTGATCTCTCACGCCGCACGGAAGATAGCGGACCTGTCCCTGGATTACGGTAAGCCGGTGAGCCTAGGTATAACTGGTCCGGGTATGACGAGGATGCAGGCCGAACAGCGTATAGAAAGGGCGAAAAATGCTGTGGAAAGCGTGGTCAAGCTTTACAAGAGTACTAAATAGATAAAAATAAGTAATCCTACCGCGATACCCCCTTTGATGCCCTACTCGATTCCCGATGACGAAGAGGTACTAGATGCTCTGCGGTCGGTCATGCGGAGGATGAAGGGGATCAATTCTCTTACCAAGTTGCGTACTCTTATCTTAAAGGAATTGAAGAACCGGGACCCTTCTTACACCATAAGCCGGGAAAGACTTAGAAAAATGGCCGCGAGGGCACCTTTTCTGAAGGTGAGTATCGATGCACGGCAGAAAGATAAGGTAAAGAGCTTGAGAGGAAAGTGTCCTGTATGTGGTGGTAAACTCAAAACAACTAAGAACGAAACAATATTCGGCGGTACGGTCACACTGGGATACAGGTGCACCCAATGCCCTTACTGGACCTCTTTAAAAAGACGGGTCCCCACCAGATATCACTTTGAATTTGATCAGGAGAAGTAAAAGATGAATATAGGATATGAACGAGGCATAGTCCTCAGGGAAGGAAATAAAAAACTGCTGCTGGATCCATCACACCAGAGTGATATAGGTATAGTCACCCACGGACATCTCGACCATCTGGTCAAGGACGCCTACATGACACCCCATACACTGGATATATTGGAAGTACGCCTGGGAGAACGCAGGGGGAAACCCGTTCCCTACGGTGAAGATATCTGCATAGGAGGTTTTGAAGATATCACACTCTCACCCGCAGGGCATGTGTTCGGCTCCGCGATGATAAGCGTAGGCGATATTCTTTATACGGGTGATTTCAACACTCTGGGCGGCATGACATGCGGCAAAGCGGAACCTCGGAGGTGTGAGACCCTGATCATAGAAACAACTTACGGGAAAAAAAAGTACAGGTTACCTCCGAAGAACAAGGTGGAAGAGGACCTTAAAGTGTGGACGAAGATGATGCTCAACGAAGGACCCGTGGTCTTCGGTGCCTACGAGTTCGGCAAGGCACAGGAGACCATTGCCATCCTGAACTCCATGGGAAAAACTCCATCGGTGCCAAAGAAGATAGCGGATATATGTGATATATACAGAGATCACGGTGTGGACCTAGAATACAGGACCGATGAACCCCAAGATAATTTTACAGCGGTGGTCACCCCGGCGGAGTTGAAAAAACCATCGTCCGGTTTTGCCGGGCTCGCTCGTAAAAAAAATGGAAACATCGCATATCTATCAGGCTGGTGTGCATTCTATTCCTTTTTCAGAAGTAAGGACATAGACGCTCAGTTTCCGTTATCAGACCATGCAGGATTCGATGAGCTGATGGAGTTTGTTGAAAAGTGCGATCCGGAGGAGGTCCTTACCGTGCACGGCAGTGGTAAGGAATTCTGCTCGGCGGTGGAGGGTGAATTGGGTATCCATGCACGGCCTTTGAAATGAAAAAATACCTATCCAGTATTCAACAACGGTGGTATCATCGGTATTTTCAAAAATGGATACGCTACAGAGAATAAGGATGGCGTCGTAAAATACCCGTCAAACTTCTTTGGAAGCCCCTTCCGCCAGGGAGGGAAGGATCCACAAGTGATCAACTGAACGTTGGATGAAAAATAATGTTTATTACCTAGGTACGCAATCACATATCGATAACATGGATTATAAGATAGAAAAAAATATCGTGGTCGCTAAGCTGGATCACGGTGCGAATATATTTCAAGATATCAAGGACATACTTTCGGAATTGGACCGAAACAGTGGTATGGTGGTATCTGGGATAGGTATGTTAAAGGATTTTAAGCTTGGGTACTACAACAGCAAGAACGGCGAGTATTCCTGGGAAAATTTCCACGAACCCATGGAACTGGTGAACCTCGGCGGCAGCATAAGCGACGAAGGAACCATACATCTTCATGCCAGCATCTCAGGGGAGGATCATATGCTCCGTGGAGGGCACCTTGATAACGGTACGATTTTCAATGTCGTGGAGATGGTCATACTGGTCTTTGATGACGTTACTCTAACAAGGAAGTACGACAAAAGCAGAAAGATGAACCTGCTGTCCATGAGATGAGATCATGCCCTATAAACAGTTCGAACATACCGCCGACATAGGGTTGGAGGCATGGGGAGATAATTTGGAAAAGGCATTCCAGGAAGCGGCAAAGGGTATGTTCGACGTTTTTACGGATATAGATACCGTGGAACCTCGTGAGAAACACGAGATCAAGGCTGCCAGTGATTCTTTGGAGACTCTTTTAGTCGACTTTCTATCTGAATTCGTATTCATGTTCGAGGTGAAAAGTATGCTGTTCTGCGAATTCCAAGTAAGGATACAAGAAAGCAAAGAGTTCACACTTGAGGCGGTGTGCAGAGGTGAGGAGATAGACTTGGATAAGCACCCCTTAGATACCGCTATTAAGGCGGTTTCATATCATGAAATATTGGTCGATAGAGAGGGAAAGATCAGGGTGATCTTCGATGTGTGAAGCCACTTTCACCCTACCCTCTGACAAAAGGTTATAAAGGAATATTCGCTAAAGGAGGCCGATAAAATGAGCAAAGAAGAAATACAAGAGTTGCCAGGAGTAGGACCCGCAACTGCAGAGAAGCTCATCGAAGCAGGTTACAAGGATTACTTGGCCATCGCCGTGGAATCCCCGAGAGTGTTATCCGACGTTGCAGAGATAGGTGAAGCCACCGCTGCAAAGATAATAAACGCTGCAAAAGCTTCCGCAGATATAGGAGATTTCGAAACTGGGGACCAAGTAATGGAAAAACGAAAGGAAATCGGAAAGCTGACCACGTGTGCCGAATCCATGGATTCGCTGCTCGGCGGAGGTGTGGAGACCAGATCGATAACCGAATTTTTCGGAGAGTACGGCTCAGGTAAGACACAACTAGTCCATCAGCTGGCGGTGACTGCTACCATGCCCAAAAGTGAAGGGGGACTGGAAGGCGAGGTCATCATAATCGATACGGAAAACAGTTTCCGACCGGAAAGGATAATCCAGATGGCAGAAGGATTAGATCAAGATCCAGAAGAGGTCTTGAAAAAGATCAAAGTGGCACGGGCCTTCAACTCCCATCACCAGATGCTGCTTGCCGAGAAGGCCTTGGAAGTAGCCGAAGAGGCACCGATAAAACTGCTGGTAGTGGACTCACTTACATCTCACTTCAGGGCGGAGTACGTCGGCAGAGGGGCGTTGGCCGAGAGACAGCAGACTTTGAACAAACACCTACATAAGTTACTGCGCTTTGCCGACAGGTTCAACTCGGCGATAGTTGTGACCAATCAGGTATCGGCCAATCCAGATCAATTCTTCGGAGATCCTACTAAGCCTATAGGCGGACACATACTAGGACATACCGCTACCTTTAGGATATATCTTCGAAAGAGCAAGGGGAACAAACGTATAGCTCGGCTGGTGGATTCACCTAACCTGCCTGACGGAGAGGCCGTATTCGTTGTCAAAGGGGAAGGTACGAGAGACTGAAGGTATGACAACAAAAAAGACCTTTTTTTTCTTTTTTTTGGATATGGTATTTAAAGCTTCCCCTGGCAGATCGATATTTTTACCACAAAATATATATGGCCCTTAAGGAAATAAACTACATACAGGGGATAACTCGGGCTAGTCGGTTAGAGTGCATCCCATCCCACCATCCTTCCAGTCTAGCCCCCTCCCCTTCTTTTTTTACAAAAATCTCAGATAAGAGATCACACCAACTAGAAAGAGTAATAAAGCTACCCAGATGGCGATAGCTAGTCGAGTCAATTTCTTTGCTTTATCCGCTTTCCACCACTGACTAGGGGTGAAGCCCTGCATCAAGAAAGTGAACACACCGGATAGGTTTATACAAATTAAATTTATCAAAAACAACATCAATGCGTAGAAGGAAAGAGTAAAATAGCCGGCACCCAGTAAAAGGCCGGATGTGACTATGGTCGGAACCAGAGCTATTGCCACCATAACTCCGATCAGAGCCGCAGGTATACTTCGGGTGTATGCCAAAGCTCCGGCACTACCGGCGGCCAAGGCTAAAGCCACGTCGCCGTATCCCACATTTGTTCTAGCCATCAATTCCACGGACCCGGTTGGATTCTCTGTGAATAGAATTCCTATGATCACTGCTATGACGAATGATAGAAGGACACCTGCAAGGTTGGTTCTTATTGCTTTCTTAGCTAGTTGCGAATCCGCCAGAGTAGTTGCCAGTGATAAACCTACATTAGGTCCCAGGAGTGGTGCGATCACCATAGCACCGATAATGACCGCTACGTCGCTTCTAAGAACACCGATAGCGGCGACTATAGCGGATAGCCCCATCAGCAGCAGATACACGCTTGACAGTTTTATCTGGTCCGACGCCGCCGTGTACAGTTCTACCCTGCTAACTCCACGTGTCTCCTCCCCATCATCATCCTCTTTTTTTTCCTTTTCCTCCTCTTTTTCCTCCTCCTTTTGAATAGGTAGGGAGGCCTCTACATGGAACATCAAAAGTCTGAATCCCTCAGTGGTGTCATAATTATTTTCTAGCTGATCGATGACGGTTTGACTTTCCTCGGCATCCACTAAGATCTTGAACTGAACCTTTTCACCGGATGCCCTTGCGCACCAAAAATCAAATACCTTGTCGTCCTTTTCGAGAAGTTGTTCTACATCGTCCTCAAAGTGTGCAGGTACCACCAACTCGATGAGTCTCTGGGCCACGTTATCCTCCTCTCCGGTCTATAATTGCTTGGAACATGATCCACAACCAGGAGAAGGAAACGGGTGATATTTCATATTTTTGTTTTGCATCACATACTGGCGGCGATGGATGCTTGGCCGACACACACGCCCATATCTCCATTTGGTACTCTTTGATGCACCAACAGTTGGTATCCGCGTTCTTTTAACCGGCTTCGTACCTGATCCACTATGTGTCTGTTGTAGGAAACTCCCCCGGAGATGCCTACGGGTGCGCCGTACTTTTCTGCGGCGTCCGCTGCGGCGTCTGACAAAGCGTATGATACCTGTGCGGCGTAGGAAGCCGCCCTGTCTGCATCGGGTGAACGGTCTTTTAGCATCTCAACGAACCCTTTCAGTGTGTGTATGGTATCTCCCTTTCGATAAACCGTATATTCTCTGGTATTTTCACCTTCCAACTGCAGTTTCTCCAGCTTCATGGCCGGTTCCCCCTCGTATGTACGTCCGGTGCACGCTCCCAGTGCGGCCGATACCGCATCCAGCAGCCTACCGAAGCTGGTGGTGTTAACGCTCTTATCCATCAACTTATCCAATATGGATGCGGTTTTGTCGTCGAAATATGGGCTATCGTGACCGAGCTTTCTGTGGATGGCGTGGGCCAACCTTTTAGGATATTTTACCGCCTGCTCTCCACCCAGTAGAGGGAACGGTTCCAGATGTGCCGTTCTTTCGTATTCATCAGCGGTACAGTATAATACCTCACCACCCCAGCTCCCTCCGTCCTCACCATATCCCGTGCCGTCCACCGCTATGCACACTATGTGTTCTAGATCGTGCTCTAAAAGGAGGGATGCTCCGTGTGCCCAGTGGTGCTGCACTTCTACCACCGGGATGTCTTTGTTTTTTGCATATTCTAAACCGAGCTTTCTACTGGTGTAGGCGGGATGCAGGTCCACGGCAACCGCCTCGACCTCCTGGATACCCAGCATGGACTCCAGGTGCTCGACCGTGTTCTGGTAGAACACCTTGGCACCGTAGGACCCCAGGTCACCCAAGTACTGACTTGGGTATAGATGGGCGTTCGTTGAAAAGGCCAGACAACCGCCTTGGTCCGCTCCGGCGGCGAAAACGGTGGATTTGTCGAATGGTAATGTTTCAGGCACGTAACCTCTTGATCTCCTTATGGGACAGAGTTCGTCACCATGAACCCTGATGAGGGAATCGTCTATGCGGTTTGCTATCTTCCTATCGTGCAGAAGGTAGCAGTCCAGATCGAGTGAAAATGCATCTCTATTCTTTATTATCATTGGCTCGCCGGGTAGGTTGGCACTGGTCATCACCAGTGCATCCTCAGATATCCCGTCGAACAGTATATGATGTAGGGGTGTGTAGGGGAGCATCATCCCAACCGTTGGTAATCCCGGTGCCACTTTTTCCAGAGGTTCTTTTTTCTCGTAGATCATTATGGGACGCCTCGGACCGGTGAACACGTCCTCCCTGGTAATATGGGCGTACTTCCTAGCGGTTTCTAGATCTTTAACCATTATAGCGAAGGGTTTCTGTGAACGACCGTACCTTCTGCGGAGTTCGGGTATCCTATCTAGAGTGCTGACTATGTGCATACCGCCCCAACTCTTAGCGACACCCACCGAGCCTTCTTCTATCATAGAGATGAATTCCACAACCCCGCCTATCCTCTTCTTGTTCTTATCGTAAAGGGTGTACCCAGGGCCACAATCCGGACATGAAAGTGTTTGGGCGTGAAATCGGCGGTCCATGGGCTCGCCGTACTCCTCCCTGCAAGAAGGGCACATATGGAAGGGTGCCATTGTGGTCTTCTCACGGTCGTAGGGTAATTCCCGGATAGCGGAGTAACGTGCTCCGCAGTCAGTGCAGTTTATGAAGGGGTATGTGAAACGTCTATTTTTTCTATCTTCCAGCTCCGCCACACAGTTTTTACAGGTGGCCGTGTCCACCGGGATGGAGGACGATCGGTCACCATCTGTACTGGATATTATGCTGAAATCATCATAGGTCCCACCGCTCTCGAATACATCCACGGATGTAAGCTTTGCAAGCGGTGGTAGCGCCCTTTTCAGTTCACTCAAAAACTCGTCCACATCACCGTCGATAACAACCTCCACCTCACTCCCCATGTTCTTTACGTAACCGTTCATACCGAGGTTCTTTGCCACCCGGTAAACCGTTGGCCGAAAGCCGACTCCCTGTACGATTCCCTTCAGTATGATACGCATGGTACTTCGGAGAGCGTAGGGTGTTTATTAGAATTGTGTCACATCAGATTGATCATGTATGGTTTAAGAAGATGAACGAAGAGCATCATTATGCTGGACAATAGAAGCAGGGTGACGAAGGCTACATAGTCTGTTGAAAATAATAGTGCAATAACGGTACCTCCGGCAGGTGGATGTTCGATGGCAAGTGTGACCATCGCAAGGATGGATAATCCGACCGCCAGGCTCAACATTGTGGTGTTGGGTATGAAACCGCTGTTGAACATGGAAAAAACAATACCGATCAAGCCGCAAACAAAGTGACCGCCCAGTACGTTCCTAGGACGTGCGGGAAGTGTTTTAGGCATGGCGAACAGTATGAATGTGGTGGAACCTATGGCCGCTATAAGAACCGCATCATCGATGAAAGGTACGTTTAGACAAAGAAACAAAACCAACGTGGCAAGGACGCTTTGGAATAGATAATGTTTCAAGGTTTTTTTATCAAGTTTCTTATCGAATATATGTACCATATATTCTTAGACAGTTGCATTATCTAATATAATTTTTCGTAAGCCGACTAAAGCAATGTAATGTAATTATATTGTCATACATCATACGATACATGCCTTTAAAAAACTTCGATATTTGACGAGATTATCAAAATATCTTGGCTTTGATCTCCTTGATCCTCTTTATATTAGACTCTATTTCCTCGATTTTTTCTCTCTCTTGCTTTTCGATCTCCTCTATTACCTCATCGATAGGTTTTTCCATACTATAACCGATTACCGGTCTACCCCTTCCTTCGGTCGGGATATCTCGTTTTTTTATCCACCCTCTTCTCTGCAGTTCATTGGTTGCGATAGACACCTCCGGCTGTCTTAATCTAGTATTGTCCTCTATCGTTCTACTTTGGGTTTCTTCATGTTCGGCGATAAATACTAGAGTTATGGCAAGATTCTTCTGCAACCCTGTTTTTATCAGCCTATCGATCAACTCATCCGCGAGTTTCTTATTCGCCATATTTGACACCTTAAATACAATTAATTCATTCCTAGTATATATAACTTTCTGAATAGGGCCGGGGAAAGCATAGGTTATGCAGCGTGTCGAAAAACCGTTCGCAGTCTTGAGTAGCACTTTAGTAAGGAAAAATTCCGCGAGGCAGATCAAAAGTGTAGCTTTGTCTGCTCTACATAGGTCCAGGTATCGATCTCCCTACCCATCAATGTTCCGGTCACCCTGCCTACGCCTACGGCATAACCGTTGTAATACATATCCTCTTCTACGCTGGTGATGTTCAAAGATACATAGTATTTGCTGGAAAATATCTCCCATGAATAACCAAATTTATTCGGAGACGAGGGAGGTTCTATGAAAGAGGTGGTTTCTATGGATATATCGTCGATTGTCAAAACCTCGCCGTTTCTTTGTATATACATGGCATAGTTAAAATTTTGTTCATCCGGCCCGTAGAGGTCTACTATCTCCATTTCAGTATCATCATCGCCGAAAAAGCAAAACCAATTCCACTTCATAGATCCAAAGGTACCCCTCTGGTTTTCAAACCAGGCCTGACCGGTTACTCCGTGCACATCTTCGCCTATACTCAAAGTGCCGGTTGTCACACAATTGCTTAACGCGTGGAGTTTGTAATACTCATTCCCCATTACTACCTGGCCGTCGAACATAGTGGCAGGTGGTTTTATGGACTCTAGCTCTACATCCAACCGGTACAGCGTCCCGTCGATTTCAAAATGAGCCAAGAGGTCATAATGGAAGGCCTGACCATCCTTTACCCGTAAACTATCTTCAGGTAATCCCGGGGCGTCGAAAGTCATGTCTATCTTTCCGACTGGGAGTGTCCGTTCACCATTAAAACGTGTTTTAAATATATCGTCAGATGTACTTAAAAAAACGTCCTTATATTTGGGATGGTACAGCAAAGCAAGGTGAGCGTTTTCCTTATCTGAGTCTATGAAATCCAGCTCGAAGCCGAGTGAGAGCCAGGTATCGCCTGGTGTATATTTACCTTCGACATCCGGAAATCTCATGTCCGTGCCTGGGATCACGTAAGGATAATCAGTCCAATCGCTCTCGTCCCCTGTTTCACTATCCCCGTTGAATAAAGACGTGTAGTATATCGAATAGATCAACAAGAGAACTACTACCGCTACTACACATAACGCTAAAATCTTCCTATCTTTAAATACATCTCTGTCCATGTTCTTTCCTTCGTATCTTTTTACTTTATAATTAATTTAACCCTTCAATCCCGGGTCAGCATCCGAAAAGTCCTTTTTATCGGATCTGAAAAGTTCCCTTTCCTCTTCCGTAGAGGGCCTTACCACGAATTCACAAAAATCACCGCCGGCGGGCACGGCCTTCCTATGCACTTGAATGAAATCCTCGTTAAATCCCATGTACTTCGCAGGGTCCACGTAGCAGTACAATTTTCCCAGTTCTTCTTCACCGTATTCTCTCCACAGTTTACCCATGGCGCATCCGTAGAGTTTCATACTATCTTCAGTTTCCTCTAATCTAGAGTGCACCCCGAAACGTGGTATCCTCAGGACATCTCCTTTTCCGAAGTTTTTCGGCACAGGCTCCATCCCTCTTTCCTCGATCTCCTTCCTTCTTTTTTCTCCTATGATTCTGCCGTAACCCTTGACGGCCTTCAAGATCAGTTCCCTACCACGTTCTTCACCGAATTCTTCGGTCAGCATTTTCGCATAGGAGATATGGAGCAGTGCTACCCTTCTGCTCACCAATTCAACCTCCTTTGCAGCCTCTTTCAGTCCGATCATCTCTTCTGTCATGTTCCTGTATATGTTTGTGGTTAAATAACGTTCACCTTAATGCAGGTTATAAGTCGATCAGATTTTCAAGGATAATTATATATGCTATCATAAAGATATACTTGATGATGAACGGGAAAGTGAAGGTACTTTCGATGATCGCACTGCTTGTGATCGCCATGGGACTCTCAGGATGTATCGGTAATGAAGAGCACCCGGACGTGGACCGTGAAGATAAGATCCCGACGGATATAACAAAGTGGGGACCTGAAGCGGACCTTCATCCGCCGATACTTCATTCCCATGAGTTTGAAGAGCCCGTGCCTCTGCCGTACCCGGTGAACACCGCAGGTGCCGAGGACTCACCTTTCATACTACCGGACGGTAATACACTGTACTTTTTCTTCACCCCGGATGTAAGGATTCCTCCTGAGGAGCAGGTAACGGACGATATCAGTGGCATTTGGGTAACTCATAAGACAAGTAATACATGGAGCAAGCCTGAAAGGGTGTGGTTACAGGAACCGGGAAAACTGGCCCTGGACGGTGCGGTGGCTATCCAGGACGACGAGATGTGGTTCTGCTCGGCGAGAGGGGATTATACCGATATGAACATGTTCACCGCGCGGTGGGACGGCGAAAGCTGGACGGACTGGACCTACGCCGGTGATCAACTCATGAAGGAATTCGAGATCGGCGAGGTGCACATACACGGAGACGACCTTTACTTTCATTCCGATAGAGCAGGGGGAGAGGGGGGTAGAGATATATGGATGACCACTAGGAGCAACGATGGATGGTCGGAACCCATCAACATAGAGGCGGTGAACACCGAGGAGAACGAAAGCCTACCCTTTGTATCATCCGACGGAAAGGAGGTTTGGTTCACCAGAACTCATCTTGGGACCCCAGCGATATTTCGTTCCCTAAAGATAAACGGTGATTGGCAGGAACCTGAGATGATAGTATCCCAGTTCGCCGGAGAGCCAACTTTGGACGATGCGGGCAACCTTTACTTCGTACATCACTTTCACGAGCACAGTGAAATGATAGAAGCGGACATATACGTGGCCTACAAAAAGTGAAAAAAGTGGGCCCAGAGAGATTTGAACTCTCGACCTCCCGGTTATCAGCCGGACGCTATAACCAACCTAAGCCATGGGCCCCCATGGGGATACCGTCTAGGTACAGCCTATTAATAAAATTTACTTACGTCTGAGCATCGATCCTAGAAACCTAAAATCCTCTTCCATGGCCGTCTTTAGATTGGGATTGTATAACGCCGCGGCGGGATGATAGAGGGGGACTATGGTAAGACCGTTTTTTTTGAACACCATGCCG
Source organism: Thermoplasmata archaeon (assembly GCA_046498385.1). Classification (GTDB taxonomy): domain Archaea; phylum Thermoplasmatota; class Thermoplasmata; order Halarchaeoplasmatales; family Halarchaeoplasmataceae; genus Halarchaeoplasma. Next base: position 34,874 of record JAWOAU010000011.1, on the reverse strand, counting down.
TGCTTTTTACTTATGCCGGCACTCCCTAGAAAATAGGCGGTGGCATGGTTGCCCAAGGTACAGACAACCTTTGGTTTTATCATATCCAACTGTTGTATCAGATACACCTCGCACGCCTCTTTCTCATCCTTTCGCGGATCACGGTTGCCCGGCGGCCGGCATTTTACCACATTGGTTATGAACACCTTTTCCCGCGATAAATCGGCCGTGGAGAGGAGGTCGTTCAAAAGTTCCCCGGCACGCCCGACGAAGGGCCTTCCTTCTTGGTCCTCCTTTTTTCCAGGACCCTCGCCGATAAAAACTACCTGGGCATCGTATGGCCCTTCACCTGGTACGGAATTGGTTCTGGTTTTGTGGAGACGGCAGCGGGTACATTCGGAAATACTTTCTTTTAATTTCATATCTCTACCTTCACATCTACGTCGATACCGTTTCTAACGCTCTCGGTAACTATGCAGTAATTCTGGAATATTTCTATGCACTTCTGTATCTTTTCCGGATCCTCGACCTCGGGCCTGAGCACCGCATCCATTTTTGTTACCCTCCATCTGCCTTCGACCCTTTCAACGGTCCCCCTTATCTCCCCTTGAAGATCCGTCATCTCGACCCTCTTCTTGTTCACGCAGAACAGTAAACTGGCCATGAGACAGTTCAAAGTGGAGGCCACAAGCAGTCTCCCGGGGGTAGGGCCGGCGTTTTCACCCCCGATATCCGGGGTCTCGTCGGTTATCAGGGTACCCATCTCTTCATGGTCGAAGGATACCTCGAATTTCATGTTTTCTATATGCTTTATGTCTATGTCGAAAGTGGTTACATCGTCCATTCTCTATCACCTCATAGGGAACTCTTTTTTATCAATTCGTTTATCTCGTCTAGATATTGAGTCAGATTCGCAGGTGGGTGAGAATCCAATCCACCATGTTCTTTCACACATCTCAAACACTCGCCGGCATCGAACAGGGGTGTGCTGAAGTACTTTTCACCGCCATCGGGGAACAGGGTAACTATCGTGCCGCCATCGAGTTCGGAAGCCATCTCTAGACAGACGTACATGGCCGCACCGGAACTCATGCCAACGAAGAGTCCCTCTTTCACCGAAAGTTTCCTAGCGGTCTCAAAGGCATCGTCATCCTCAACGTTCCTTATCTCATCCAGCCATTCTTTATCGTAGATCCCCGGAACGATATCCTCCGTCATGTTCTTCAGACCCTGTATGCAGTAGTTGGGATTGGGTTCAACGCCTATAACCTTGATGGACTGGTCGTGTTCCTTCAACCTCTTTGAAACCCCCATGAGGGTCCCAGTGGTCCCCATGCCCGCCACAAAGTGGGTCATCTCGTCACCTACGGCCTCGACTATCTCCCTGCCGGTCGTCTCATAATGGGCCAGTGAATTCACGGGATTGTCGAACTGGTTGGGTCTCCAGTACCCCTCATCCTGGGAAAGTTCCACCGCCCTATTTATGGCACCGTCGGTACCTTCCTGCTCAGGGGTGAACTCAATCTCCGCACCCAGGGCGGTGAGCATGCGCACCCTCTCTATGCTTACACCCCTCGACATCGTTAGATGAAGATGGTAGCCCTTGATTCCACAGACCATAGCCAGACCCAGGCCGGTATTTCCGCTGGTTGCTTCTACGATCACTGTATCCGGGTCTATCTCACCCATCTTCTCGGCGTGGTCTATCATGTAGTATGCGATCCTGTCCTTCACCGAGCCCATGGGGTTCAACTTCTCCAGCTTCGCATATATCTCGACGTTGTCGTGAGGGTTCAACCTGTTTATCCTGACTAAAGGTGTGTCCCCGATAAGCTCTAGTGCGGAGCCTACTTTTTTTCCGTACATGTGTATTCTAGCCTTTACTAACACGCTGTTATTAGGTTTTTACGCCTCACTTTCGCGTACCCCTCTAGGGAACTTATTTAAGTCCAAGGTCCATGAGCACCTGAAAAAGATGGCTCTATCCGATAATCCCCTTTTCCCATATAGGCCCAGGAAAAATCAGGAAGATATCATGGACGACATACGGTCCAGTGTTAAAAATAAGATACCTCTGGTATTCCAGGCCTCGACGGGTTCGGGAAAAACCATATGTACCTTGGCACCCACCTTAGAATACGCTAAAAAAAATGGAAAACGGATCCTTTACCTTACCCGGACCAACTCCCAGCAAAAACAGGTGATACTCGAGCTAAGGCGAACCGGTGGATCTTTTGGCACAGGTCTCCAGGGCAGGAACAACACATGTATATTGGCCTTGAACGACGAGGATCTGTCCCAGGGCAGTGCCGAAGAGCTTTCAAAATACTGTGGAGACAGAAAAAAAGAGGTAAGACAGCAGGTAAGCGAGGGGAAAGAAAAATTCAGCTGCCCCTACTATGCCGGTCTGCTCACTTCGCCCTTCGACGAGCTGAGAAGGTGGGCCGAGGACAGCATGCCGACCAACGGTGAACTCATGGAAAAATGCACCGAACTGTGCGTTTGTCCCTACGAGGCATCAAAGCTGCTGGTCAACAGTGCGGTCCTTGTGACCGCACCCTACGTTTACTTTTTTGTTCCCTTCATACGCCGGCGGCTGCTGGAGTGGATGGGTGTTGAGATAGATGATCTGATAGTGGTGGTCGACGAAGCCCATAACCTACCGGACTACGCCCGTGAACTTGCGTCCGGAGATATGAGTCAGATAAGCATCGAAAGGACCGTCTCTGAGGGCGTTGAGAGAAAAGACCCTAAGGTAGGACCGGATATTCCCGTGACCCAACTCGGTCGGACACTTTCTAGGATAATAGATGAAATGGTGCGGGAGTATGTAACAGACGAAGACGGATTGGTACCACCGGACGAGCTGAAAACCGAGCTCATGCACTCTTTGAAGGTAAACACTAACGACATAAAAGATATCGTTTTCGACCTGAAACTCCAGGGGGAACTGGTACAGCAGGAAAAGAGGGATGATAAAAAATTGCCACGCTCTCACATGAACTCCATGGCAAATTTTTTGCAGTTCTGGATAAATATGGAGAGAAGTCATTACATAAAGCTGGTAAAAGGAGGGAGTAATCCCGCCATCGAAGGCTACTGCTTGGACCCAAGCCACGTAACCGAGTGCTTAAACCACTGCCACACCAGCATACACATGTCCGGTACCCTTGAACCCCTGAACGAATACCGGGACTCCCTGGGACTGCCCTTTGACACCGTTACCCGTATCTACCCCCCTCCCTTTCCACCGGAGAACAAGGCGGTGTACTATTTAGAGGAAATCACCACCAAATACCAGTATATCGCGCGAGACGGTACCATGGTGGAGAAGATAAGGGGCGTTCTAAAAGGGGTCCTAAACGGCATACGGCGCAACACCGTGGTCTTTTTTCCCAGTTACAAGCTGATGAGTGAAGTGTGCATCTCCTTTTGCCAGAACAACACTTTTGTGGAGGAGCAGGACATGAGCCAGCCCGAGTTGATGGCCCTGGTAGACCGGTTCAAGAGAAACGGGGGTACGCTATTTTCCGTAATCGGAGGGCGGATAAGCGAGGGGATGGACTTTCCGGGAAAGGAGTTAGAGGTGGCGATCATAGTGGGCATACCCTATCCGAAACCAACTGCCAGACAGAAGGGACTGCAGCACTACTACGATATAAAATTCGGCAAAGGGTGGGAGTACACCGTTAAGGCGCCGGCGGTACGTAAAATACTCCAGTCCTCGGGACGGGTCGTGCGTAGCGAGAAGGACCTGGGTGTGGTCTTGATCATGGACGATAGGGCGGTCCATTTTAAGGAATATCTACCGGGATTGAAACCTACTGAGGACCCGGGACAAGATATACGTGAATTCTTCCATAGAAAAGTTGAACAAACTTTATAAAACACCATGGAATGAGATTCTACGATGCACAAAATCTGTGATGTTAGTATGGAGAAGAACATACTGGAAGAAAATCAACGCATAGCTCATCTGAACGAACATGCATTTAAGGAACACAATATCAGAGCATTCAACGTACTAGGAGCCATAGGATCTGGTAAAACTACGCTGATAGAATCACTTTACAAAGGGATGAAAGACAAAAACATAGGGGCCATCGCTGGCGACCTAACAGGTGAAGACGACCATATGCGTTTTGAATCACATGGGATACGTTCAATATCCATCAACACCGGAAAGGACTGTCATCTGGACGCACACCTGGTCAATCATGCTTTGGAAGATATACCTCTGGAGGATATAGATTACCTATTCATAGAGAACGTGGGTAATCTAATATGTCCCGTAGATTTCCCCCTTGGTACGGAAGGCGACATAGTTGTCATATCTGTCACAGAAGGCGACGATATGGTGCGTAAGCATCCTCTGATATTTTCCCAGGCAGATATCACGGTGTTGAACAAAGTGGACCTTGTGGATGTGATGGAAGTTGACCTTGACATAATCAGGAGCGATCACAAAAAGATAAATCCCAACGGAACGTTAATAGAAGCCAATGCCAGAAAGGGGAAGGGTTTAACCGAACTTGCGGATCTGCTTGAACTTCCTTATTCTTTACCACGGTAATAAGGAGAATCTTCTAATCGAACTATGCTTGTAGAATCTTCTTTTTTGTAAAAGCGTGTCCTCTCCTGGAAAAGGAAACCTATCACGAAGCCACCTGCCACGAGCATCCCAATCACAAAAGACGGCAGGCGGCTGTACGATTCCGGTACCGGCACCAGGGCACCGCTCACCATGGACTTTTCCAGCTCGATCGATGAGATGTAAACTCTATCCGCTTCGGGGTCATCGTATGAAATACCTAAAAACAAGGTGTGTTCATCCGGTAAAGGTGTTTCAACCTTGGTATCTTGCGTACCTCCATCTACATTAGCTATGGTACTCCAACTGTAGTAACCTTTCCTATTTTCAACCAGGTCGAACTCGTAATACATGATGGGGTCTTGTCCGGGTATCAAATATCCCGGGCTGTGCATTATCTCACCGTTAGCATTGATGGTCTGTACCACAAAGAAATCACCTAATATCTCCCCGTCTAATCTATCTATCTCAAAGTTAAATGATATCTCAGAAGTATCTTTTACGGAAAGTATGTTAAAACGGAAGTTGAGTCCTATCTCCTGGTCCTGGAGTGGTAAAGACGTTTTCATGGTCACGTAGATGTGGGGGAATTCGTGGTGAGTAAAGGAGCTCGTCGATACCTCCCAATCCGTATCCAATGACACGTCCTCCAAGCCGCCCTCTTCGGGCCGAAATTGTAGTGCAACATACTCTACCGAGAAAAGGAAAACGTCTTTTTCCGATGATAATGAGATGATGGGGTTTTCTTCGGTATCTATGTCCACCCCCAATTCACCCGGAAGTGAGTGCTGAGCATGTGCAATAGGTGCTAATGCTGCTAATACGATGAATGCCGCTGCGGCGACCCAGATACTTTTCTTAACCGTCATCCACATACACCTAGAGATCTCCTCGAAAACCCTCTTAAAAAGGGTTGAGGAGGTTTATCGTCATGTCTTCTTATGTTGTTCTAAGTGTAAAGGTATTATAAAAGGAATTTCGCACAGTCTTCGAACTAAAGCCTATGGAATACCTTTTCTTTGATCAGCGGTGCTACTGTTACATCGCTGTTCTTTCCCTCGATTGTATCCGTGCAAAATACGGATTCAAAGTATTTTTTCAGCTTTTTGTCGGAACCTTCAACGAACAGTCCGTGGGTGCACCCTGCATGTACCTCTTCGGCTCCCTTATCGTACAGTTGTTTTGCTGCCTCCATCATGGTACCGCCGGTGGAGATTATGTCGTCTAAAATGACCACTGTCTTGCCCTCTACTCCCAGGTTTTTGGGTTTGATCTCAACGGTGGAATCATCGATCCTGGTCTTTTTAAGATAGTCCCAGGGTACGCCTACCCTTTCGGAAGCGAGCATAACACGCCCTCTACCCCCTTCGTCCGGAGAAAGGAGCATGTCCGGCTCGTACTTGAGCGAATGTTCTGCCAAGAGGCCCATTGCCTCTAGATTTTCAGCCGGTACGTTGAAAAAATTGACTATACTTTTAGAATGAAGGTCGATACTGTAAAATTCATCGGCACAGGTTGATATAATCCTTGCAATGGCACGAGAGCTTACGCATTCACCTTCCTTGAACGCCTTGTCCTGCCTGGAATAGCTGTAGTAAGGTATCACCGTTGTAACCGACGAGGCTTGGTTTTCCACCAGTGCATCCAGTATAAACAGCATTTCAATAAGGTGTTTGTTGGGATAGGTTGTCTGCACCAGTACGCAGTCTTCACCGGTAACGTCCCCCTCTAACCGAACGTATATCTCTCCGTCGGGGAACACCTTGCTTTTAACTTCAACACTCTCAGAAACTTCCAACCGTTCACATAAACCCGGCGAACCCGGTCCTTTTATCAACATGGTAAATCAGCACCCTCATAGGTATCGATTAATATATCGTTTTTGACCATGGGATCATTTTTTTCCTTCTTGGTACCCGATTTCAAAGGCATCGATGTTCTTATCCTCGGTCCCACCCGGTACCAGGCTGCGGATGGCTTCTTTCATGGACGAAACGTCCACCAATTCAGTCACACCTACTAGAAAACCAAGCATCACTATATTGGAAACTATTCTCGTATTCAGTTCATCCTTGGCAAACTCGGTCGCCGGGAGCCCTTTGACTTCCATGTCGATCTTCGAACATTCCACAAGACCGTTATCGACCAGCAGTATCCCATCTTTTTTAACATTTGATGCGTAGGATTTTAGGGCGGATTGGGACATTATAACAAGAACATCCGGCTCCCTTACATGGGGATAGTATATCTCACCGTCGCTAACTATCACATCAACGCTGCATGCACCGCCTCTTGCTTCAGGACCGTAGCTCTGGGTCAATGTAACGTTCTTACCGTCGATAACTGCGGCCTTTCCCATTATATGCCCCATCATTATCACTCCTTGACCTCCGAAGCCGGCGAAACGCAGTTCTGTTCTCATCATTTTACCCCCAAGTCGTCTCTTGCCTTCTGAAATACTTCGCCACGTTTTTGCTGGAAGGTAGGGGCACTCCTATCAACGAACTTTCCCACGATTATCTCTTTATCCCTGCGGAGAGAGACGTCCTTAGTGTCCGCTCCGTGTTCGACCCTGCTGTTCTCCTTGTAATACTTCATGGTATCCCTACCGGTCTCCTGACCTGCCTTTTGACCATAGCCGGTGGGACAAGGAGATAGGACTTCAATGAAACAGAAACCTTCCTTGTTGAGTGCCTCCTCTATCCCCTTCGTAAGCTGTTCAACATGATAGGTGGTCCACCTAGCCACGTATACCGCCCCTGAGCCGGCGGCTACAGACGGCAGATTGAACGGGTGTTCGAAACCGCCGTAAGGGGTGGTGGAAGTCTTTGCATCCATAGGCGTGGTCGGGGCGGCCTGACCGCCGGTCATCCCGTAGTTGAAGTTGTTCACACAGATCACGTTGAAATCAACGTTTCGTCTGGCGGCATGTATGAAGTGATTGCCGCCGATGGCGAAAAGGTCTCCGTCGCCGCTGAACACGGTGGTTACCACATCTGGGTTGCCTATCTTTAATCCCGTGGCGAAGGGTATGGCACGACCATGGGTCATGTGGAACGAGTCCATATTAACGTACCCCGCCGCCCTACCGGTACAACCTATGCCCGATACAACCGCAGCCTTTTCCTTTGGTATGCCAGAATCCTTTAAGGCCCTTAGATAAGCACTCAAGACTACTCCAAGCCCGCATCCCGGACACCAGATATGGGGTATACGTTCTTTTTTAAGGTAATCGTCCAGTGGATGAAGGCCGTACACGGACTCCTTTTCCCGGCGCTGATTCAAATAGTCCGGAGAAAACCAATTTCTGCTCCTTCTTATGCTCATACATCTCCCTCCTCCAACTGTATTTCATCTTTATCTACCTTCTCCAATCGCTCAACTATTTCTTCAGGCGTATGTATACTTCCGCCCATACGGGGTACAAGATAGGTGGGGCAGCGGCCGTCACTGCACCTTTGTACTTCGTAAACTATCTGCCCAAAGTTTATTTCCGCCACTACCAGGGCGTTCAGTCCCCCTTTAGCCAACTGGTGTATTCTGTCCTCCGGGAAGGGCCATATGGTGATCGGCCGTAGAAGGCCGGCTTTTATACCTTTCTCCCTAGCCATATCGATGGCTTCTCTGGCGGAGCGGGACGCACTGCCGTAGGAAACAACGATTATATCCGCATCGTCCACCATGTATTCTTCATACCGAAGTATGTCTTCAGAATTTTTCCTTATCTTGTCTATCAACCTGGTGACCAGGTTGTTTTGTACCCTTTCGTCTATGACAGGGTACCCTCTTTCATCATGGGCTAACCCTGTCACATGTATAGAGTATCCCTCGCCGGTACAGGCCATGGGAGGAACTAGGTTTTCGTCAGGGCAGTAGGGTAGATATTCTTCAGGGGGGACATCCGGTTTCTTTCTGTTGATTATCCTAACTTCTTCCTTTGCAGGTATGTTAACCTTCTCCGTCATATGAGAAACCATCTCGTCGGACAAAAGCACCACCGGCAGTCGGTATTCTTCCGACAGATTGAATGCTTCGATCGTGAAGTCGAACATCTCCTGAGGAGAGGAAGGACTGAGCACGATAACACCAACGTCACCGTGAGTACCCCAACGTGTCTGCATCACGTCCCCCTGGGCCACCATAGTAGGCAAGCCCGTGGACGGTCCTCCCCGCATTACGTTAACTATAACACACGGCGTTTCGGTCATAAGGGCAAAGCCGTAGTTCTCCATCATCAAACTGAATCCTGGACCGGAGGTTGCGGTCATGGCCTTTCTCCCGGCCCACGATGCACCGATGACCGCGGCTATACTCGCCAGTTCGTCCTCCATCTGAAGGTAGCTACCGTGTATCTCGGGAAAACGGTTGGTCAGTCTTTCTAAGATCTCCGTTGCTGGGGTGATAGGATAGCCGCCAAAAAAGGTACATCCCGCCATTATCGCACCTTCCGCACAAGCGGTGTTGCCGTCCATGAAATACGTTCCTTTTTTCATAACTCCCATGTTCATTCCTCCTTTAGATATATTGCAAATTCAGGGCACATTTTTTCGCATTTTCCACAGAGTACGCACTCTCCGACCATATCAGGGAGGAGATAACCTCTTTCAGTGGTATCTTTGGAAAATTCCAGTGCATTTACCGGGCAGAACTCGATACAGTAGCCGCACCCTTTACACCTCTCGTAGATCACGCAGAGTTCTCCCTTTTTTTCCTTTTTTTCTATCAACCAGCATTTCTGGTCAGACTTATTTTTATCTTCCATAATGGATTACACCTCTATTCAAAAAAAGCATCTCCGAAAAGAAAACCTTCCATAAATATTCCAAAAAACACATGAAGACGTTGAGCACGGCATCCTTGATCTATCGTACATGGAGGGTTCTCCAAGTGCGGCTGAGGTCGAAGTACTATAAATAAATTATCCCAAAATGAGCCTGTCAAACGTTTAATGATTTCACAGATATGTACAAATATCACTAAGAACCTGACAGACTGATAAAGGACAACGCTTTTATATGAGCGGCATTGTAGCGTTTCATCCTAACAATACTCCACCATACTTAAAAGGAGGAAATTAACTTGGCTGACGAAGAACACGCAGAGGATTTCAACTACATAGTCCGTCTTATGAATACCGACCTAGATGGGGAACAACCTACGCTTTATGCACTTAGAGGCATCAAGGGGGTAGGCACCCGTGTAGCGGAGTCTATAGTTAGGGATGCAGAAGTAGATCCCTCTCAAAAGATAGGTACCCTTGAAGACCAGGAGGTAGAAAAGCTAAAGGGCGCACTCCAACGCTTTTCGGATATGGCGCCGGAATGGATGTTCAATCGAAAAAGAGATCCCCATTCCGGAAAAAACCTGCACCTTTTTGGTAACGATCTGGACCTTACCCTACGAGAGGATTTCAACAGGCTCAAGAAGATAAGCTGCTATCGGGGTATACGTCACGAACAAGGTCAGAAGGTTAGAGGACAACGTACCCGGTCTAACGGAAGGTCTGGGATGACTGTAGGTGTACAGCGTAGAAAGGTTATGGGAGAGAATAAATAAGGACAGTGATCTCATGGGCGACCCAAAATTTAGCAGAAAGAAATATCAGAACCCACCACACCCTTGGCAGGCAGATCGTATTAAGGTTGAAAACGATTACATGAGGCACTACGGTCTTAAGAATAAAAAAGAATTCTGGAAGGCAAAGTCGAATCTCAAAAGAATAAGAGGACAGGCACGCCATCTTCAAGCCAGGTTGAGATATGGGGATAAACAGGCAACCAAAGAAATAGACGAACTCCTCAGCATGCTCCACCAAAAGGGATATTTGGTAGGTGAAAATATAGGGATCAACGACGTGTTGAACTTGGAAGTGGAGAACATATTGAACAGGCGACTTCAGACGGTGGTCTTCAACCGAGGACTTGCCCGTAGTCCCAATCAAGCACGGCAGTTTATCACCCACGGACATATCAGGATAAAAGATAGACGTGTTAATATACCCAGCTATACGGTTAATAGAGAAGATGAAGCTGCGCTTGAATACCACGATAACTCCCCGTTAAAAGATGAGCTTCATCCAGAGCGACCCGGTGACGAGGCGGTGGCCATGACTATAGAAGAACGGATGCAAAAAGAAGAAGAAAGAAAAAAATTCAACCGCCGTAGGAGGCGATGATCATGGTAAAATGGGGTATCGCCCACGTATACGCGTCCTATAACAATGTGCTTATCACCATTACGGATATCACTGGTGCCGAGACGATCGCCAAAGCTACCGGAGGGATGGTAGTGAGACAAGACAAGGACCAGGCCTCACCCTATGCGGCCATGGAAGCCGCTAGAAAGGCCATAGACGATGCAAAGGAGAAGGGTATCACCAATATACATGTAAAGGTCAGGGCGCCTGGCGGAAGCAAATCCCACTCACCCGGACCTGGGTCTCAGGCGGCCATTCGTTCATTTGCCAGGGCAGGGGTAAGGATAGGCACCATAGAAGATGTAACTCCCATCCCTCACGACACTACCAGACCAAAGGGCGGTCGAAGGGGAAGAAGAGTTTAGAGCACGGCTTGTGGATAAGATGAAAATAGAGATTCGAGAGATGCAGGAAAGGACGGCAACATTATTCCTAAGCGATACAAATCCCACGCTAGTAAATGCATTACGGCGGGTGCTGATCGCTGACGTTCCAAAGCTGGCAATCGAAGACGTGGAGTTTCACCTGGGGACCATCGGCGACGAAAGCGGGACAAAGGAGTACAAGAGTACAACGCCCCTTTTTGACGAGATGATCGCGCATAGGTTAGGTCTGATCCCCATACCAACGGACTTAGAGCTCTTTAACTTCAGGGACGAATGTGAGGAGTGTGATGGTGAAGGCTGTCCAAACTGTACCGTGATATACAGCCTCAATAAAAGAGGACCGTGCACGGTTTATTCAGGAGACTTGATTCCGGTAGGTGAAGTGGAACTCAGGGTAGTCGACGACCTGATACCCATCATCAAGCTGGCCGACGATCAAGCTATATTGATCTACGCGATTGCAGAGTTAGGGACCGCAAATGAGCACGCCAAATGGCAGCCTACAAGCGGTGTCGGATACAAGTATTACCCCAACGTCGTTATCGACCAGGATAAATGTGACCAGTGTGACGATTGTCTGGAAGTGTGCCCGATGGGTATACTGGAAAAAGGCGACGACGGAATCCAGGTCAGCGACATGGAGGCATGCAAACTATGCAAATCATGCGTAGAAACATGTAAAAGAGACGCCATCTCCGTCGAGGGGTTGGACGACAAACTGATACTCAGGTACGAAACCGACGGTTCCTTAACAACCGAAGCAGTCCTGAAGAAGTCTTTGGAGATACTCCAAGATAAATTCGACGGGTTCATGGAACTGGTACAGAACATTGAGTAGATCTCAATAATCAAAAGAACGCAGAAAACTTTGTTTTCCTCCCTATACTAATTCACTCTTAAAGCGAGGGTAGCCAAGCATGGCCAACGGCGCAGCGTTGAGGGCGCTGTCCTATAGAGGTCCAAGGGTTCAAATCCCTTCCCTCGCATTATTTTATTTATAATGAAATAAAAGTGGGAAGGCTGTATGCAAATTGGCGTTAAATTCCCTTCCCACGCATTTGAAGGAAGGCGGTTGCCTTCCGAAGTAAAGGGGGACACTAGCCCCCTGCACCTTTTTATTTTCCGAAGGCGATGAGGAGATGAAAGAGCAAGTCGAATTCTTGAACGCTATTAAAAGCTCGTTATATCTATATAAGGGAGGTGTTTGATATGTGTACAAAAACTATTTGTATCTAGATGCGAATTGTTTAATCTGGCATTAAGATGAGGTCATGAAGAGGTATCAAAAATGATGGGAAAGGTCTGTGCTGTGTTTTTTGTGGTCTGTACTTTAGCAGTAGCATCCGGTGGTGTGGGAAATTTGCGCCGTATAGAAATAGAATCGCACACGTTTGGTGAGGGAAGCGGTACGTTGGATGATCCACATATGATATACGATGTTCACGATTTGCAGGCGATGAGAAATAATTTGAGTGCACACTATGCACTGGCAAACGATATAGATGCCAATGTGACCAAGGAGTGGAACGATGGGGCAGGGTTCGAACCCGTAGGGAACTATGACTATCAGTTCAGCGGCAGATTAGATGGGAATGGCTATGAGATAACCGGATTATACATCAACAGACCGGACTCGAGATACATAGGTCTATTTGGTCGTACAGACAATTCAGAGATAAACGAGGTCAGGATGATCGATGCGAAAATAACAGGCGATAATGGTGTTGGGGGTTTGGTGGGTTCAAACGAAGGAGGTAGTATAAACAATTCCTATACCGCAGGACACATTGTAGGACGGTTTTGGGTCGGTGGTCTCGTAGGGCTAAGTACTGGTGTGATATCAAACGCTCATAGTGAGGCAAACATCGAAGGAAGCTCCCGACTCGGAGGTCTTGCAGGTAGAAACGATGGTAGCATATCCGACTCCTATGCCGTTGGGGGGGTTAGCGGAAACCACTATATAGGTGGTCTCGTAGGATTCAACTGGGGCGGCACCGTCCTTAGATCTTATGCTACAGGGAACGTAGACGGTACAGGTGATGACGTCGGAGGATTCGTAGGCTGGAACGAGGAGGGAACCTTGTCCAAATGTTATGCAACGGGAGAGGTTATAGGTGTTAGCAACTCCGGTGGATTTGTAGGACTCAACGTCGGTTCGGTCTTTGACTCTTATTCCAGAGGAAATGTAACTCGCACATCGGGTGATGCTACGAGCTTCGGCGGGTTTGTAGGGTTCAACCAAGGCATGAATATCACAAACAGCTATTCCACGGGACGTGTGCTTTACGATGGAGCGTCCGATCCATATGAAAATGGATTCGCCGGAAAGGTAGACGGTGATTACCAGATGGTTGGCAACTTCTGGGATTCCGAAACCAGTTATCAGACAGAAACCGCTGGTAATGCTACCAGAAAGATAACCGCCGAGATGCAAAACAAGAGTACTTTTACCGACGTTGGATGGGATTTCCAAGAGATCTGGTGCATAATAGAGAATGTAACTTATCCTCTTCTACAGTGGCAGGATACGCCGGTAGTTAGATCCGTCGAACTAAATTTGTATGCTTTTCCTGAAAGCGGAGGATGGAACTTTATTTCTTTTAACATATCGCCGAAAGATACGTCTATTGCATATCTTTTAGCGGATATCGAAGGAAATTACGACCGGGTGTTGTATTACGATGCTTCTATCGAAGATTGGCTGGTTTACTCACCGAACAGGCCTGAGAATTTCAACAGCCTACACAACTTGGAATACACTATGGGTTTCTGGATACGTATGCTCAAGGATGACTTACTTACCATGGAAGGGATCGAACCGACCAGCACCGACATAGCCCTATATCCTGGCTGGAACATGGTTGGAGTACCTAGTGAGAGTGAAGGGAATCACGGCCTCCCGGGAGAAGTGACGAAAATAGGATATTTTGATACGAATGGTGAGTACAACGTATCTTACGATTATGATGCGGGAAACTTTACCTTCTCGCCAGGACAGGGTTACATGGTGTATAACGGTGAAGACTATGCCGTAAAGTGGACGGTAGATTACTGACTTCACATCGAACCGGTGATATTTAGCGCGGGGAGGGGGATTTGAACCCCCGGGGTGCAAGGCACCAATGGATTAGCAGTCCATCGCCCTACCAGGCTGAGCTACCCCCGCAAATCTAGCTGTGATTTCAGGAGAGAACATGAAATCGATTAAAAGGTTTGCCCTCAGCGGGTCTGTTCCTTTAGAAACATAAGCAGTGAAACCTGCTCCCTGACCAATGCACTTTCCCCCTCTATCTTATCGATACGGCCGTCCCGGAGGTGTTTGAGTATCTGGGGCGAACCCTTGGTCATCAACATTATACGTCGGAGGGCGCTGGATTCCAACTCTTTGCCCAGTATCAACTCCGCCTCTTCTTCGTTAAGTGGGGGTATGCTTATTTGGTCCACTTTTCCCTCCTTCAAATGTTCTCGGTGATAAAACCGTTCGTAGACCGGTAGACCTTCCCTGGTAGTCACCAGTATTTTAGTTTGGTATTCTTTATCCAATCGATCAACCATCTCCACAAAAAAGTCCACAAGTTCGTCCTCTACGTTGTAATAATCATCGATCACGATCAATGCAGGAGTTTCCTTTAATGCCTGAAACAATTTTTTTTTATCATCATGGACGGTGAAAAAAAAATCATCTATCTTCTTTATCACATCATCATCCTGCACATCGACCCAAAGCAGGTGTCTGTCATCCACCGAATCAAGAAAACGGCGGGCGGTACACGATGCGCCGGAACCTCTTCGCCCCTCCAAAACCGCAACCGGGATATCTTTTTTCATCCATTCGTCCATCATCGTTAAAACTTCATTTCTACCGTATAGTTCTTCTACAACAGGTGCCTTGGAAAGTTCAGTCACAAACCGTTTTGAACCGGATTCATCCAGGTCTATAGGTTGATCGGAGGTTTCAACCAGCTCGATGGATTCCAGAAGGCTCAGTCTTTTTCCAGAAAGTTCTTCAAGTTCGGTGAGTTTGGACTTGAAGGTTCTCCCTTCTTTGGAAACCTGTACATACACACTTTCAAGTTCTTTTATTATCTCGTCACCCCTCGCCACACCCTCCGGTCTTAGGGTGTAAACCTTTAGTTTTCTGGAACGGCCCTTAACGTGTCCTAGATATTCTTCTACTTCTTTGTTTTCTATAAGGTCCCTCATCACCCTGGAAACATGGGTCCTGCGCATGCCCACGGCTTCAGCTATACCTTTTTGAGTGATCCCCCTAGGATAAACCTTCTTTTCACCCAAAGACTTGTAATCCCTAAGATATAGAAGGACCTTCTCCTTGTACGTGAGCTCTTTAGTTCCCATCTGTTAGCGGTATATGACCTTAGATAAATAAATTTTTTCAAGGCTTGTAAGATTTTAGGGAACAATAATCTTCAGAATATGTCTCCAACTGGGCTTCCGTAAGGTACTTGTTGAGGTATTCTTTTCTTTTTGGTATGTACTCTTCTCGCAGGATATCGAACATGAGCCAATCTATCTTTTTCCCCATCATGTAGCCGCTTTTCCTGGCTCTTCCAGAGAGCTGGAAGCCGACAGACTCTAAAACGCTGTGTGCCCTGGTGTTAACCGAACTGCTCCAGGCACTCAACCTATCGTATTTCTGTTGATAAAAGAGCATCTCGCAAAACCCAAGGGCGATCTCCTTACCTAGTCCCTGGTTCCAGTAACTGGGTTCACCTATATAGCACCCTATATCGGTGGACCTCACATCACCGTTCCTGTCCTTGTAAGTCGCTATGCCTATTTCCTTAGAATCTTCCACAAGCTCGACGATAAGTCTTGTTTTTGATCGGTTTTCCAGATACTCTTCGTATTCCCTCTTGATCTCCTCTCTGGCCTTGAACACAAGGGTTTTACCTCTGGCGAACAGGGTGACCACATGGTGGTCCTCCCAGCGGTCCATCAAGCATATATCTTCCTTTTCCAAGGGTCTGAATCTTATCCTACCGATCTCGAACAATTCAATACTCCCTCCACGTGTGACCACACTTGGTACACCTGTATATGCGCGTTTCGGGTTCGTCCGCAGCCCGGGTCTGCTGAAGACGCCAGAAAGCTTCATTGTTATCGCATTTTTCACAGCGGGCCTTGGTCTTGGGGAGAGTATCTACCTCCTGATCTATGACGACCGTTTCACGTTCTTCTCTTTTGGTAGTGATAACCTGCTTGTCGTTCTTGTTGACCTTTTTCTCGTGAGAACATCTTTTACATTGCCAAAGGCCCTTCGACGGTATCATCAGTGATTTGCATTTTTCGCAGAACATGTTAAAACAGCTATTCAAGGCGCACTCTTAAATATTTTGTGCTTGCTCACTTAAGAAGTTCCAGAGCCTTGCCCCGGTCTATATCCATGGCCTCGAGCATATAGTTCAAGGCCTTACGAAGTATCACGTCTTCTCCGCCCTGGGCTAGATACTTCTGCATCATGATAGGCGCTTTGAACCGATACCCCACCGCAAACTCGGATAGGTAGTTCTCCCGGTTATCTGGGTCGAGTTCCGCCGCCTTTCGATAGTGCTTTTCAGCCTTTTCGAACTTTCCCACGTCTACACAAAAAGAGGCAGCCGCCTGACGATAAAACGGGTCGTCCTGTATCTCTATCGCCTTTTCGTAGTCCTGGATTATATTCTCCGCATCCACTTCCGGCATGCCGAGGGCTGCCTCCGCTTTTCCAAAGTAAGCGGCGGCACTCTCTTCTGTTTTTAGAGCCTTGTCAAATTTTTTATACGCGCCCTCGAAGTCGAATTCATTTAGCAACCGTTCGCCTTCTTCCAGCAGTTTCTGTGCATCTGTCATTTTATCTCAAAGGCGATAACGCAGGTGGCAAAAATAAACCTTTCTAACCCCGGAGCTTTGCAGGTCTGCCAAAGGCTTTTTTGTTGTTAGGTATGTCCTTTGTTACCAGAGAGTCGGCACCTACCACCGCCCCTTTACCTACCGATACACCGGGAAATATGGTGGAGCCCGCCCCGATCCTTGCGTCTTCGCCGATGGTACACGGTTGGATTCTACCGTCCATGTATTTATCGTTGATCAAGCAGACCATAGGTCCAAGGAATGCATCGTCCAATACTTTTGTCCCGTTGGCTAGATATACGGAGCTTTGGATGGACACTTTTTTTCCTATTTCGCAGCCCGCTTCGATTATAGTACCGCTGCCGACGACGGTGTGTTCACCTATATCGGTATCCTCCCTTATCAGTACACGGTGGCCGGTTTCCACCCCTGTTCCCAAGCTTACGCCTTCGTAGACAACGGTGTGATCTCTCAACAGTACGTCGTCTTTTATTTTAACCGGTCGGAGTCCGTTGAACCTTCCGGTTATCAAAAGGTCCTTGTTTTTTTTACCGGGATGACCCAGGATGGCGGTCTCTGAGATGTATACGTTTTCCCCCTTTATTATAGGCCCCATCTTTTTCAAACGTAGACCTCCTTCCCCTCTACCATGGAGCGTCTGGCGGCATCCACCACTTTCATGCTCAACAAGCCGTCCTTACCGGTAACTAGGGGCGGGTGCTTCTTTTTAACGGCACCGACGAAATCCTCCATCTCCTTCATGAGCGGTTCCTGACGCTTAACTGTGTACTTGCGTATGTTGTGCTCAAGAGGTATGTCGAACAGATTGCTGGTATCGTATTCCATGAGCCTGGAAGAGGTGAGCACAAGGGACTGGGCGATGTAGTCTATCTCGATGAAATCGTTGGAACAGGTGAGTGAGAGTTTTCTCACCTTATGAGGTGTGAGCCAGTTGACCTCCAAAACGCCTGTTATGTCTCCTGGAAAGTGCAGCATCATGTTGGCGTGGTCCTCGTATTTACCTTGATTGGCGGGACCGCCCAAGGCGAATACCTTTTCCGGTTCTTCTCCTATGAGGTAGCGCATGACGTCCACGTCGTGGATGGCGAGATCATGGATCACACCCATATCCGCTACACGAGTGGGAAAGGAGCTCACCCGCTTGGAGCTGATGGTTATCACGTCACCTACGTTTCCGTCCTGGAGAAGTTTTTTTGCGGAGGATACCACCGGGTTGTGTCTTTCTATCATCCCCGCCGCCAGAACAACGTTTTGTTCCTCTGCCAGTTTCACCAGACTTTCAGCCTTTGGGAGCGATAGCGCTATGGGCTTTTCCACCAGTACCGGTATCCCCTCTTTGATCATCTCTTCGCATACGTCCACATGGGTCCGTGCAGGTGTAGCCACCGTTACCCCGTCCATACCGGTTTCCAGGAATCCCTTTAGATCGGTGAACCACGGTACGTTGTGTTTTTCACCCGCGGCTTTGGCTGCGGTTTTTTTAGAATCCATAACACCTGCAAGATACCCTATCTGGTCAAGGACACGGGCGTGATTCTGACCCATGGACCCGACACCTACGACCCCTATTTTCATGTTATTTCAAAGAGGGTTTAGGTGCGGTACACGATATAAATGTTGTCGAGTGCGATTACCATCTGAAAATGGTGATTACCACACAACGTTTATATATTCTAGAAAGACTTGCTGTAGTGTTACCTTGGGGGTATCAAAATTGAAACGAAATGATTTTTGCAAACGCAGACTGAGTAAAGACGGAAGTGCTGTGTCGGAAGTGGTAGGCACCATCCTTGTTTTATCTATAACGGTAGTGCTCTTTTCCACTATCTTTGCCGCTGTCACAAGATTGGAATCGCCGGAAAGGACCGCTTATCTGACCATGGAAGCTAATTTTAGTTGGGAGGTGGTGGATGAAGAGATGATCAGAACCATAACCATCGAACATAAAGGAGGACATCCCATAAATATTCGTGAATCCAGTCTTCATATTGTGTCCTATGACGAGAGGGTTCGCAGTCACCGCTTCATGTTCGACGACGAAGAGATAATCGAGATCACCGGGAGGGATGAACAATACTGGGATATCGGAGGGAATCTTATGTTAAACGTGACCGAACTACCTGATAAGCTAAGTTATGAAGACTGGAGTGAGATGGAGAACTCCGTCGACCGCCTGACCGTATTGATAATAACCCACGGTGGCATCGTGTGGGATGGCGAAGTATTCATCAGCGGTATCCTCGGCGAACGTCCCTATGTTAAAGAAGCCGGCGTGGTGTACCCCCAACCATGGCATGTAGCCGTCGATGCAGGAGAAGATGTTTCTCTTTACGCTAATATAGAGTGGGATGGCGGAGATTTGAACGATATAAAAGATAACGTGATGGTCGACCTTGGACGTATAGAAGGATTCCAGGATGGTGGTGCATGGGGTTCCAATCTGTACAACATGAGCAGACAAGGTAACCGGTTCGTTTACCCCCATTCAGGGTCCCTCACGGTGCCTAGAGAACAGGATAACGGTACGTATTTGCTGCGGATATACATACATACGGGAAACGAAGATATATCTCGAGAGCTGGCGGTTAACGGGACCATGAACAATAGCGTAGCCTGGTCACGGTCTGAGTACATTACGCTAAACGTGGGCCGGGCCGGAGTCGTAGGTGAAGAGCCCGACTTGCGTGTCAATATACAGGAGTTCATTCCTGTGAATCCAACGAACAGAGACAGCGTTACCGTCCGGGCCACCATAGAGAACTACGGCGGGAGCTCCGCCAGGATGAACATTTCGTTTTACGATAGACTGCCTCACGAAGTGTATGATGAGTTGGACTACGGTGAAAATATAGGCTTCATAGAGCATCTCCACGTGGCCGCTGGAGGTGGCAGGGACTTACAGGTTACCTGGCAGGTGAACGGCAGCGGTGAACATGAGATAACCGTCGAACTGCACGACATCTTTTCAACCGGCGGTAGCGATGCCAGTCCGGATTTGAACATCGACAGGAGTGAATTGTTCGTAAGTCCCATCATACTACTGGTAGACGATACTCAAGAGACCTATGGCAGCGACGGAAGGGCGATGAAAGGGGCATTGGACGGCCTAGATCAGGATTATAGATATACAAACTCACCTCCCCTTTGGGATGAAGGTGAGTTTCCGCTGAAAGAACAGGATCTAGTCATATGGATGACCGGTAGGACCAGGAGGGACCTAGGAGGAGATAATATAGAGATGCGCAGAACCCTCACTGAAGCTGACCGGGAGAATCTTGCGAAGTTCATCGAAGAAGGTGGATTCCTGTGGCTCGTAGGCGAAGGTATCCTGAACGATGCTCAAGAAAATGGTTGGGATGGTTGGCTCCAAGATAACCTGCACGCAGAGATAGATATTGCAAATGCAGATGCACCCTTTAAAAGTCTGATATACGGTATAGACACGCCTTTCACCGAGGGACAGCATTATCCCGCAACCGGAACCTGGAAAGGGGGATATATCGATGCAATAGATGAAGGGACACTTGCAATGACAGATGGTGACGGAGGAGGTGGACTGGGTGTTAGCTGGGAAGGCGGAAGAAACAGGACCATGTTCAACTCCTATATGTTCAGGTCCGTGGAGCCCGGGAGCAGGTTACTGATGGCCGGCAGGGTACTCGAATGGCTTGGAAACATCAGCCAACGTCACGGCAACGACCTTGCCCTGATCGACCAGAAATTCGACGGGGTCTACGGACCGATACATCCCATGTATCAGCAAGAAGTAAACGTAACCGGGACCATACTCAACAACGGTGTGGAAAATATGACGAACGTGGAAGTACGGCTCAAGGTTAACGGTAATTATCTCAGGGGAGAGGACTACAGAAAGTACGTTAACATAACTGAGGGCGAGACAAAGGACGTTACCTTTTACTGGACGGCCGAACCGGTTGGCGTGCATGAGATACTGGTAGTCGTTGATCCCTACAACCGTGTAGAAGAGACAACTCAGGAGAACAACGATATACGCTACACCGACGTTGACTACACGGTGAACGTGCGCTTCTCGGTGATGCTGGTGAATGCCCGGGTCGAAGGAGAGGATACGCCGCTCCAGAGCACTTTGGAAGAACTGGGGTACGCACATAATATTTACACTTACCAAGATGAAAGCATAGAAGATGAAAACGGGGATCCCATAGACATAAACGAAACTCTGAAACGCTACAATACAGTGTACTGGGATGCAGGGGAAGTAAAAGAGGCTATATCTGGAGACGTGCTCGAGAGTATAAAGGAATTCCTTGACAAAAAAGAAGGGACTAGCTTCTTTTTGAGCGGCGATAACGTGCTTGAACATATTAGGGAAGTTGATTCAGGGTTCATAGACGATGTGATGGGTATAAGCGGAAATTTAGGTGATATTGGAAATGTTACCAATGCACCTCACGAGATAAGAGGAGAGATAGACGACGAACTGGGTCATGGTATGGAATACAGTGTTGACGGTGAGGATGGATCCCACACTACTTTTGTATTGAACGGTGGCCACGGATTCGCATACACTTACCACAACGATGAGAAGGATGCCCTGATAGGTGCGAGAAACGATTACGAGGATTCAAAGGTGATCTTCCTGGGTATGGACCTTGCCCGTCTTACAGGTCCTGTCTACCTGGATGATTGGTACGACGATTTCCAGGAGGACATCGACTTGGATTCCTTACCCGTGCAAACCGAGTTAACATACATGGTCACCGATCATCTAGGGAACGTTGACGAGAGGGTTGAACTCAAGATATCCTCGGTGGACATAAGCGTAGAGGAACAACAACCCATGCTCGGCCGTTCTTATCTTTTGAGTGCTACCATAACGAACTTAGGACACAGTCCCTCCGATGCCCTGGTCCGCTTCAAGGACGGAGACTCCCACATCGCCTCTGAGAGCATGTACATACCTTCCGGGGGCAGTGCGACTGCGGAAGTTATGTGGAGACCGCTGTTCGCCGGTCCGGTACGTCCCGTACGTGTGCTGGTGGACCCCCGCTGTACCGTGGACGAGATCGGCGACAATACCATGGGCTTCAACAACCACGCCCTCATAGAGACGCCGGTCTACTACTTCTGGGATGATATGGAGAGCGGGGCGGATAACTGGGAGACCGAAGCCACCATAATGAACGTCAACGGAGAGCATCCCCTTGAATATCTCAGTGGAGAGTACGACTCGGTTTACACCGAAATCATCGATGATTGGGACAACGATATGTCCGAGGGTATCAATAATACCGATGAATACGCCTTCAGCGACCCGTACTCGTATCATCTCAAGGAGTCCGTCGGCGGAGAGATAAGCGGCGGCAGGTTACCGATAGATATGGGCGTTATGGTAGATACCACGGGAAGTATGTCCGGGGATAAAATCGAGGATGCAAAAATAGCAACCAAAGATCTGATAGACATGTTCGATGAGAACGATCGGGTAGCTTTGTTTAATTTGGACAGTTATCATAAAGATGATGGCTCCTTCCTATGGGAAGATTTCAGATACATGACGGACGACAACAAGGATTTCTTTAAATCCAGAGTAGACGATTTCACAGCAAGTGGGGGGACGCCCCTTTGGGATGCATCAGGTTATACCTTGAACCATGTGATTGACAATCCAAGACCAACCGGTATTCCTGATGAAGACTATGTTCAAGCGACTATACTATTCACCGACGGTGATGATGAACATTTTGCTGATGATCCTCCGGAAAGAGGAAGTAATATTTATGCCCCCGGATGCGTTCGAGGGGTTGGACCTTTGGATCATACCTGGGGAGTTGATGGCGGTCACGAATGGGGTGATGATGCATTCGATTACCGAGATCAAGGTGGATCTAATAATGATGTACTACGTTGGGATGACGGTAGTGTGGATTGGATAGAACTCCTATACAGAAGATCAAGTAGTCGTTCCACAGAACGTTTGGCTCTTGTGAATGCACCGATGTTAACGTACACGGTTGCATTGGGTACATCACCCAGTGCGTATCTGCCTTCAGGAGATGCCAGTTACATGTCTCCCTTTGCATCCGAATACCCGTTCACGAGCGAATATCAATTAATCCAGATAGCAAAGTCAACCAACGGGAGTTACTTCTATGCCCCTGATTCAGATCAACTCGGAGGCATATTCCAACAGATATTCAGTGAGGTTGTTCAGGAGTCAGCGGAAGCCGGTAATGTTACATCTATTCCCGACAACGATATAGCCATCTACGATACTGGTACTGAATATACTTCAAGAAATAGTTGGGCACAGACTACGGAAACACGATATATGAAAACAACGACCTGGGATGTCAACGGCTTGGATACATATAGATTGGAATCCGACGGCCCCGGGTTGGATTTTGATACGGTTGGAGACGATATCGATTCTAATGTTGCAGTTACATGGGGCATAAGAGTTTGGGCCCGGGACGAGATGGGTGGTACGGAAGAGATAACAACGGGAACTCCTGTTGCTCAAGTATCACGCAGTTCAAACGGCGAGGGTATTCAATCTGCAACATGGACACCTCCTTACAGTTCAATTTCAACTACCGATTCCATCGTTGTGAGGGTTTACGATAGATTTGGAAGTGGTGCATGGAATCAAAGAGCCGAATTCACCACAGAACAACTGGGTGCTGTTAGCTTACGTGATAACGAATGGACTGTTTATTACTATACACAGAGGGACGGATACTGGTGGACACGAACATATTCATATTTCTCATGGGGTGATGAAGATCACAATTCTCGTATAGAAGGGTTTACCCATTCGGATTCCGCAATAAACCCTCCGGATTCACCTACAAACCCAAACCCCACCGACGGGGCAACATCAGTTAGCACAACACCGAGTCTGAGTGTATATGTGTCCCACCCGGATGATAAAGCAATGGATGTGGCATTCTTTGATGCATCCAACGACAATTTGATCGGTTTCGATCTTGATGTTCCCAGTGGAACTAGAACCCCGGGGGTTAGATGGTACGGTCTTGAATATGAAGTTGAATACTCATGGTATGCAATAGCATTTGATGGAACAATGACGAATGAATCCGCAACATGGTCATTCACCACTGTTGCTGAGGGAGAGGATCCCGATGACCTCGACCCCGGTGAACCTGGAGAGCAAAATACCAACAAAACCGCGATCACACCATCCTTCAGCCTCCAGGATTACCAGCAAGCTGGACTCGTCTTCCGCTCGAAGTACAGAATGGTTACCGGTACCAATGGTGGTTTCGTGATGGTAGGCGTGATGGCCGATGAGGATCTCGATGCAGATTGGGTGGACGAACACGGTTACGCATGGACCTACGCAATACCAACGGAAGGGGCCTACACCAGTAATCTTGACATGGATGTTACAAGAACGGACAGCTTCGGGAATGATATCAACTTCGCGTGGAGTGGTACCAGCGGTGGGGGAGCCTTCGGCTGGGACAGGGTACAGATAAACGTGCTGCGGTACGTTCCCGAGGGTTATGAGGACGATGTAAGGATAATGTTCAACTACACCCAGTACGGTGGTGGTACAGGTTACGGTTGGTACCTGGATGACGTACGGATGGTGGTGAGCAGAGGCGATAATGATCTGACTGATTCTCATCGGGACGTCTGGAGAACGGAAGAGGTCACCGGTTGGGACGGAAATCCGACCACCGCGTGGCGCAACGCTCATCCTACCGATCCCGACGGAGATTACCTGAAGAGCGGAATAGACAACAGCTTGATAACCACCTCCATAGACCTGACAAACGCACGAAATGCAACACTTAGCGCGTACTTTAAGTTCAATTTCAATATTCAATCCGGCGCACCACCGGACGGATTTCGGGTGGAGATCACCACCGACGGCGGACGGACGTGGCAGGCCATCAACTTGGGTGTTAGAACTTCATGGGGTGTTTCCGGCGGCGGTGATGGATATCAGGGAACAGACATAGGTCACGGATGGACCTCTGCCGAGTCTCTAGCTAGGTTGGAGACGGATCTATCTGACTTCAGAGGTGAAGTTATCCGCATACGATTCAGGATGATCACAACCACCGGTAGTTACAATCACTACGATGATCCCGGGGAGGATGCCGGTTTCTACGTTGATAACGTTATCGTGAGCGGTAGCTCTATAGAAGAAGGTTGATATCCATGTTAAGAAGAGGGTTTAAGCTGGACAAAGAAGGTGTTTCCGAGGTAGTGGGCAGTATACTCACTCTAAGCATAACGATAGTGCTTTTTACGGCCATCTTCGCCAGCGTTCAAAATTTTGAACCGCCCGTACCCCAACAACACCGCAGATTATCCATAACCTGGGAAGAACTGGACACCTATTATCTGAATATATCACACGAGGGCGGAAAGAGTATCGAGATACAGGACCTTGAGATGATGCTCTTTATCGACGAAGGGCGAGATATGATACGTGTATCACAGGACGATATACGTGCCAGCATCGGAGGAAATTCCGAGTGGACCATAGGCGCCACCGCACGCTTAGAATTCTCTGGCGCTGAACAGGTTAGACTATCTATAGCGGAAAAGATAGAGCTGGTAATGCTGGATCAGTACCGGTCACATACCATATTCCAAATGTACCTAAGGGATGAATTTAAAGAACTAGCTCCCATTATAAGAGCGGTGGACGTAGATTATCCCATAGTCGGGGATGATTTTGCATATCCTGATGAAAGAGTTACCTTCTGGGTAGAGGTCATGGACATGAATTCGCCCTTTGAAGACCTAAATGTAACCCTAGACCTAGAGCCTATCGGAGGCGAAGTTAAAGATATGTACCGCCATAGCCGATTAGATAACCGTGTCTACCGCTTCAACTTGCGCCATACAATCCCTGATGACCTGGAAAACGGCACCTATAGATTGGATATAAGGGCGTGCGACGAAGGTGACAACAGAGATTTTGCATATCTGGAACTCAACGTAGGAGAGCCCGATGAAAAACTCGATGAGGCTGAACTTCGCGTGGACGAACAGCGGATGGAGTTCGTCCCCGCATATCCCATCAGTGGAGAGATGGTAACGGCAAGTGCGGGCATTTACAACCGAGGGGGTACTCAAACCATGGCCGATATCGTATTCAATGTCACCTCCCCTGGTGGTACGTGGAGCATAGTCCATACGGAAACCATAACCGTTCCCGCAGGTGGTGGAAGAGATGTAATGGCTGATTGGAGGATAAGACCTGCAGGGGTGCACAACGTAACTGTAGAGGCGCATTACAACGACAACGTAGCATACGGCAGCAAGCATTTAGACGTGCAACAGACCATACTGTTGGTAGACAAGGGTTTATCCCGAACCAGCAGCACCTTGAGCCAGGACGCTCAGACCATGAGAAACACCCTTATGGGATTAGGCTATAGTCATGACACTTTTATCATACCTTCTGGAGGTAGCGGTCCTGCATACGATGTAGGTGAAATACAGCTGTCCGCCTACGACCTCGTCATCTGGGTAACCGGATCGAATACGGACACGCTTATCGAAGACGATAAAGATGAGTTGGAAGAATTTTTGGATAAGAACCATAGATTATGGTTGATAGGTGAAAATATCGCAGATGACATCAGTAATCACGACTTCCTCGAAACATACCTTCATTCAGATAGGGGAAACGACGCTATGGCACCGCTGGGCGATCTTGATGGTATCCATGAAGGAATATTCCTACAGGCGGAAACATTCAATGTACACATGGACTATCAGCCAGATCATTACATCATACCCGTTGATCAAGGAAAACCTGCACTCAGGGACAACACAAACAATGAGACTGTTGCCATTGCGTACAACACCACGGGGCCCGGGGGATACAGGACTTTTTTTCAGTCCGTAAAAATCGACAGCATTATGGAGGCAGGTACAGGTCACCGGTCGGACCTTGTGAACAAGGTTATAACATGGCTCGGTGGACTATCGGAAGAGAGGATGACCGATCTTGCGGTAACTAGTCAGGAATTCTATAACCCTATGCCCAATTACAGAGATACTGTTGAAGTGACCGCCACCGTACGTAATAACGGTGATTTGGACCAAAACTACACCGAAGTGGCTTTGGTGATGAACGATGAAGAGATAAAATTCAAGGAGTATGCAATACCAAAAAACAGCGCTATAACTGTACAGTTCGATTGGGTGGCGGAACCCGTGGGTACCCACGAACTCAAGATAGTGGTGAATCCATACCAACGTATACCCGAGGCCAATATGGAGAACAACGATATAACCTACACGGATCAGGACATATTTATCCATGTAAGATTCCATACACTGATAGTCGATGATACAACGGATACTGATTATTCCGTGGAGAATATTGAAAATGCATATGGTGATATGACTTATGCCTACATGCTAAGAAATGCTACCGACCTTGATTTGACCCCGGACTTCATGAGGAATTTTAATCTGGTGATATGGACAACGGGAACAGAAGGTGAATTAGGTTGGAATGATATGGTAGATATCATGGAATATACGGAATATCCCGGAACTCAGAATCTGCTTCTCATGGGAGATGGTGCACTACAAGGACTTTCTGGTGATCCTATGATGGATGAGATCTTTGAATTCTTCCTATGCATAGATAGGTCTTCTTATGCAGAAGAACAAGCCCCTCAAGCACTGAAAGGCGTGTTCGATGATCCATTGAGCCATGGGATAAACTATCGCCTTCAACCCTACGACGATGCCTTTGCCTACGAGACCGTGGGTGACGGAGTACCCATATTGAAAGAATCGGATAGTACTTACGGTCACCGAGTAGCCGGGGCAGGCTACAACCTGGTGTTCTCCTCGGTAGACATATCGCATTTCAGGACTCCTATAAACGAGGAATATCAGCAATGGTACGATTTGTTGGGATTCGATTATTCACCGGAAACCATGCACGCTGAATTTTTGTATATGGTGAACAACTGGTTCAGTCACTACGATGAGAGGATCGAACTGCGTGTGTCCGATGTTGATATAGATATAGAGAGTGATAACCCCAACAT
This sequence comes from Thermoplasmata archaeon, assembly GCA_046498385.1. Taxonomy (GTDB): domain Archaea; phylum Thermoplasmatota; class Thermoplasmata; order Halarchaeoplasmatales; family Halarchaeoplasmataceae; genus Halarchaeoplasma. Next base: position 6,809 of record JAWOAU010000011.1, on the reverse strand, counting down.
CGGTAGGTCTTACTTTATCACCACAAGAATACAGAACCTCGGTGGCGTTGAATCCGAAGCCTTGGTACGGTTCAGAGACGGTGATAACCATCTCGGCTCCGAATCGGCATACATACCTGCAAACGGCTTCGCTGACGTTGAACTAAGATGGACCCCCGAGTTCGCATCTCCCGAAAGGAATCTCAGGGTGATCGTGGATCCACTGCATGAGATACCCGAGGTACCCAATCCACCCGGAGAACGGGAAACCGATGACCTTATGGGCTTCAACAACCAGGCCATCGTCACCACCCCTGTTTACTACTTCTGGGACGATATGCAGGAAGGGCCGGGCAAGTGGTCCCACGAGGCACAGCTGGCCTACATAAGCGGAGAGAGCCCCATAGATTACATGGGAGAGGAGTACACAGATCTGGATACCAACGTTGCAGGTAACTGGTCCGATACTGAGGGAGTCGAGGTGGTGAGCGACCACTCTTTCAGCGATCCCTACAGCTACTTCATGTATGAACCGGAAGGGGATATTGCACAAAAGGCGGATGTGTTCGTCGCGATTGTTATAGACGGTTCTGATTCAATGAAAGATCATGACACGCCCGCAGGTATTAAACGGTTGATGGCTGCTCAACAAGGTGCTATTACCCTAATAAATCAGTTATCAAATGAATCCATAGTGTTACTCATGGGTGGAAGTGGATCTAATCCTGCGGTACATCTTGTTGAAGGTCGTGCATATCATAAGTTAGCCGATCACAGGGAATCTTTAGAAGATGAGTTAAATACAGAAAACGCTCTATGGTGGGATGGCGGTCAAACCCCGTTATGGGATGCGGTAGGTTTGGGTTATTGGGAGGTGGTCCATACATACGCCGATATAGAACCTGAATTACAGCGCGCAGTAGTAGTTCTTTCCGATGGATGTGACCTCCGGGCAAGTGATACTGCAGCAATAAATAACCCACGCCCCGTAGCTTTCGATAGGGCTGAACAAAATAGCGAAGAATGGAGTCCATGGCACAACATGGATTCTCCAAACTATCCCGAAGAACCATACTCTGAGCGTATAGGAAAATATCAGCTCAACGATTACAAAGAGATGCCTGGCTACTGGGGTTGGGTATATCCTACTGGAGGAACACGGAAAGGTCTTTTAGGAGCTTCTGTTCCAATATTTACAATTGGTTTGGGATTAGAACACTATGAAGATATACCTAACTGGGATGCAGTTACTACAAACGTTAGACCGGTAGCTGAAGGAAACTTTTGGAATGATCCTAACAATCACGTATATATCAATCCATCAGATCCTTTAGCAATAGAATCCGGTACTGTAGAGTATAATCTGTGGAGAATTGCCAATACATCAAAAGCAGAGTATCACTACTCTGAAGATGGGACAGATCTTGATGACATATTTGAACAAATTGGCGCATCTCTATCAGGCCCCCAGAATCTCACCAGCGTGGACATCCCCGTACTGCAGAATGATGACGATTCTTACGAGCTAATGGATGAACCAGAAAACTTCGATAAGTGGGCGGTTACACCGGTCTTCGACTTAACCAACGCCGATGAAGCGTGGCTCACTTTCTGGCACAGGTATAGGCTGATTCAGGGTGTAAACGGGGCTTATATAGAGATCGGTGTACCTGATCTAGATGACCCGGAAAACGACTACCTATGGCGATATATAAGACCGCATATAGGGCCCTATACGGGTAATCTGTTGGATTCCGACAGCGTAGATCCTCATTTGGATGATTTCGGGCAGGATATCCACTTCTGCTGGAGCGGCAATAGTGCCGGCGGTACCATGAATTGGGAGTTCGTTAAGCTCGACCTAATGCGGGAACTGTGGGTGCTACAGGATGAATATGATATTTCCTATGAAGCATTGGAGAGCGTCAGAATTCGGTTCTACTACAAACAGTACGGCGGCGGGGTCAAACCCGGCGGATGGTGGATAGACGATACCAGCGTCATCACCACCCGAAGCGGTGATTGGTGGAACGAGACCATGGATTCCGATGATGTATGGTGGCTAAATAACACCATGGACAGCGATGGGCAGCCGACCATCGCATGGTGGAACTCGTTCAAAGAAGGTATCGACAACAGTTTGATCACCGATCCCATAGACCTGCGGAACGCCGAAACCGCCGATCTTGAAGCGGAATTCAAATTCAACATAAATTCAAGGGACGGCAAACCTCCGCCGGGATTCAGGGTGGAAGTGAGTGATAACGGTGGACGTACTTGGGTTGCCATCAATCTGGGAGTAAGAGCATCTTGGGGTGTCTCCGGAGGAGACGACGGCGGTTACGACGGTGAAGATATAGGCGAGGACTGGGTATACGCAAGCTCTCTCAACAGGCTCAGCGTTGACCTATCGGACTTCTCAGGCAACGTTATCAACATCCGGTTCAGGGTTGTGACCAACACGGTGATGGACAACTACGAAGATGATGAAGCCGATTTCCAAGGTTTCTACGTGAACAACGTGATCGTCTCCGGTGAAACCGCCCGTACCTGATGATTCACTGCCTTCTTGATACGCCATAACAGAGATGATTATGTGATATTGATGTGAATCTGGGCATAAAGAAGAAAAAGAAAGATTTCCCGTCTTTTCTTACATACCTTATAGATGCGGATATCACCGTTCACCAAGGATGCACTGTTGAGCTGGAGGGAAAATGCAGGGCGAAGTTTGTAGCCTTAGTTGTTATGGTGAGGTATCTCAGGTGATGAAACCAAAGCTAGACGCCGGAAAGACGCTTTTTAAGGTATTTGGGCTAGGATAGTTTTTTCGAGGAGACTCATCAATAACCCCATAACCTGATCAACACGTAGAGCAGTACCAGGAAATACAATGCGAACACGGGCCGGTGGTCCTCTTTTTTGTTAAAGATGAAGGCGGATATGATTCCCGTGGATAACATTAAAAGAATGTCCCACGGACTGTTGAACCACATGGTAGGGGACATGAAGAGGAATACTATCAACACCGACACCAACTTTTTCCCCTTCTGTAATCCAAGGACGGTGTACACGTTCTTTACCCCTGCCTTCAGATCACCCTCGTAATCGGACAGTGCGTTTATGAGGGGAGATATGGACAGGACGATAAAGATAAGAAGGGACAGCTGGAATATTTCCGGGAAAAAGGGGATATTTCGCTCAAGGATGTCGGAGTAGATGGATATCCCATGATACCAGTGCGAGGGCGAATACACACCGGAAAGGAATGCTATCACGCTTCCGAATCCTACGCAGACATGTCCGAACAACCTGTCACGCAGCCTTACCGGTGGGACGGAATATAAAACTGCCAGGAGGACGGCACAGATGTTAAGGATGAATACATGGAATCCCAGTAACAGGCTTAAAATGAAGGAGAGAAAAAGAGAGGTGAGCATCGTTTCATCATACAAATGAAAGCCGAGCTTGTCCCGTATCAAAGGCCGGCCCGGATGAACGTGGACGTCTATGTCCATATCATATCTATCATTGAATAGCGTGGTGAAATGCCATACCAGTGTCAGGGAAAGGGCGGGCAGAACCGCGAAGGGGATGTGGTTGATGGAAGTTAGTGACAGTGCCTCATCCGGGGCGGCGGTCCGAAGGAATACCACTCCCAGCAGTACCATGGCTACAAAATGTAACGTTCGAAAGGGCTTTACGGTTTTTATTATGTTTTTGAAGGTTGGGTAAAAGGATCTGTACATTAGTAATGAGTAGATGATGAAAATTTCTACGAGCAGTAGAAGTACCAACAGATGATACTTTTGATTGAGAAGCAGCCCTTCTGTCCAGTTCGATCGAAGGAATGCATTAAAAGTGAAAAATTCGTATAGCTTGAATTGCGGCCGTGCACCCATGCTCAGCGATACCCTGTTGAGAGAGAAGACCGGGATGGATAGGATGACGACAGAGGATGAGAACGCTAAAAATTTGAGCACCCCATCTTTGAAATGATTTTTAAAACCGAGTATTAAGGAGATGACAACGACCGGTAACAGGATACCCATGAGCCCGGAGGATATGATATCCCCGGAAAGGTCACCGTGGAACAAGTAGACGATAAGCGGGTTCAGTGAAAGGATCCAGTAGTAACTAAGCAGTTCTTTTAGCTGGTGGGAGATCTCTTCCTGAGAAGATACTAACCGCCATAATATCAAAATCACTCCTAGAAAAAGGCCGAACAAAAGGGAGTTCACGTACAACAGAGGTAGTGACAGAAATTCGCGGCCCATTAGCCCGGCCCGTAGAAGAATATCGATTACCCCCATCCCAAAAACATACAGGAGTACGGTCAAGGGCCCCGAAGGCGTCCCTAAACGCTTTAAATCTATGGATTTCATCAATCTTCGATACGATAAATTACAGGTTGGATAACTGATTTTTGGTTACCCTCCATGAGTCGTAGAAAAATATGCTTTGAAATTTGGAACGGCCTTGACTGGCGGCGTGGATACAATAGAAGTGGTTTGAATATGGCTAAGGTATAAATATTCGAAAGATGTATCGTATTTTCAACCATGGTACATAATATAGTGGAGAAGTTCGGGGACTACGTGGAAAGATTTGAGGATGTACCGATCTACCACTGTATAGCCGCCATCATCTTCATATCTACATTTCGAAATATACTCGATATGTTCGGCGAGGGAGTTCCCTTCAATAGAGATTGGCTTCTGGCTCACATCTCAACGGGAGTCGCGGTATTGCTGATACTGTGGGTGATATATAGATTGGCGACCAAGGAGAAGAGCGAGAAGGTCATGGGGGTACTGACCGCCTTCCTCAGCGTGATACTGTTAGGCCCCTTCGTGGATATGTTGATCTACGGTCCTAGGGAGTACAGACATACCTACATGCTCAGCGGCATGGAGGGTGAGCTCGTTTACAGATTTTTCACCTTCTTCGGACCGGTGGAAGATTTGGGCCCCAACATAGGGATAAGGGTTTCCATATTTATCCTGATGTTGCTGAGTTTCTTGTACTTCTACTACAAGAACGAGAACGTTATCAGGAGTGCATTCTTCACATTCGTAGTATATTTCGTCATGTTCATGGGCTCTTCCACCTTGATATTGATGCAAAGATCGGCGGAATTACTGGGGGTTGACTATCATCCCTCCACACTGTTCCGAGTTAAGTACTTCCTCCTTTGGATACTGCTGCTCCTGGTGATCAACCTATATCTGATGCGTAAGGACTATCTTATAGGGATATTGAAGGAGATAAGACCTTTCAGGCTGGGACATTACATTTTGATGATATTTTTCGGTATGGGCGTCGCACACGTCGTCAACCCCGTGGAGATCACCCAGTACTCTCTTACCAAGATAGTATTCATGCTCTGTTCCTTCGTACTGGCATGGCTTTTCGCAGTCTTCATGGACAAGTTGAACAGTACCGATAAACAAGAGCCAGGTATCATACCTCTCGATACATGTAAGATCATGACTGTCTCCTTTTTCTTCCTTGCGATCATATATTCTTACGCCGGAGGCAGCCGGGTCCTGTTCTTCATACTCCTCTTCATGGGCGGCTCCTTTTTTTACTCCGCACCACCGTTCATGGTAAAGAATATCCCAATGATATCCAAGCTACCCGTGGCCGTCAACTCCCTTCTGCTGCTGATGCTGGGACACAGTTTGACCGGTGAATTACTTAGCATCCCCGCTGCGGTACCTATATTTTTCTTTACCATCTTCTTTTTAGCTGCTCATTTTACAGATATTAATAGTTTCCATGAGGATCAGGAAAAGGAATTAAAGACCCTGCCGGTGCTTCTCGGCCTCAAAAAAGCAAAGATCATCATAGGTGCCTTCTTTGCACTTGCGGTATTCACTAGTTACTTCGTCATGGATGCGGTAGTTTCTTTGGGAGCCACTCTCAGTACACTTTTATTAGCTCTACTCGCCGCTGCAGGTGTCTTGGAATTCTACTTGATCTATAAGGATGATTACAAAGAATCCTCTGTTTTTTTGGTGTACCTGATACTTGCTTTCCTACTCACCTACATACTATTTATTTTATGAATCCCGCCGTTAGGTACTAAAGATATAAATAAAGGGAACTCCATTCTTAATCTTATGGGAGTCACCTATAGTAAAATAACGGCAGTACTGATCGGGCTAACAATCGTTATGAGCTGCGTTGGTGCAGTTGATTTCTCCAGGAGAGTAGATTCCAATGCCAAGTACGTTCCAACGGGAGAGGATCTTGAAGATCACTTCCGAAATTCTGTATTGATTGATGATTTAGACACTTCTAGTTGCCCTGAGTTGGAAGGTCCCGATCTTAACCATGATAATGAAGGATCATCTCAAGCTATTATGGACGATCCGAGTTTGAGTGGTGAAGAAACTACGATTACCTATACCTATGACGAATATGGCGGTGAAGGAAAAGGTCCCTTCGAGGTGGATTTGACAGGAGTATCTACAGATGAAGGTCATCCCGGTTTCCACGTCGGCGAGATACATGTTTCGGTGTCCGGTGCAGGCGGTGGTGGTGGTTTTGGATATTATGGTGGCAATGGGGGAAAAGTAGAAGCCACTTTTGATGTGTCTGGATTCGATGATTTGGCTTTATGGGTTGGAGAAGGAGGAGGATATAATTCGATTGATGGTGGATCTGGAGGCTGGGGGTATATTCACGGAGGTTCCGGTGGTAGTTATGGTGGTGGAGGAGGGGGTTCTACCGAGATATGGGCCGACTATGATCCTGTGGTGGAGGAAGGAATTTTTTTAGCTGCAGCCGGTGGCGGTGGAGGCGGTGGTCAAACAGAAGGGGGC